>NZ_CP150917.1:122500-422500 GCF_039908645.1 Pseudomonas helvetica
CACTGGACTTTGAATTTGCTTGTGTAGGATAGGTGGGAGGCTTTGAAGCGTGGACGCCAGTTCGCGTGGAGCCAACCTTGAAATACCACCCTGGCAACTTTGAGGTTCTAACTCAGGTCCGTTATCCGGATCGAGGACAGTGTATGGTGGGTAGTTTGACTGGGGCGGTCTCCTCCTAAAGAGTAACGGAGGAGTACGAAGGTGCGCTCAGACCGGTCGGAAATCGGTCGTAGAGTATAAAGGCAAAAGCGCGCTTGACTGCGAGACAGACACGTCGAGCAGGTACGAAAGTAGGTCTTAGTGATCCGGTGGTTCTGTATGGAAGGGCCATCGCTCAACGGATAAAAGGTACTCCGGGGATAACAGGCTGATACCGCCCAAGAGTTCATATCGACGGCGGTGTTTGGCACCTCGATGTCGGCTCATCACATCCTGGGGCTGAAGCCGGTCCCAAGGGTATGGCTGTTCGCCATTTAAAGTGGTACGCGAGCTGGGTTTAGAACGTCGTGAGACAGTTCGGTCCCTATCTGCCGTGGACGTTTGAGATTTGAGAGGGGCTGCTCCTAGTACGAGAGGACCGGAGTGGACGAACCTCTGGTGTTCCGGTTGTCACGCCAGTGGCATTGCCGGGTAGCTATGTTCGGAATAGATAACCGCTGAAAGCATCTAAGCGGGAAACTAGCCTCAAGATGAGATCTCACTGGGACCTTGAGTCCCCTGAAGGGCCGTCGAAGACTACGACGTTGATAGGTTGGGTGTGTAAGCGCTGTGAGGCGTTGAGCTAACCAATACTAATTGCCCGTGAGGCTTGACCATATAACACCCAAGCAATCTGCATGCTTCGAGAGAAGAACCAGATTGCGGTGTGTGAAGACGAAACGAACCGAAAGTTCGAGCTGCTCACAAACACCGAGATCTATCACATACCCAATTTGCTGAAGCGGGACCAACAGGTCACGACTCAGTACCCGAATTTCTTGACGACCATAGAGCATTGGAACCACCTGATCCCATCCCGAACTCAGCAGTGAAACGATGCATCGCCGATGGTAGTGTGGGGTTTCCCCATGTGAGAGTAGGTCATCGTCAAGATTAAATTCCGAAACCCCTATTTGCGTATGCAGGTAGGGGTTTTGTTTTAAGTAGAAGTCACCAATTTTGCCGGCACGTATGCTTCATACGGGCTGGTCACAGAATTTCTTGACGACCATAGAGCATTGGAACCACCTGATCCCATCCCGAACTCAGCAGTGAAACGATGCATCGCCGATGGTAGTGTGGGGTTTCCCCATGTGAGAGTAGGTCATCGTCAAGATTGAATTCCGAAACCCCTGTCTGCTTACGCAGACAGGGGTTTTGTCATTTCAGAGGCCGCTAAAGGCTTCAAGCTCCCCGTGAAGACCCTGCCGCCTCGCCCTCCTGCGCGATGATTGGTGCAGAGCGCCTGTGCTGCATGATCAAGCGTCATCAAAAAAACGTAGGTTGAAAGCTCTAGCACGCCATTTAGCGGGCTCATGCAGGGAAAGACGTGCGTTTTGCATAAAAGCCTAAGTTTTCTCGGATCTGTGCCGAAAGACTGGTGAGACATGCGTGCACCAAAGTAGAGCCGCCTTAGAACGGTCTACGGCGTCACATGGAATGTTGCACCCGGAACGCATCCCCACTCCTTGCATAAGAAGTCCCATGAAATGAATCTCAAGTTCAGCCATAAAATCCTTTTGGCCGCTTCAGGCGTAGTGGTTCTGGCTTTTGCGTTGTTCACTTTGTACAACGACTACCTGCAGCGGAATACCATCCAGCAAAACCTCGACTCCTCCGTCCAGCAAGCCGGCGATCTGACGGCCAGCAGCGTCCAGAACTGGCTGAGTGGGCGAATCCTGGTACTGGAAAACCTCTCCCAGAACGTCGCGCACCAAGGCGCCAACGCAGACTTTGCCGGGCTGGTCGATCAGCCGGCCTTCACCTCGAATTTCCAGTTCACCTACGTCGGTCAGTCCAATGGCGTGTTTACCCAACGTCCTGACGCCAAAATGCCCGATGGTTACGATCCACGTCAGCGCCCTTGGTACAAGCAGGCCGTAGCTGCCGACAAAACCATGCTCACGCCGCCCTACATGGCCGCTGTTGGCGGGCTGGTGGTGACGATCGCCATGCCGGTGAAGAAGAACGGTGAACTGCTTGGCGTCGTCGGTGGTGACCTGAGTCTGGAAACCCTGGTGAAGATCATCAACTCGGTGGACTTCGGTGGTATCGGTCATGCGTTCCTGGTCAGTGCTGACGGCCAGGTGATCGTCAGCCCGGACAAAGACCAGGTGATGAAGAACCTCAAGGACATCTACCCAGGCTCGAACGTACGCATCGAGCGGGGGAATCAGGAAGTGCTCCTGAACAAGCAGGCGCGCATCCTGTCCTTTACCCCGGTTACCGGCTTGCCGAATGCTGAGTGGTACATCGGCCTGACGATCGATAGGGATAAGGCTTATGCGCCACTGAGCAAATTCCGCACGTCGGCACTGATTGCGATGTTCATCGCGGTGACCGCAATTGCCGTGCTGCTGAGTCTGTTGATTCAAGTGCTGATGCGTCCACTGACCACCATGGGCCGTGCGATGCAGGACATCGCTCAAGGCGAAGGCGATTTGACTCGCCGTCTGGCGGTGGAAAGCAAAGACGAGTTTGGTGAATTGGGCGGTGCCTTCAACCAGTTCGTGGAGCGGATTCACGCGTCGATTTCCGAAGTGTCGTCGGCCACGCGCCAGGTACATGACCTGTCGCAACGGGTCATGGCGTCGTCGAATGCTTCGATCATCGGCTCCGATGAGCAAAGCGCACGGACCAATAGCGTGGCGGCAGCGATCAACCAACTGGGTGCGGCCACTCAGGAGATTGCCCGTAATGCAGCGGACGCGTCGCAACACGCCAGCGGTGCCAGTGAGCAAGCTGACGACGGTCGTCAGGTGGTGGAACAAACGATTTTGGCGATGACCGAGTTGTCGCAAAAAATCAGCCTGTCGTGCACCCAGATTGAAACCCTGAACGCCAGCACCGACAACATCGGGCACATCCTCGATGTGATTAAAGGCATCTCGCAGCAGACCAACTTGCTGGCTCTCAACGCGGCCATCGAAGCGGCGCGGGCGGGTGAAGCCGGACGTGGTTTCGCGGTGGTGGCGGATGAAGTGCGCAACCTGGCCCATCGCACTCAGGAGTCGGCAGAGGAGATTCACAAGATGATCACCTCATTGCAGGTCGGCTCGCGTGAAGCGGTATCGACCATGAATGCCAGCCAGGTATCCAGTGAGGAAAGCGTCGAAGTGGCGAATCAGGCCGGTGCGCGGTTGATCAGCGTGACCCAGCGGATCACCGAAATCGACGGCATGAACCAGTCGGTTGCGGCCGCAACGGAAGAGCAGACGGCAGTGGTGGAAACCCTGAACGGTGACATCAATCAGATCAACCTGCTGAACCAGCAGGGCGTGGCCAACCTCAACGAAACATTGAAGGATTGCGATGCCTTGTCGCTGCAGGCCAACCGCCTGAAGCAACTGGTGGATAGCTTCAAGATTTAAACCGTTGCATGGATGCAAAAAAACGCGATGAAGTCGGTCTGACTCATCGCGTTTTTTTATGACGAAAATTCCCTACGCAAACAAATTGCGCGCGTTGCTCATCGAGTCATCGGCAAACCCCTGCACGAAGTCCTTGAACCCCGGCATTGCTTCTGCGCCGCCCTGGGCGGGTTCTGCGATGATGGTCCAGGTTGCGCGCGACTTGCCGGCGCTCAGGGGCTCGACACTCATGGCAGCCCACAACTGACCAACGCCCAAGGTGTTGTAGACGGTAGTCCAGGTCATGCTCAGCGCCTGGTCGTCGCGGGAGTTGAGTTGTTCGACGACCAGGTTGCCGTCCTTGAAGAACTTCTTGCGCAGCGACGACACACCTTCGCCGGTCATCTCGATGTGCGACAGCGCCGGGATGAACTTGTCGAAGCCGGCGAAGTTGCCGACCACTTCCCAAACCCGCGACGCCTCGGCGGGTATTTCCACCGACGACACAACGTGGCAGCCGTGCGGGTTTTTGATCAGGGTATCGGGTTGCAGAGTGCTCATGGTCTTGCTCCATTTCTACGGGTGGTGAATCAGATGAAGTTGATTTCTTTCAGGTAGTCGCAGCCGCGACGCAGCAGCGCCGGAGACTTTTGCGGGTAGTGCGTGCCCATTTGCTGCACACCGGCCTGGGCATTGGCGTGGCCGATCATCGAGATGTCGCCGATGTCCTCCTCGAAGCCGTTGAGGTAGAAACCCAGCACGCCAAACAACGCGTTATCGCTGTCGACCCGACCCAGTTGCTGTTGCCAGTCGGCGACGCTGACCATTTGAAACTCGCGGCCGGCCTCGCGGAACGAAGCGACGTAGGCGTCCCAGCTCAGCGGTTCGGGGTTGTGCAGGTTGAACACCGCCTGTTCGGGCTGATAACGGCTGGCGTGAAAGGCGATGAAGCGGGCGAGGAAGTCCACCGGCATCAAGTCGAAGTTCAGTGCGAACTCCGGCACCTGGCCGAGCTGGATCGAGCCTTTGAGCATCAGCATCAGACGGTTCTTGTGCGGCTGGCAGACGCCGGTGAGGCTGTTGAAACTGATGTTGCCTGGTCGGTAGAGGTTGACCCGCACCCCGCGCTCGCGAGCACGCTCGAGGATCCGTTCGCCGACCCATTTGGACAGGTTATAGCCGTTCTTGATGTAGATCGGCGGAGTCTGCGCGGCGGGTTGTTCGAGCACTCGCCCCTCGGCGTCGATGGTGCTGGAGGCCGACAGCGTGGAGACGAAATTGAAGATCTTCTTGCTGCGCCCTTCGCAGAGCCGCAAGCACTCGAAAATCGGCTCGACGTTATCCCGGGCCAACGACTCGTAATCGAGTACGTGGTTGACGTTGGCGGCGTTGTGTACCAACGCACCGAACTCCCGATCCAGCCGCTCATATACCTCCGGCGTCAGGCCCAGTGCCGGTTGCGTGATGTCCGCTGCGTAGACCCGCACCCGAGTCAGGTCCAGGTGCTCCAGACGGTTCTCACGCAGCGATTCGGCGAAGCGCTGCGCAGCACTTTGCCCGGCACCGTCACGCACCAGGCACGCGACTTCGCTGGCGCCCCAGGCCAGCAGCGCTTCGACGATATGCACGCCGACGAAGCTGTTGGCGCCGGTAACGATGACCTTGTGCACATCGCCCATTCGGCTGACCGGCAAGGGCTGTACATCGAGCTCGCGGAAGGCATCGGCCAGGGCTTTTTCGCTGAGCACTTCTTCGCCGGCAGAACCTCTGACCAGCGTGGCCAGCCTGGCGATGGTCGGGACTTCGATGAAGCGGTTGATCGAGATACTGCGTCCGAACTGCTCGCGTATCTGCAGCAACATGCGCGACAACAGGATCGAGTGCCCGCCCAGATTGAAGAAGTTTTCGTCGGTGGAAATGTCGCCTGCCGGCAACTCCAGCAGATCGGCCCAGAGCTCCAGCAGTTGCGCCTCGTCGGTGGACTCGGGTAACCGACGCTGAAGGTTTTCGAGGACACTGACCGGCATCGCCAGCAGCGCCCGGCGATCGACTTTACCGTTGCTGGCAAAAGGCATGTTCGCCAACTCAGTCCAGGCGATGGGCTGCATGTAGTCCGGCAAGAACTGCTGGGCGTGAGCTTTCAGCGCTTCGCGCGCTACGCCTGGCTGGTCTTCCTGGGGTTGTGCGAGGAACGCCAGAATCCTTCGATGACTGTCGATCACTACGGCCACCTGGCGGAACAACTGGCTGTCGCGCAGGCAGCGCTCGATCTCCTCCGGCTCGACCCGATAGCCGCGGATCTTCACCTGATTGTCTCGTCGTCCACAGAGCTCGATGCCGTCGGCGGTCCACTTCGCCATATCGCCGGTGCGATAGGCACGCAAACTTTGGCCGCCCGGCAAGGGCAATTGCAGGTAGCGTTCGGCGGTCTGCTGCGGGTTGTTCAAATAGCCCAGGCACACCCCCGGACCGACGATGTACAGCTCACCGACGGTCTGCTCGACCACGGGCTGAAAGTTCTCGTCGAGGATCAGCACCTGACTGTTGGCAATCGGTGCCCCGAGGCTGCGATTGCTGTCACCGACCTGCAGTTGTCGGGCGGTGATCAGCACTGTGGCTTCGGTCGGGCCATACAGGTTGTAGAGCTTGCCTTGTTGGGTCAGCTGTTTGATCACATGGGGTTCGCAGACGTCGCCCCCGGTCATCACATGTGCAAGGTCGCGCAACTGATCCAGCGGCAGAATGCTCAGCAGCGCTGGCGGCAAAAACGCGTGGCTGAGCTGATGATGACGGATCAACTCGATCAGTTGCAGCGGGTCACGACGCTGGTCGTCGTTGGGTACGATCAGCTCGGCGCCCTGGATCAGCGCCGGAAAAATATCGATCAACGAGGAGTCGAAACTCAGCGATGAAAACTGCAACACCCGACTCCGTTCCGTCAGCCCGACGTAATCGGCATACCACGCGGTGAAGTGCCCCAGATTGTTTTGGCTGAGCAACACGCCCTTGGGATGACCGGTGGTGCCCGACGTGTAGAGCGCCATGCACGGCGCCTGGCTGCCGGGACGCAGGCGCATCAACGGCAAGCAGGGATTTGCCTCGCGGGCGTCGATGCCACTGATGTCGAGCCCCGGCATCTCATCGCTCAGCGGGTGCTGGCCATCGTGCAACAACAGCACGGCGCCAGCGTTCTCCAGGATGTACTGCTGACGTTGCAGCGGGTGGCTGGGTTCGAGTGGCAGGTACACCGCGCCACTGCCGAGGATCGCCAGAATGCCGGCGAACAATGCACTGGATTTCGGCAGGCAAATACCCACGACCACCGGTCCCTCAACCGCCCGGTGCTGCTCGATCAATGGCAGCAGCCGTTGTTGGATTGCCAGGCTCCGGGCGTACAAGTCGCCATAGCTGAGCACCTCACCGGCAATGTGCAGCGCCGGGCGTTCACGGAAGGTTTTGAAACTCTGTTCGAGCCGCTCGATCATCGGGATTTGCCCGAGTTGCAGCAGCTGCGGTTGCGCGTTGAGGTTTAGCCGGTGGGCATAGGCCAGACTCTCCAGCGTCAACAAGCTTTCTTCACGCTGATGACGACCGGGCGCGGCCGTTGCAGCTTGCGTGAAGTACTCGGCATCGCGGGAAAAACGGCTGACCTCAAGCGCCACGCGGTCAACCAATTCAGCGATGACTCTCAGGCGCAGCGCCTGGCCATTACCAGAGGCTTCGTCGGCGACGGGGACGCGAGCGATCAGTCGCTGGTCGCCGCTCGATATGTAGCGGCACAGCACGTCGATAGGCGGCAGACCGCTGGCGTCTTCAGGTCCCAGGCCCAGGCGCACGCTCAGCTGTGCGCACTCGCCCTGGTCGCGCAGACGTTGCGCCGGAATGGCCAGGCTGCCGTCATCGATCAGCAGCTCGGCGTTACCGACCGATTGTTCGCTCAGGGTGTGGCTGTCGCTCAATCGCGTCAGCGTATGGCCGTGTTGTTCCAGCTCCAGCGCCAGCTCATTCAAGGCCTGGCTTTGACCGATGAGCAGAATGTCGAGACGTCTCATGATGTTCTCCTCGGCTAGATCAGGTAGTCGCTCAGGGCGTCTTGCACGCACGGTGAATCGAGCAGCGAACTGCTGCGGAAAAACCGCACGATGTTGGCAACCAGCGGGTGATGGCGATTGATCGGGAAGGCCAGGCCTGCCACTTCGCTTTTGAGTGCGGCCTTGGCGGCATCGCTGATGTGCAGGTGTTCGATCAACCGGAAATCGAACGATTTCTGAATGTCGTTAGTCAGGTAGTGAGTGATGAATACCGGCAGAATCTTCGCGATCAGTTGGCGGTCGTCTTCGTTAGCCGAGTGCCAATAGATCCGAACCAGCCGTGACCAGAACCCCGAGTGGCGGCCCTCGTCGAGCAAGTGGTCAGCCATCAGGCCCTTGATCGATTGCTTGACCGTGTCGTCCTTGGCGAATGCCGCGACGTCGTTGGTCACGGTGCTTTCCGCGATGGCCACGCAGATCAGCTCAACGGCGCTGCGCAGATGTTCCGGGGCCAGCGCCAACGCTGCAGGAATTGCCCTGCTCAGCTCGATTTCATGCGGCAGTTCGATCGGCGTGATGCCGGTCATGGCCACGGTCTGCTGCATGAAATCCATCGCCACCAGCGCGTGGTAATCCTCATCCACCACCACGGTCATGGCGTCATAGCGACAGGCGAACGGGAAGGGCACGGCGAAGCGATTCTTGGCGATGCTGCGGGCGGTCTTGTCGACGATTTCGGTTTCGAAAATCACCACGTCGTTGATGAACTTATAGAGCGTCTGCACCAATGCAAAGTCGCGTTGTTCCGGGCATTCGCGGACAAAGGTTTCGCTCAGCACCAGCGGTTGGCGGCTCAAGGGATAGATCAGTTTGTCGTCGTTTTCGACCATGCGCCGCGGACGTGTACGGATAGTCGCGCGGTTTTCCCAGGCGTCGGCGAAGGATTGGTAGTCGGCGGCGTTCATGCGCTCACCTCGGCGACCGATTCACGCATGCTCAGGCGCAAGCCGTCCCACAGTGCGATACGGCTTTCCACTGCGGCGATGGCTGCGGCATAGACGTCTTCTTGTCGTTGCGGATCGCCATCGACCAAGCGTGCCAGGAGTGTTTCGGCGGCGGGGCCGTGGTCTTCGGAGTCGACTTCGATGTGCCGCTCCAGGTAGTAACGAAAGGTCGGCGCCTGTTCGATGCCTATGCCCCAATCGTCGAGAATGCGCTGGAACATCTGCGGAATGACGCTTTCACGTCCATGCAAAAACGCAGCGGCAACGCTGTGCCCCGGCGCATACAGCGCGGTGTGCAAGGTGTGCCGGACAAAGTTCGATGCGGCCGGGTCGACGTCCACGCTTTGCAGGGCGACGTCGTAGCTCACGCCTTCCTTTTGCAGGGCGACGAAGCGCTCCACGGCCGCCGTGCTGGCGCCGATTTCGCGCATCGCATCCAGGTACAACTCGAAATGGCTGTAGTGACCGTGATCGAGTCGGTCATCGGACTCTTCGCCAAGGACGATTTCGTTGATCAGGCGCGCCGCTTGAGGGTCTTGGGGCGGTAGCCAGGGCAGCTGCACGCACGTGAGTTCCTGTTGCAGGCGTTTGGTCAGTGACATGAAGTCCCATACAGCAAATACATGGGTTTCCATAAAGCGTTGAAGTATTGACAGTGAATGGATCTCGGCAAAGATAGGGTGAGCGCTCAGGGCTGCTTTTTTTTGGTCGAGAAGTGCTTTATTGGGTTTCATGAGAGACCTATAAGTTGTGAGTTAAGTTGTTCGATTGGCAGAGGTTTATTAGGCGAGTTCAAACACGGTGCGGCCTGATCTTTTTAATAGGCGAACAAGTACCTCAAACAAACGTTGATGCAGTTCATGGTGTTGGCGGACCTTGCCAGGCAAGGCGTTGCGTGCGTCGATGGTGCTTGGCGGTCAGATGCCGAGATGAGTATTACAGACCTTGGCATTGACCGTGCCGACAAGTAAGCGGGAGCTTGAAGTTGTCGGCGGAGAAAAATTAATACATGAAACAAGTAGCGGGCAAGTGTTTTTTATATTATTTGTCAAGTGTATTTTTTTGGGCGCGACAAGTTTCGATAAAACTTCTGGATTAAGTTTTATTGGGATGAAGTTGTTCCTTCCGGCTTATATAAGTCAGAATTTAAATGAGTGAATGCCTCACTCGGAGCAACTTTGTATCTGGGGAGTTGATGTTTTTTTTGATGTGGTGGGCAGGAGGAGGGCACGGCCCATCTCTTCCCGTCCTTTGGCAAGCCTCCTTTTGTTCGTCCATCACGCGAGGGCTGTGCAGGCAGATTTACACGCCGCTCGTCCTTTTTTAGTCGGCAAACCAAGAGTGAGCCCAAAAAGCCAGTACTGCTATCACTGGCGCAGGGAGGGGCAGGGGTTTTCAGGGAGGAAAGTAGGGATTGGTGTCGCCAGCGCTTCTCGAGAACCTGTGCCTCATGGCACAGGCGTCAGGCGCTTACTCGCTGAGCAGGCCCAGATGGGTGTTGATAATCTGCAGCAGACGATGGCGCTGAGTGGTGGTGAAAAAATGATTACCGGTCATTTCTATCAGTTCGAATTCACGGCGAGTGAATTCGCGCCAATTGACCATGCTTTCAAGGGGGGCCAGCGGATCGTCGCTGCCGTAGAAAGCAGTCATCGGGATGTGCAGGCTGCGACTGGAAGGGTCGGCCCAGGACTCGAGCAGTTTCAAGTCACTGTGTATCAGTGCTTCGAAGGCGGCGAGTTGATCGCTGGCTGTTGCATCGAGAAGCGCACCTGGGCTTGAGGGTGCATAACTGTGCCGGATGTTCGGCAGACTATGCTGCGGCGCAGAGGCGGGTCGGGTATCCGGGCTGCGGCAACCGGAAATGAACAAGTGACGGGTTTGCCCCGGGCAGTGGGTTTCACTCAACTTGGCCAGCTCGTAGGCCAGAATTGCGCCCAGGCCATGGCCAAACAGCGCATGGGGTTCGGACAAGTAAGGTTGTAGCGCCGCAAAGGCGTCGACCAGCAGCGGTGGCCATTGTTCGTAGCGAGTCCGGTTCTGCGGATTGTCATGGCCGGGAAGCCTGAACGCGAGTAGTTCAATGTGCTCGCTCAGCGCTTGAGTCCAACTGCGGAACTGCTCGGGGTCGGCACCAGCTTCGCCGAAGCAGATCAGCCTGACGTCCGTCGTCTGGCTGGCGCTGATCACGGTCAGCCATGGAGTGTTCCGGGTGTGCACGGCTTTTCTTGTACGATTCACGTCGATGATTTCTTGCCCTGAGGTTCAAGGCTGTTCAGGTAACGCGTGATGACCTCGACACCCCGGTTCAGGTGGTTCTGAAGCTTTGTTACGGTTAGCGCGATGTCTCGGGCTTGTGCAGCGAGCAGCAGGTCACGGTGATCTTCCTGGGACAGCTTGCCGAGCCCCATGGCTTCAAGGTTGAAGCGCAGAAAGCGTTCCTCTTCCCACAGACCGCCTTCCACCAGGCTGAGGAGCCTGCGGTTGGGCGCCTTGCGGTATAGCGTCATGTGGAACAAACGGTTAAGCCTGCCGATCTCGGCATAATCGGTCTGTGTTTCGAGGTCGTCGATATAACGCTCGGCCTCGGCAAAATCTTCGTCGTCGAGCAGCGGAATCGACAGGCGCAGGGCCTCGGACTCCAGCAGGATACGCAGGGCATAGGTTTCGGCGGCGTCACCTTCGACCAATGGTGCGACAACCGCGCCTTTGTGTGCGACAACATGCAGCAGTGATTGCGCCTCGAGCTGGCGCAAGGCTTCGCGCACCGGCATGCGACTGACACCGAACAGGTCGGCCAGGTCTTGCTGGCGCAGCGCGGTACCGCAAGGCAAACGGCCGTCGAGAATCGCCGAGCGCAGGGTTTCTTCGATCACCGATCGCGCAAGGTGAGCGGGGATTGGGCCGCTGACCGGGATAGTACTTAAAGGGTTGGGCTTCTGTGTCACGACAACGCACCCTGATTAAAATGAAAAATATTGGATCCAATGCACACTAGTGACTGCCTTGCTGGTTGTCAAACCGGCAAAACAAATCAGTTTCCGTTAGTTTTATGCCACTGGCATTGCCACCAAACAGAGCATCACTGGCTACGTTTTTTTCAACTGCTTGCGCTTTCTCAAGTTTAGCGTGCTCGCGGTGATTGCACCGTGCCATTGTCTTTTATCCATCAAGGCTTCACCATCCATCGATTTCCAACCGCCCTTTGGACTCACTGCATTGCAGGCACGTTTCGCTCTCCCTCGGCCCCTGCGCTGGTTGTGTTCAGCACTGCTGATTGCTGGCGTCTTGCTGGGCGGTCTGCATGCCGATTGGGATTTTTCGCTGATCAGCCGCCGGGCCGAAACATTGTACGGGCCGTTGGGTGAAGGCAAGCAACGAATCGATGCCTGGCAACACCTGCTGGCGGCACAGAAGCAAACTCCGGAGCTGGAACAGCTCAATGTGGTCAATCTGTTCTTCAACAAGCAGATGCATTACGTGGAAGACATCGACCTGTGGCACGTCGAGGACTACTGGGCGACACCGATCGAAGCCTTGTGGAAGGGTGCTGGCGATTGTGAGGACTATGCGATCGCCAAGTATTTCAGCCTGCGCCATCTTGGGGTTTCCAGTGACAAATTGCGCATCACTTACGTCAAGGCCCTGCGCCAGAATCGCGCGCACATGGTCTTGACCTACTATTCAAGCCCGGACGCCATGCCGTTGGTACTCGACAGCCTGATGGATGCGATCCAGCCGGCCAGCCAGCGCACCGATTTGCTGCCGGTCTACTCCTTCAATGCCGAAGGGCTTTGGTTGCCGGGTGCCAAGGGCAATAAAAAAGTCGGTGACACCAAGCGTCTGTCCCGTTGGCAGGATGTGTTGAAGAAAATGCAGGCCGAAGGATTTCCGGTCGAGACGACTCACTAGGAGCATGCGCTTAGATGTCTTTGTTCAAACAACTGTTGATCGCTATCTGTCTGTTCCTGGTCGTCGCCTTCAGTGGCAGCTTCATGGTCGGCCTGGAGAGTTCGCGGACCCAGTACGTCAATCAGTTGCGCTCCCATGCGCAGGACGCAGCGACCGCGCTGGCGCTTTCGCTGACGCCGAGCATCGATGACCCGGCGATGGTCGAGCTGATGGTCAGCTCGATCTTCGACAGCGGTTATTACGCGAGTATTCGCGTGGTCGACCTCAAAACCGACAAAGCCATCGTCGAGCGCAGTGGCATTCCGGAAGTCAGCAGCGTGCCCGGCTGGTTCGTCAAATTGATCGCTCTGGAACCTGCTGGCGGTGATGCGCTGGTCAGCCGTGGCTGGGAACAGGCGGCCAGGGTCGAGGTCATCAGCCACCCGATGTTCGCCGTGGCCAAGCTCTGGCAGAGCGCTCTGGGCAGTCTGGGATGGTTGCTGATCTGCGGCGCGTTAAGCGCGGTACTCGGCGCACTGTTACTGCGTCGACAATTGAAACCGCTGGATTACATGGTCAAGCAATCCCACGCCATCGCCCGTCGCGAGTTTCTCAGCCTGCCCGAGCTGCCGCGTACCCCGGAACTGCGGCGCGTGGTGCAGGCGATGAACCAGATGGTCGAGAAACTCAAGGCGTTGTTTCAGGAGCAGGCTGAGCGCAGTGAAAAACTGCGGGTCGAGTCCTATCAGGACACCCTGACGGGATTGGCTAACCGGCGTTATTTCGAGATGCAATTGAACGCCCGGGTAAGCAACCCGGAGCAGGCCAGTTCGGGTTATCTGTTGCTGTTGCGGGTCAAGGACCTGGCCGGTTTGAACCAGCGTCTTGGCGGTCAACGCACCGACCAGTTGCTGCGGTCGGTCGGTGAGCAATTGTCGCGTGAGTGCGCCAGATTCCCGGAAACCCAGAACCTGGTGACGCGTATTCGCGGTGGTGAATTTGCCGTGCTGGCGCCTGGTCTGGTGCGCGAAGAGGCGCTGCAACTGGCGCAGAGCCTGGACAGCGCGCTGGCCAGTCTGTACGCAACCGGGGCGACTGATGTGGCGTCGGTGGCGTCGATCGGTTTGGCGCCGTTTGCCCATGGCGACACGCCGCAGGCGGTGTTGAGCCTGGCGGATCAGGCGTTGTCACAGGCGGAAGCAGAGGGCGAGGTGAACTGGGCGTGCCTGGATCACGGCGCAGCGGCCATTGTCGGCGACGATCACCATGCGTGGCATACCTTGCTCGATCAGGCACTGAATCAGCAGCGATTCGAATTGTACTTCCAACCGGTCGTGGCCAGTCAGGACACGCAGTTGGTGCTGCATTACAAAGTGCTCTCGCGCTTGCTCGATGAGCAGGGCAAGACTATCCCTGCCGGGCGCTTCCTGCCGTGGCTGGAGCGTTTTGGCTGGACCGCGCGGCTGGACCGTCTGATGCTGGAACGGGTGTTGGCGCAGATGGCGGGCCATGAAGACTCGCTGGCGCTGAACCTGTCCGCCGCCACCCTGGCGGATCCGCAAGCCCTGAATAAAGTCTTCGAAATCCTGCGCGAGCATTCCAGTCTGGGACCACGCTTGACCCTGGAGATCGGTGAAGAGCAATTACCTGATCAGGCCGTGCTTGAACAGCTGACCCGTCGTCTGCGTGAGCTGGGCTTCTCCCTGAGCCTGCAGCGCTTTGGCGGTCGCTTCAGCATGATCGGCAACCTGGCGCGGCTGGGACTGGCCTATCTGAAAATCGATGGCAGTTACATCCGTGCCATTGATCAGGAAAGCGATAAGCGTCTGTTCATCGAAGCCATCCAGCGCGCCGCCCACAGCATCGATCTGCCGTTGATTGCCGAGCGAGTGGAGACTGAAGGGGAGTTACGGGTGATTCGCGAGATGGGTGTGTACGGCGTGCAAGGGCAGTTGTTTGGTGAGCCGAAGCCTTGGCAGTAAGGCTTGATCGTTCCCACTCTGCGTGGGAATACAGCCCGTGACGCTTTGCGTCACATGCAGAAGCGGACGCAGAGCGTCCATTGAGGCGTGCCCACGCGGGAGCGTGGGACCGAGCGGCGTTGTGGGGGTTAGATCAACCCGCCTTCATCTTCATCAATCAAGTGACTCAAACCACCCAGCGCTTCGCGGGCCTGGGTCCGGTCCATCAGTTTGGCTTGCGCGGCCGCTGGCAGGTCGGTGACGCGAATCACCCCTTTGCTGGTCAGCACCTGAATCAGGTCGTCGAGTACCCGGATCATCTCCAGGTCGCTTTGCTTGAGCTGCTTGAGGCTGGTCTCCATCACTTCGTTGGCGTACCAGGCCTGGATTTCATGGTGATCGGAGGGCAGCGTTTCTGTAGCCTCCGCGTAAGCCGTCGCTTCCACGCGCACCAACTGGCCTTGCGCATCGCGTTGCACGTAGAACATCGAAAATCCCTCATGAATGAACCCGCGTCGTGCTGTCAGCAGGATAGGCCAACGCGTACGAGTATGCGGTGCCACGACGAAATCGTCACCCGCTGGCGACTGACAGCACCGTGACAGCCGCTCATTACGAGCGGCCGTCAGGGGCTTGATCAGGTGTTGTTGTGGTCGATCTTGATGGTCGGGTCGCTACCGGCGATCAGCGAGTTGATGCTCTGACCGGACCAGTTATTGCCTTCCAGTTTGATCGTCACATCAGCGTTGGCCACGCCGCCGGCCGCGTTAAGCTTGCCTTCGGAGCTGACCTGCAACGTCGACACACCTTCAACCGTGCTGATTTTCAGGAAGTTGTCGATGGTGCTGCCGCTTTCGCCCTGCAACAGATCCCGCAGGTCGATCCGGTCGCCTTCGCTGGCCTTGAAGTCCTTGATCACATCGTTACCGGTGTCGCCGGCCTTCCAGACGAATGTATCGGCACCCGATCCGCCAATCAGGATGTCGTTACCCTGACCGCCGATTAGCGTGTCGTTACCCGTACCGCCCAGCAGGATGTCATTGCCCTTGCCGCCGTCGAGGATGTCGTTGCCACCCTGGCCGAAGAGGATGTCGTTACCGGTACCGCCCAATAGCGTGTCATTACCGTCATGAGCGCCGGACACATCGAACGCGGTGTAGTGCTCGGTGATGTACTGGTGCACGTTGCTGGTGGTGACTTTGCTGAGATCCACGCCGGTCTGCTGGGCCACGAAGGCCTGCATGGCCTGGTAGCCCTCACCGGCAATGCCGTTGAAGCTCACCAGGTCGCCGAACAGGATGTCGTTGCCGTCGCCGCCATTAACCGTATCGGCGCCCGGCATGGTCGCTTCGGTGTGACCGATGATCGAGTTGGCCAGGTTGGCCGGATCGATGTTGCTTTGCGGTTTGCCGTCGGTGTCGAACGGTTTCAGGTCGCTGAGGCTGACATCGCTGTTCAGGCCGATGGCCTCGACCTGCGACAACTTGCCGAGCAACGCGAAGCTGTCGTTGGAGTTGCTGGTGGTACTGCTATCGGAGCTGTAGCCCGTGCCGTCCAGTTTCGACAACTCATAGGTGCCATCGCCTTGAGCGTGGAGCATCCCCAGGTCTTTGCTGACCCAGCGGTTGCCGTTATAGGTCTGCAGCGTCGTTGAACCATCGGTGTTGATGGAGAGGTAATGGGTGTTGTCCAGATACTTGGAGAACGTATTCCCCAAGGTGTAGTTGCTGGTTGTGACGACGTCATCCAGCTTCGCACCACCGCTGTACAGCGTCGGGTTGGTCTGCTCGCCGGACTGATAGTACGTTGGCTTTCCGTCGGTAATGAAATACGTCAGGTTGGTCGCGTTGCTGTTACTGGTGGCCATGCTGCTCTGGAAGAAGTTGGCCGTGGTCTTGAACACGTCTTCGTAGTTGGTGCCGCCGCCGGAAGCCATAGAGTCCAGCACCGACTTGAGCAGGGTCAGGGCATTCGGGTCGTTCAGGTTGACCGCAATCTGCTTGTTGACCTGAGTATCGAAGTCCGCGAGGAAGACGTTCACCGTGCCCGAAGTGCTGGCGCCCAGGCTGTTCTTGAGGGTGTTGAACACCGATGTCAGTGAGTCTTTGGCGGCGCTGATCGAGGTGGCGCTCATGCTGCCCGAGCTGTCGACCATGAACGCAATGTTGTAGTTGGTGCCTGGCACCACGGTCAGCCCGCCGATGTCGGCGATCATGATGTCGTTGCCGTTAGTACCGACGAAATTGTCATCCCCTGAAGTGCCGACCAACGGGTTATACACCGCCGGGTAAACCGTGACCGGGATCTGCGCAGTACTTGGCGCCGAGCCGCCGAGGGACTCGGTGGAAGTCGAGGTGACCGTCAGATTGATCGAGCCATTGAAGTACGGTGGCGGAGTGAGCGTCAGGCTGCCGAGATTCCAGCCAGTGACATTTGCTTCACCGGTGGTCGCCACGGTGAAGGTATGTCCCGCGCCATCGCTCAGCACGGAACCTGCCGGCATACCGCCGATTTTCACGCTCAGGCTTTCGGAGCCGTCGGTGTCGGTCAGTGCGGTGGTGATTTTTGACAGATGAACGCTGCCGCCCTCGGCGCCGGTGTTGAGCTTGTAGCCGTCGTAGTAGCCTTCGCCATTGGTGCCGTGCAGATCGGAGACCGTCACACCAGCATTGATCAGGTCGGTGACACCCGTGTAGATCGGCACGCCAGCGCTGCTCAGGTCGACGGCCGGGGCGCCGTTGACCGACAGGTTGACGTCGTAGCTGCCCGGGCCATTTTGGTTGTGGTGGTAGATGTCCAGGGTGTAGTAACCGCTGGTGGTCGGCGTGAACGATCCGGAGATTTGGCCACCCGCGCCCCACGTGGCACCGGCCACGTTATTACCGCCGATGGTCACCAGCAGACTGTCATCAGCAATACCGCTGAAGCTGTAGGTCTTGCCGGCTTCGAGGTAGATCAGCCCGGAAGTTTTCGACGCGGTACCGGCTGCAACGTTGCTGTCGGACTGCACGTTGCTCACGGTACCGCTGCTGTTCGGAGTACCGGCAGCATCGATCACGGATTTCAGGGTTTCAGCTGGCGCGCCACTACCGCTGGTGCCGAGACCGGCCAGGCCGGTCCAGACTTCCTTGATCAGGCCTGTCGAGTTCACGTTGTTGCCGGCGACGCTGAGTGTCGGCGCATCGGCAACGGGAGTGATATCGACTTTCACCGTGCCGGTATTGCCCAGAAGCTGGCCGTCGGTTGGCTGGAACTGGATTTGTGCGTAATCCGCCTGTTGGTTGCCCACGCCGGTGCCGCCGTAGCCATTGGTGCCGGATTCGTTGGCATCAGGCGTGAAGCGCAACTTGCCTGCATCAATGTCGGCCTTGCTGAAAGTCTGGTTGTTGGCCACGTCTTTCCAGGTCGAACCGTCCAGGTACTGCAACTTGCCGTCGCCCGGCAGCTGGGTGATTTTCACGCCCAGGCTGGCAGCAGGACTGTCGACATCGCTCACACCGAAATTCGACCAGCCGAGGATCAGCGGCGTGTCTTCAGTGCCGGTGACCGCACCGCCGGTAGCGACCGGAGCATCGTTGACCGCGACCACATTGACGGTGGTGGTGGCGACGTTGGAGTAATTGCTGCCGTCGGTCACCGTCACGGTGATGGTCCGCGGCGTGGTGCTCGGGTCTTCACTGTTGTTGGTGAAGGTGATGTTTTTGATCTGTTGCATGTAGTCGGCCAGCGTTGCATTGCCGGACAGCGTCAGGGTGATCGAACCATCCTTGCTGTTGGCGTTGATGCTGATGCCGTTGACGCTGTTGCCCAGGTTCAGCGAGTCGCCCGGCTGACGGTTGGTCAACACGATGGTGGCGCCGGTCAGCATGGTGCTGTCCGGGTCAGTGATCGTGAGGTCGGTGTCGCCAATCGATACGCCAGGGCCGGTGGTGCCTTCGGTGAAGGTGACGTTGTAATTGGCACCGGTCGCGCCGCTGGAGTTGTTGGCGTCCAGGTCGATGACGGGCGGAGCATCGTTGTCGATGATCGACGTGTTGACGCTGCCATTGGTGCTGCTGACCACCAGGTTTTCGAAGTTGCCACCGCTGGCCGAGTCGATCTTGACCACGATGTTTTCGGTAGGCTCGGTGATCTTGTCGTCAATGGTCGCGATATTGAAACTGGCGCTGCTGGCACCCGCCGGGATTTTCACCGTGTACACACCGGTAAAGTCCGAGCCGTCGGTGGCCGTGCCGCTGTAGACGACCTTCAGCGTCACGTCGGTTTGCGCAGGGTGCGTCAGGGTCACGGTGTAGCTGGCGGTCTGGCCTTCGGTGACCTGACTGCTGCCGCTGATGCTGACTTCGGTTTTATCGATGGTGTCGGTGACGCTGGTTACCGCTGGGGTATCGCTGGTGACCAGTTTTTCGAAATTGCCACCGGTGCTGGCGGTGATCTTGGCGTTGACCGAGCCGGCGTCGAGGTAGACATCATCTTTCGGCGCGGCGAAGTTCACCGAACCGCTGGTTTTGCCAGCGTCGATGTTGATGACTGCACCGTTGCTCAGGGTCACGGTCATCGCTGTGCCGGCCGGGTTGGTCAGGGTCGCGGTGTAGGTGATCTGGCCACCTTCGGCGACTGAGCCGGTCGCGCTCAGCGTCAGGTTGGTGGTGTCGACGGTGTCGGTCACGCTGGTGCTGACCGGGGTTTTGTCGGCGACCAGGTTTTCGTAGTTGCCGCCGCTGACGTTGGTAATCGCGTTGGTCAGCGGGGTGTGGCCGACCAGCGCGTCGTTTGGCGCGGTGGTGGTCGCGGTGCCGCTGGACTGGCCGACCGGGATGGTGATGGTCTGGCCGTTGGCCAACGTCACGATCACTGCCGAACCGGTGACCGGCGCGCTGACGGTGGCGGTGTAGGTGACAGTGCCGCCTTCGGCTGCCGAGTCAGTCGCGGTCAGTTTCACCGTCGAGGTGTCGATGGTGTCGGTGACGTTGGTGACCGCAGGTGTGCTGCTGGTGACCAGGTTCTCGAAGTTGCCGCCGGTGGCGGTGGAGATCGTTGCCTGGATCTTGCCGGCGTCGAGGTAGACGTCGTCTTTGGGTGCGTCGACCACTACGGTGCCGGTGGTTTTGCCAGCGTCGATGTTGATCACTGCGCCGTTGCTCAGGGTCACGGTCATCGCGGTGCCGGCCGGGTTGGTCAGGGTCGCGGTGTAGGTGATCTGGCCACCTTCGGCCACGGAACCGGTTGCGCTCAGCGTCAGGTTGGTGGTGTCGACGGTGTCGGTCACGCTGGTGCTGACCGGGGTTTTGTCGGCGACCAGGTTTTCGTAGTTGCCGCCGCTGACGTTGGTAATCGCGTTGGTCAGCGGGGTGTGGCCAACCAGCGCGTCGTTTGGCGCGGTGGTGGTCGCGGTGCCGCTGGACTGGCCGACTGGAATGGTGATGGTCTGGCCGTTGGCCAACGTCACGATCACTGCCGAACCGGTGACTGGCGCCGAGACGGTTGCGGTGTAGGTGACGGTGCCGCCTTCGGCTGCCGAGTCAGTCGCGGTCAGTTTCACCGTCGAGGTGTCGATGGTGTCGGTGACGTTGGTGACTGCAGGTGTGCTGCTGGTGACCAGGTTCTCGAAGTTACCACCGGTGGCGGTGGTGATCGTTGCCTGGACTTTGCCGGCGTCGAGGTAGACGTCGTCTTTTGGTGCGTCGACCACTACGGTGCCGGTGGTTTTGCCGGCGTCGATGTTGATCACTGCACCGTTGCTCAGGGTCACGGTCATCGCGGTGCCGGCCGGGTTGGTCAGGGTCGCGGTATAGGTGATCTGGCCACCTTCGGCTACGGAACCGGTTGCGCTCAGCGTCAGGTTGGTGGTGTCGACGGTATCGGTCACGCTGGTGCTGACCGGGGTTTTGTCGGCGACCAGGTTTTCGTAGTTGCCGCCGCTGACGTTGGTAATCGCATTGGTCAGCGGGGTGTGGCCAACCAGCGCGTCGTTTGGCGCGGTGGTGGTCGCAGTGCCGCTGGACTGGCCGACCGGGATGGTGATGGTCTGGCCGTTGGCCAACGTCACGATCACTGCCGAACCGGTCACTGGCGCGCTGACGGTTGCGGTGTAGGTGACAGTGCCGCCTTCGGCTGCCGAATCGGTCGCAGTCAGTTTCACCGTCGAGGTGTCGATGGTGTCGGTAACGTTGGTGACCGCAGGTGTGCTGCTGGTGACCAGGTTCTCGAAGTTGCCGCCGGTAGCGGTGGTGATCGTTGCCTGGACCTTGCCGGCGTCGAGGTAGACGTCGTCTTTTGGTGCGTCGACCACGACGGAACCGGTGGTTTTGCCGGCGTCGATGTTGATCACTGCACCGTTGCTCAGGGTCACGGTCACTGGCGTGCCGGCGGCATTGGTCAGGGTCGCGGTGTAGGTGATGTGGCCACCTTCAGCCACGGAACCGGTTGCGCTCAGCGTCAGGTTGGTGGTGTCGACGGTGTCGGTCACGGTGGTGCTGACCGGGGTTTTGTCGGCGACCAGGTTTTCGTAGTTGCCGCCGCTGACGTTGGTAATCGCGTTGGTCAGCGGGGTGTGGCCAACCAGCGCGTCGTTCGGCGCAGTGGTGGTCGCGGTGCCGCTGGACTGGCCGACCGGAATGGTGATGGTCTGGCCGTTGGCC
This sequence comes from Pseudomonas helvetica, assembly GCF_039908645.1. Lineage (NCBI taxonomy): Bacteria > Pseudomonadati > Pseudomonadota > Gammaproteobacteria > Pseudomonadales > Pseudomonadaceae > Pseudomonas > Pseudomonas helvetica. Next base: position 143,577 of record NZ_CP150917.1, read on the forward strand.
AACGTCACGATCACTGCCGAACCGGTCACTGGCGCGCTGACGGTGGCGGTGTAGGTGACAGTGCCGCCTTCGGCTGCCGAATCGGTGGCGGTCAGTTTCACCGTCGAGGTGTCGATGGTGTCGGTAACGTTGGTGACTGCAGGTGTGCTGCTGGTGACCAGGTTCTCGAAGTTACCGCCGGTGGCGGTGGAGATCGTTGCCTGGACCTTGCCGGCGTCGAGGTAGACGTCGTCTTTTGGTGCGTCGACCACGACGGAACCGGTGGTTTTGCCGGCGTCGATGTTGATGACTGCGCCGTTGCTCAGGGTCACGGTCACTGGCGTGCCGGCGGCGTTGGTCAGGGTCGCGGTGTAGGTGATCTGGCCACCTTCAGCCACGGAACCGGTTGCGCTCAGCGTCAGGTTGGTGGTGTCGACGGTGTCGGTCACGGTGGTGCTGACCGGGGTTTTGTCGGCGACCAGGTTTTCGTAGTTGCCGCCGCTGACGTTGGTGATGGCGTTGGTCAGCGGGGTGTGGCCGACCAGCGCGTCGTTCGGCGCGGTGGTGGTCGCGGTGCCGCTGGACTGGCCGACCGGAATGGTGATGGTCTGGCCGTTGGCCAGGGTCACGATCACTGCCGAACCGGTGACTGGCGCCGAGACGGTTGCGGTGTAGGTGACGGTGCCGCCTTCGGCTGCCGAGTCAGTCGCGGTCAGTTTCACCGTCGAGGTGTCGATGGTGTCGGTGACGTTGGTGACCGCAGGTGTGCTGCTGGTGACCAGGTTCTCGAAGTTGCCGCCGGTGGCGGTGGTGATCGTTGCCTGGACCTTGCCGGCGTCGAGGTAGACGTCGTCTTTGGGTGCGTCGACCACTACGGTGCCGGTGGTTTTGCCGGCGTCGATGTTGATCACTGCGCCGTTGCTCAGGGTCACGGTCATCGCGGTGCCGGCCGGGTTGGTCAGGGTCGCGGTGTAGGTGATGTGCCCACCTTCGGCCACGGAACCGGTCGCCGTCAGGGACAGGCCGGTGTTATCGATCGAATCGGTGATCGTCGTAACGGCTGGGGTGGTGCTCGGGGTCAGCTGCTCGAAATTGCCACCGCTGGTGCTTTCGATGGTGGTGCTGACGGTGCTGCCGTTTTTGTAGACGTCATTCGCCGGGGTATCGACCACCACGCTGCCGGTGGTTTTGCCGGCCTCGATGTTGATCACCGCGCCGTTCGACAGCGTGACAGTCATCGGCGTGCCGGCCGGATTGCTCAGGGTGGCGGTGTAGGTGATCTGGCCGCCTTCAACCACCGAACCGGTTGCTGCCAGGGACAGCCCGGTGTTATCGATCGAGTCGGTGATGGTAGTGACCGCCGGCGTCGTGCTCGGGGTCAACTGTTCGAAATTGCCGCCCGTGGTGCTTTCGATGGTGGTGCTGACGGTGCTGCCGTTTTTGTAGACGTCGTTGGCCGGGGTATCGACCACCACCGAGCCGCTGGTTTTACCGGCCTCGATGTTGATCACGGCGCCATTGCTGAGCGTGACGGTCATCGGCGTGCCCGCCGGGTTGCTCAAGGTGGCGGTGTAGGTGATCTGGCCACCTTCGGTAATGGTGTTGTTGGCGGTGAGCGTCAGGCCGGTGTTGTCGATCGAATCGGTGATCGTGGTGACCGCCGGCGTCGTGCTCGGGGTCAGCTGTTCGAAATTGCCGCCCGTGGTGCTTTCGATGGTGGTGTTGACCGTGCTGCCGTTTTTGTAGACGTCGTTGGCCGGGGTGTCGACCACCACGGAACCGGACGTTTTACCGGCTTCGATGTTGATTACGGCGCCATTGCTGAGCGTGACGGTCATCGGCGTACCAGCCGGATTGCTCAAGGTGGCGGTGTAAGTGATCTGTCCGCCTTCGGTAATCGTGTTGTCGGCGGTGAGCGTCAGCCCGGTGTTGTCGATCGAATCGGTGATCGTCGTAACGGCCGGGGTGGTGCTTGGGGTCAATTGCTCGAAATTGCCGCCCGTGGTGCTCTCGATGGTGGTGCTGACCGTGCTGCCGTTTTTGTAGACGTCGTTGGCCGGGGTATCGACTACCACCGAGCCGCTGGTTTTGCCGGCCTCGATGTTGATCACGGCGCCATTGCTGAGCGTGACGGTCATCGGCGTGCCCGCCGGGTTGCTCAAGGTGGCGGTGTAGGTGATCTGGCCGCCTTCGGTAATCGTGTTGTCGGCGGTGAGTGTCAGCCCGGTGTTATCGATCGAGTCGGTAATGGTCGTAACCGCCGGCGTCGTGCTCGGGGTCAACTGTTCGAAATTGCCGCCGCTGGTGCTTTCGATGGTGGTGCTGACGGTGCTGCCGTTTTTGTAGACGTCGTTGGCCGGGGTGTCGACCACCACGGAACCAGTGGTTTTGCCGGCCTCGATGTTGATCACCGCGCCGTTCGACAGCGTGACAGTCATCGGCGTGCCGGCCGGATTGCTCAGGGTGGCGGTGTAAGTGATCTGGCCGCCTTCAACCACAGAACCATTCGCCGTCAGGCTCAGGCCGGTGTTGTCGATCGAGTCGGTGATGGTAGTGACCGCCGGCGTGGTGCTCGGGGTCAACTGCTCGAAATTGCCGCCAGTGGTGCTCTCGATGGTGGTGCTGACGGTGCTGCCGTTTTTGTAGACGTCGTTGGCCGGGGTATCGACCACCACCGAGCCGGTGGTTTTACCAGCTTCGATGTTGATGACGGCGCCGTTCGACAGGGTCACGCTCATCGCGGTGCCGGCCGGGTTGGTCAGGGTGGCGGTGTAAGTGATCTGGCCGCCTTCAACCACAGAACCATTCGCCGTCAGGCTCAGGCCGGTATTGTCGATCGAATCGGTGATCGTGGTGACCGCCGGGGTGGTGCTTGGGGTCAGCTGTTCGAAGTTGCCGCCGGTGGTGCTTTCAATGGTGGTGCTGACGGTGCTGCCGTTTTTGTAAACGTCATTGGCCGGGGTGTCGACCACCACCGAGCCGGTGGTTTTGCCGGCTTCGATGTTGATTACCGCACCGTTGCTGAGCGTGACGGTCATCGGCGTGCCGGCCGGGTTGGTCAGGGTGGCGGTGTAAGTGATCTGGCCGCCTTCGGTGACCGAACCGGTTGCTGCCAGGGACAGCCCGGTGTTGTCGATCGAATCGGTGATCGTCGTAACGGCCGGGGTGGTGCTTGGGGTCAGCTGTTCGAAATTGCCGCCGCTGGTGCTTTCGATGGTGGTGCTGACGGTGCTGCCGTTTTTGTAAACGTCATTCGCCGGGGTATCGACCACCACCGAGCCGGTGGTTTTGCCGGCCTCGATGTTGATCACCGCGCCGTTCGACAGCGTGACGGTCATCGGCGTGCCAGCCGGATTGCTCAGCGTCGCGGTGTAGGTGATCTGGCCGCCTTCGGTAATCGTGTTGTCGGCGGTGAGCGTCAGCCCGGTGTTGTCGATCGAATCGGTGATCGTCGTAACGGCCGGGGTGGTGCTTGGGGTCAGCTGTTCGAAATTGCCGCCGCTGGTGCTTTCGATGGTGGTGCTGACCGTGCTGCCGTTTTTGTAGACGTCGTTGGCCGGGGTATCGACCACCACGGAGCCGCTGGTTTTGCCGGCCTCGATGTTGATCACGGCGCCATTGCTGAGCGTGACGGTCATCGGCGTGCCCGCCGGGTTGCTCAAGGTGGCGGTGTAGGTGATCTGGCCGCCTTCAACCACAGAACCATTCGCCGTCAGGCTCAGGCCGGTGTTGTCGATCGAGTCGGTGATCGTCGTAACGGCCGGCGTCGTGCTTGGGGTCAACTGCTCGAAGTTGCCGCCCGTGGTGCTCTCGATGGTGGTGCTGACCGTGCTGCCGTTTTTGTAAACATCGTTCGCTGGGGTGTCGACCACCACGCTGCCGGAAGTCTTGCCGGCCTCGATGTTGATCACCGCGCCGTTCGACAGCGTGACGGTCATCGGCGTGCCAGCCGGATTGCTCAGCGTCGCGGTGTAGGTGATCTGGCCGCCTTCGGTAATGGTGTTGTTGGCGGTGAGCGTCAGCCCGGTGTTATCGATCGAGTCGGTGATCATCGTCACCGCCGGGGTGGTGCTTGGAGTCAGCTGCTCGAAATTGCCGCCCGTGGTGCTTTCAATGGTGGTGCTGACGGTGCTGCCGTTTTTGTAGACGTCATTGGCTGGGGTGTCGACCACCACGGAACCGGACGTTTTACCGGCTTCGATGTTGATCACGGCGCCGTTCGACAGGGTCACGCTCATCGCGGTGCCGGCCGGATTGGTCAGCGTCGCGGTGTAGGTGATCTGGCCACCTTCGGTAATGGTGTTGTCGGCAGTGAGCGTCAGCCCGGTGTTATCGATCGAATCGGTGATCGTGGTGACCGCCGGGGTGGTGCTCGGGGTCAGCTGTTCGAAATTGCCGCCGGTGGTGCTCTCGATGGTGGTGCTGACCGTGCTGCCGTTTTTGTAGACGTCGTTGGCCGGGGTGTCGACCACCACGGAACCGGACGTTTTACCGGCTTCGATGTTGATCACGGCGCCGTTCGACAGGGTCACGCTCATCGCGGTGCCGGCCGGGTTGGTCAGGGTAGCGGTATAGGTGATCTGGCCGCCTTCGGTAATCGTGTTGTTGGCGGTGAGCGTCAGGCCGGTGTTATCGATCGAATCGGTGATCGTCGTCACGGCCGGGGTGGTGCTTGGGGTCAGCTGTTCGAAATTGCCGCCGGTGGTGCTTTCGATGGTAGTGCTGACGGTGCTGCCGTTTTTGTAAACATCGTTCGCTGGTGTGTCGACCACCACGCTGCCGGAAGTCTTGCCGGCCTCGATGTTGATCACGGCGCCATTGCTGAGCGTGACGGTCATCGGCGTGCCCGCCGGGTTGCTCAAGGTGGCGGTGTAGGTGATCTGGCCGCCTTCAACCACAGAACCATTCGCCGTCAGGCTCAGGCCGGTGTTGTCGATCGAGTCGGTGATCGTCGTAACGGCCGGCGTCGTGCTTGGGGTCAACTGCTCGAAGTTGCCGCCCGTGGTGCTCTCGATGGTGGTGCTGACCGTGCTGCCGTTTTTGTAAACATCGTTCGCTGGGGTGTCGACCACCACGCTGCCGGAAGTCTTGCCGGCCTCGATGTTGATCACCGCGCCGTTCGACAGCGTGACGGTCATCGGCGTGCCAGCCGGGTTGCTCAGCGTCGCGGTGTAAGTGATTTGACCGCCTTCGGTGACCGAACCGGTGGCTGCCAGGGACAGCCCGGTGTTATCGATCGAATCGGTGATGGTGGTGACCGCCGGAGTGGTGCTCGGGGTCAACTGCTCGAAATTGCCGCCGCTGGTGCTTTCGATGGTAGTGCTGACGGTGCTGCCGTTTTTGTAGACGTCATTGGCTGGGGTGTCGACCACCACGGAACCGGACGTTTTGCCGGCCTCGATGTTGATCACGGCGCCATTGCTGAGCGTGACGGTCATCGGCGTGCCGGCCGGATTGCTCAGGGTCGCGGTGTAGGTGATCTGGCCGCCTTCGGTAATCGTGTTGTCGGCGGTGAGCGTCAGCCCGGTGTTGTCGATCGAATCGGTGATCGTCGTAACGGCCGGGGTGGTGCTTGGGGTCAGCTGTTCGAAATTGCCGCCGCTGGTGCTTTCGATGGTGGTGCTGACGGTGCTGCCGTTTTTGTAAACGTCATTCGCCGGGGTATCGACCACCACCGAGCCGGTGGTTTTGCCGGCCTCGATGTTGATCACCGCGCCGTTCGACAGCGTGACGGTCATCGGCGTGCCAGCCGGATTGCTCAGCGTCGCGGTGTAGGTGATCTGGCCGCCTTCGGTAATCGTGTTGTCGGCGGTGAGCGTCAGCCCGGTGTTGTCGATCGAATCGGTGATCGTCGTAACGGCCGGGGTGGTGCTTGGGGTCAGCTGTTCGAAATTGCCGCCGCTGGTGCTTTCGATGGTGGTGCTGACCGTGCTGCCGTTTTTGTAGACGTCATTCGCCGGGGTATCGACCACCACGCTGCCGGTGGTTTTGCCGGCTTCGATGTTGATCACCGCGCCGTTCGACAGGGTGACGGTCATCGGCGTGCCGGCCGGGTTGGTCAGGGTGGCGGTGTAAGTGATCTGACCGCCTTCAACCACCGAACCAGTCGCCGTCAGGCTCAGCCCGGTGTTGTCGATCGAGTCGGTGATGGTGGTGACCGCCGGGGTGGTGCTTGGGGTCAACTGTTCGAAGTTGCCGCCCGTGGTGCTTTCGATGGTGGTGCTGACGGTGCTGCCGTTTTTGTAAACGTCATTCGCCGGGGTATCGACCACCACCGAGCCGGTGGTTTTGCCGGCTTCGATGTTGATCACGGCGCCATTGCTGAGCGTGACAGTCATCGCGGTGCCAGCCGGATTGGTCAGCGTGGCGGTGTAGGTGATCTGGCCGCCTTCGGTAATGGTGTTGTTGGCGGTGAGCGTCAGGCCGGTGTTGTCGATCGAATCGGTGATCGTGGTGACCGCCGGGGTGGTGCTTGGGGTCAACTGTTCGAAGTTGCCACCGGTGGTGCTTTCAATGGTGGTGCTGACGGTGCTGCCGTTTTTATAGACGTCGTTGGCCGGGGTGTCGACCACCACGGAACCGGTGGTTTTGCCGGCCTCGATGTTGATCACCGCGCCGTTCGACAGCGTGACAGTCATCGGCGTGCCAGCCGGATTGCTCAAGGTGGCGGTGTAGGTGATCTGGCCGCCTTCAACCACAGAACCATTCGCCGTCAGGCTCAGGCCGGTGTTGTCGATCGAGTCGGTGATCGTCGTAACGGCCGGGGTGGTGCTTGGGGTCAGCTGTTCGAAATTGCCGCCGCTGGTGCTTTCGATGGTGGTGCTGACGGTGCTGCCGTTTTTGTAGACGTCATTCGCCGGGGTATCGACCACCACGCTGCCGGTGGTTTTGCCGGCCTCGATGTTGATCACCGCGCCGTTCGACAGCGTGACGGTCATCGGCGTACCAGCCGGATTGCTCAAGGTGGCGGTGTAAGTGATCTGTCCGCCTTCGGTAATTGTGTTGTCGGCGGTGAGCGTCAGCCCGGTGTTGTCGATCGAATCGGTGATCGTCGTAACGGCCGGGGTGGTGCTTGGGGTCAATTGCTCGAAATTGCCACCCGTGGTGCTCTCGATGGTGGTGCTGACGGTGCTGCCGTTTTTGTAGACGTCATTGGCTGGGGTGTCGACCACCACGGAACCGGACGTTTTGCCGGCCTCGATGTTGATCACGGCGCCATTGCTGAGCGTGACGGTCATCGGCGTGCCAGCCGGATTGCTCAAGGTGGCGGTGTAAGTGATCTGTCCGCCTTCGGTAATCGTGTTGTCGGCAGTGAGCGTCAGGCCGGTGTTATCGATCGAATCGGTGATCGTGGTGACCGCCGGCGTCGTGCTCGGGGTCAACTGCTCGAAGTTGCCGCCCGTGGTGCTCTCGATGGTGGTGCTGACCGTGCTGCCGTTTTTGTAAACATCGTTGGCCGGGGTGTCGACCACCACGCTGCCGGAAGTCTTGCCGGCCTCGATGTTGATCACGGCGCCGTTCGACAGGGTCACGCTCATCGCGGTGCCGGCCGGATTGGTCAGCGTCGCTGTGTAGGTGATCTGGCCGCCTTCGGTAATGCTGTTGTCGGCAGTGAGCGTCAACCCGGTGTTATCGATCGAGTCGGTAATGGTCGTAACCGCTGGCGTCGTGCTTGGGGTCAACTGCTCGAAGTTGCCGCCCGTGGTGCTCTCGATGGTGGTGCTGACCGTGCTGCCGTTTTTGTAAACATCGTTCGCTGGGGTGTCGACCACCACGCTGCCGGAAGTCTTGCCGGCCTCGATGTTGATCACCGCGCCGTTCGACAGGGTCACGCTCATCGCGGTGCCGGCCGGATTGGTCAGCGTCGCGGTGTAGGTGATCTGGCCACCTTCGGTAATGGTGTTGTCGGCAGTGAGCGTCAGCCCGGTGTTATCGATCGAATCGGTGATCGTGGTGACCGCCGGGGTGGTGCTCGGGGTCAGCTGTTCGAAATTGCCGCCGGTGGTGCTTTCGATGGTGGCGCTGACGGTGCTGCCGTTTTTGTAAACGTCATTGGCCGGGGTATCGACCACCACCGAGCCGGTGGTTTTACCAGCTTCGATGTTGATCACGGCGCCATTGCTGAGCGTGACAGTCATCGGCGTGCCCGCCGGGTTGCTCAAGGTCGCGGTGTAGGTGATCTGGCCGCCTTCGGTAATCGTGTTGTCGGCAGTGAGCGTCAGGCCGGTGTTGTCGATCGAATCGGTGATCGTCGTAACGGCCGGGGTGGTGCTTGGGGTCAGCTGTTCGAAATTGCCGCCGCTGGTGCTTTCGATGGTGGTGCTGACGGTGCTGCCGTTTTTGTAGACGTCATTCGCCGGGGTATCGACCACCACGCTGCCGGTGGTTTTGCCGGCCTCGATGTTGATCACCGCGCCGTTCGACAGGGTCACGCTCATCGCGGTGCCGGCCGGATTGGTCAGCGTCGCGGTGTAGGTGATCTGGCCGCCTTCGGTAATCGTGTTGTCGGCGGTGAGTGTCAGCCCGGTGTTATCGATCGAGTCGGTAATGGTCGTGACCGCCGGCGTCGTGCTCGGGGTCAACTGCTCGAAGTTGCCGCCCGTGGTGCTTTCGATGGTGGTGCTGACGGTGCTGCCGTTTTTGTAGACGTCATTGGCCGGGGTATCGACCACCACCGAGCCGGTGGTTTTACCAGCTTCGATGTTGATCACGGCGCCATTGCTGAGCGTGACAGTCATCGGCGTGCCCGCCGGGTTGCTCAGCGTCGCGGTGTAAGTGATTTGACCGCCTTCGGTGACCGAACCGGTTGCTGCCAGGGACAGCCCGGTGTTGTCGATCGAATCGGTGATGGTGGTGACCGCCGGAGTGGTGCTCGGGGTCAGCTGTTCGAAGTTGCCGCCCGTGGTGCTTTCGATGGTAGTGCTGACGGTGCTGCCGTTTTTGTAGACGTCATTCGCCGGGGTGTCGACCACCACCGAGCCGGTGGTTTTACCAGCTTCGATGTTGATGACGGCGCCATTCGACAGGGTCACGCTCATCGCGGTGCCGGCCGGATTGCTCAGCGTCGCGGTGTAAGTGATTTGACCGCCTTCGGTGACCGAACCGGTGGCTGCCAGGGACAGCCCGGTGTTGTCGATCGAATCGGTGATGGTGGTGACCGCCGGAGTGGTGCTCGGGGTCAACTGCTCGAAATTGCCGCCGCTGGTGCTTTCGATGGTGGTGCTAACGGTGCTGCCGTTTTTGTAGACGTCATTCGCAGGGGTGTCGACCACCACGGAACCGGAAGTTTTACCGGCTTCGATGTTGATGACGGCGCCGTTCGACAGGGTCACGCTCATCGCGGTGCCGGCCGGATTGCTCAGCGTCGCGGTGTAAGTGATTTGACCGCCTTCGGTGACCGAACCGGTGGCTGCCAGGGACAGCCCGGTGTTGTCGATCGAATCGGTGATGGTGGTGACCGCCGGAGTGGTGCTCGGGGTCAACTGCTCGAAATTGCCGCCGCTGGTGCTTTCGATGGTGGTGCTAACGGTGCTGCCGTTTTTGTAGACGTCATTCGCAGGGGTGTCGACCACCACGGAACCGGAAGTTTTACCGGCTTCGATGTTGATCACCGCGCCGTTGCTCAGCGTGACGGTCATCGGCGTGCCGGCCGGATTGCTCAGGGTCGCGGTGTAGGTGATCTGACCGCCTTCAGTGACCGAACCGGTCGCCGTCAGGCTCAATCCGGTATTGTCGATCGAATCGGTGATCGTGGTAACGGCTGGCGTGGTGCTTGGCACCAGGTTTTCAAAGTTGCCGCCGGTAGCCCCGGTGATGGTGGTGCTGACCGTGCTGCCGTTTTTGTAAACATCGTTCGCCGGGGTGTCGACGTTCACCGTACCGGTGGTTTTGCCGGCTTCGATGGTGATGGTCGAGCCGTTGGACAGGGTCACGGTGACCGGCGTTTGCGCCGGGTTGGTCAAGGTTGCGGTGTAGGTGATCTGACCGCCTTCGGTGATGGTCGAGCCTGCCGTCAGGGTGACGGTGGTGGTATCAATCGTGTCAGTGACCTGTGTGACGGCGGGCGTCGGATCGACGGTCAGCACCAGGCCGCCACCACCGGTGGTGCCGGTGACATTGACGGTGATCTGGTGCGGGTCGTTGTAGACACTGTCATTCGGTGCCAGCGGAACATTGACGCTGCCACTGACCTGGCCGGCCGGGATGACGATGACCGAGCCATTGGACAGGGTGATGCTCAGGTCAGTCAGCGGCGCCCGGGTGACGTTTGCGGTGTAAACCAGCACACCACCGGCTTCGGTGATGGTCGATGTAGCACTGAGGCTCAGGGTCGAGCCAACCAGCACGTTGGTGCCGTTATTGGTGTTCTGGCCACCCGTAGTGACGTCGACGGCGGAAGTAGTTGCGCCAATGCCTGCGGTCGGAAAACCAATGGTCGGGGCTACGCGGGCAGCTGTTTCGTCCAGTGCCACGAAGCTGTGGCCTCCGCCGGCAGCACCCGTGCCTGTTGCAGTCGGGCCTGCGGCGGCGGCTTCTATATCAGTGGTCGGGTCGACGCCCGCGAGGATGGCTTGTTGCAGTTCTGCTACCGAAGGCGCGGCTTGCGCGGTGGCTTGTGCCAAGTCAGTGCTGGAGTCCGGAGCGCTGCCGCTCCACTGGGTATCACGGCCCAGGTCCAACGTGCGACCGTCGGCCAGTTCAAGCGTTACCGCGCCCGTCGGACCGGTATCGAGCTGGTCGCCCGTGAACAGTCGGTCACCCTCAATCAGCACACGTCTGATGCCTTCCGGGGACACCGCGAAAACTTGACCAACAATGCTTTTGACGATGGCAACAACACTGCTCATTGAGGACTCTCCAAGTGTTCCGTTCAGTAGGCTTCCATAGACCTGAAGAGGCCGTCTGCCAATTCAGTCTGGACGTACTTTCAAAGTGGGGCGCATTAATTTGACGCTACCGCGTCAATAATTTGGCTGGTTTTTTTCGCGATTAACTTTGTGCCAAACTATTGACCTTCTGGGTGCCATCCTAAACAATCGCCCCGGTAATGTCACATTGATATTTGTGTGACGACCTGCCGGCAGCGTGTGACCCAGTTCTGATTTTTAACTTTCCGACATACGGTCATTTCGGTTGCCATTTTCCGTCGCAGCACTGCGATCTGCTGTGATTTGAGACAAGAAGTCCAGGGAAATTCTTATATGCGCTCACACCTGTTCAAGGCTCTACCATTTGTTCTTGCTGCCAGTTTTGTACAAGCCCAAACCCTGCCCCAAGCCATGCAACAAGCACTGGATGTCCACCCGGAAATCCAGGCTGGCGTGAACAGTCGCCTTTCCGCGGACTATCAGCTCAGAGCCGCTCAGGGTGGCTACTTGCCAAAGGTCGATCTGCTAGGGGGGTATGGTCGTGAAGGCACTGACAACCCGAGCACTCGTGCTGGCGCCGGCAACAATCATTGGGAAACCTTGAACCGCGGCGAGTCGAGCGTGCGCTTGCAGCAAATGGTATTTGACGGTTTTGCGACATCCAGCGAAGTCGGGCGTCAACAAGCCACCGTCAACTCCCGCGCCTATTCATTGCTGGGGACTTCCGAGCGCACGGCACTGACTGTGGCCCAAGTTTACCTCGACGTGCTGACCCGTCGCGAGTTCGTGCGCTTGGCCGAAGAGAACCTGAAGAGCCACGAACGGATTTTTGACCAGATCAAACTGCGCACCTCGCGTGGCGTGGGCAGCGGTGCCGACCTCGATCAGGCCGAAGCGCGTATGGCCCAGGCCCGCAACAACCTGATCACTGAGCAGACCAATCTTGCGGACGCCGAGACCAACTTTCTCAGCGCCGTGGGTCAGATGCCCGATCAACTGGAGCGTCCGGCACCCTTCCTTGCGCTGCTGCCGGCGAACCTGAATGAAGCCCGCCAGCAAATGCTCGAAAACAGCCCGGTACTGCGTTCCGCCGAGTCCGATATTGCCGCGGCCGAGAAGCAGTACGATGCTGCCAAGTCGACGTTCTACCCACGTTTCGATGCCGAACTGGGCCGCACCGCCGACAATAATCTGGATGGTGCGGTCGGTCATAACAATGAATGGCAGGCCATGCTGCGCATGCGCTTCAACCTGTATTCCGGCGGCAGCAACAAAGCTGATCTGGAATCCAAGTCCTATCTGTCGAACCAGGCGCTGGATATCCGCAACAACGCCTTGCGCGTGTTGAACGAAGAGTTGGGCCTGGCATGGAATGCCCTGAACAACGCCAACGCCCAAGTGCCGATCGCTCAGCAATATGTCGATCGCAGCAGTGCCGTGCGCACCGCGTATCAGCAACAGTTCAGTTTGGGTCAACGTACTTTGCTCGACTTGCTCGACAGCGAGAACGAACTGTTTACCGCTTCCCGTCGTCTGGCGGATATCAAAAACATTCAGTTATTTACTCAATATCGAATCAAGGCGACCATGGGCGAATTGCTCAAAAGTCAGGGTGTAGTTGCACCCATGGCCTCCGTCGTGTCGAACGATGTGAAGACCAAGGTCCAACTGCCTGGCATGAATTGAGCAGATCCTTCTAGTTAGTTAGCCAAGAGTGCCAAGCGTGGAATCAGAAGCCAGTCGAGTTCATCTCCGTCATGATCCACGCGCGTTGCACGACGATCCGTTACTGGACGGCCTGCTAGCCCTCTGCACGCTGCACCAGAAACCGGCGAGCGCGGCGATGCTGACCACCGGTCTGCCATTGCCCAAGCAGCGCCTGAGCGTCGAGTTGCTCCCGCGTGCGGCGGCCCGCGCCGGCCTGCAAGGGCGGGTGCTGCAACGCAAGCTGGCGCAAATTCCGGCGATTGCCATGCCGGCACTGTTGCTGCTCAAGGATGGTCGCAGTGCCGTGCTGCTGGGCTGGCTCGGCGATGACCAGGCGCGTCTGCTGCTCAGTGAAAGCGATGGCGGTGAAGTTCACGTCAGCCGCGAACTGCTGGCTGACGATTACACCGGGCAAGCATTTTTCGCCCAGCCTCAACATAAATTCGATGTGAACCACGGCACGCTGATCCCGCGTGCGCGCTCCTGGTTCCGCGATACCCTCAAGCGCTCGCGCTGGCTGTATGCCGACGCCATCGCCGCGAGTTTCCTGATCAACATCATCGCCATGGCCGCGCCGCTGTTCGTGATGAACGTCTACGACCGCGTGGTACCGAACCAGGCCGAAGCGACCCTGTGGGTGCTGGCTCTCGGCATCACCGGGGCTTACCTGTTCGACCTGGTCCTTAAAAGCCTGCGTAGTCTGTGCCTGGACCTGGCCGGCAAAAAAACCGACCTGATCATTTCCGCGACGCTGTTCGAGCGGATCGTCGGCATGGCCATGAAGTACCGCCCGGCGCGGGTCGGCAGCTTCGCCCAGAACATCCACGAGTTTCAGAGCCTGCGCGACTTCCTCGCCTCGCTGACCCTGACCAGCTTGATCGACCTGCCGTTCACCTTGCTGATTTTCCTGGTGATCGCCCTGCTGGGCGGGCACCTGGTGTGGATTCCGGTGCTGGCGTTCCCGATTGCCCTGCTGATCGGCTACGCCTTGCAGAAGCCGCTGGTGGCGACCATGGAGCGAACCATGGCGCTGGGGGCCGAGCGTCAGTCGAGCCTGATTGAAACCCTCGCCGGGCTTGATGCGGTGAAGGTCAACAACGCTGAAAGCGAACGTCAGTACCAGTGGGAGCAGACTATCGGCACCCTCAGCCGCCTTGAGCTGCGGGTGAAGATGCTTTCCGGCCTGGCGATGAACATCACCCTGCTGATCCAGCAACTGGCCGGGGTGATCATGATCGTCTTCGGGGTTTATCAGATCATTGCCGGCAACCTCAGCATGGGCGGCCTGATCGCCTGCTACATGCTCAGTGGTCGGGCCCTCAGCCCGCTGGCGTCGTTGTCCGGTCTGCTGACCCGTTATCAGCAGGCGCGGGTCACCATGACCTCGGTCGACCAGATGATGGAACTGCCGCAAGAGCGCAACTTCGAAGAGCGCCCGCTGAGCCGCAAAGTCCTGCAGGGTGGCATCGAGTGTCGTCAGTTGAACTTCACCTACCCGGGTCAGCAGAATCCGGCGCTGAAGAACATCAACCTGATCATCAAGCCGGGTGAAAAGATCGGCATCATCGGCCGCAGCGGCTCGGGCAAGAGCTCGCTGGCCAAACTGCTGGTCGGCCTGTATCAGCCGGACGATGGTGCGTTGCTGGTGGATGGCGTGGATATCCGGCAGATCGATGTCAGCGAATTGCGCCACAACATCGGCTATGTACCGCAGGACATCCAATTACTCGCCGGTACGTTGCGCGACAACCTGGTGTCCGGCGCCCGCTACATGGAAGACGAACTTGTTCTGCAGGCCGCTGAACTGGCCGGCGTGCATGAGTTCGCCCGTTTGCACCCGCAAGGTTACGAGTTGCAAGTCGGCGAACGCGGGCAAAACCTTTCCGGCGGTCAGCGTCAGAACGTGGCCCTGGCTCGTGCTCTGCTGCTCAATCCGCCGATCCTGCTGCTCGACGAACCGACCAGCGCCATGGATAACACCGGTGAAGAACGCTTGAAACAACGCCTGCAAGCCGTTGTAGAGAACAAGACCGTGGTGCTGGTGACGCACCGGGCTTCGTTGTTGTCGTTGGTCGATCGGTTGCTGGTGATCGATCGCGGGCAAATATTGGCTGATGGTCCAAAAGCCTCGGTGATGGAAGCGTTGAAGAAGGGGCAGATCAGTGTTGCTTAAGTCCGGAATGCGCGACTCGATCCGCCGCTACTTCAAAGGCTCAGAATCGCTGCAAGGCCAACCCTTGCCCGAGGTGAACAAGGCGCTGATCGAAGACGCCCCGCGGGTGGTCCGCTTGACCATCTGGGCCATCATCGGCTTCTTTCTGTTCCTGCTGCTGTGGGCCAACTTTGCGGTGATCGATGAGGTCACCAAAGGCGATGGCAAGGCGATTCCATCCTCCAAACTTCAGAAAATCCAGAACCTGGAGGGCGGTATCGTCGCAGAACTCTTCGTTCGCGAAGGGCAAATCGTCGAAGCCGGTGCGCCGTTGATTCGTCTGGATGACACGCGCTTTCAGTCCAACGTCGGCGAAACCGAAGCCGACCGTTTGTCGATGTTGCTGCGTGTAGAACGCTTGAGCGCGGAAGTCGACGACCGCCCGCTGAGCTTTCCTGACGACGCAATGAAAGCTGTGCCCGGTCAGGCCGCCAGCGAAAAATCACTCTATGAGAGCCGTCGCCAGCAACTGCACGATGAAGTCGGCGGCCTGCAGGAGCAACTAATCCAGAAACAACAGGAGCTGCGCGAATTCACCTCCAAGCAGGCGCAGTACCGCAGCGGTCTGGCGTTGCAACGTCAGGAAATCAACATGTCGGAGCCGCTGGTGGCTCAGGGCGCGGTGTCGCCGGTGGAAGTGCTGCGACTCAAGCGTGCCGAAGTCGAAACCCGTGGCCAACTGGACGCTACCACCCTGGCGATCCCGCGTGCCGAGTCGGCAATCAAGGAAGTGCAGCGCAAGATCGACGAGACCCGTGGCAAGTTCCGCAGTGAGGCGCTGACCCAGCTCAACGAGGCCCGTACCGACCTGAACAAGGCGAAGGCGACCGGCAAGGCGCTGGAAGACCGCGTCAGCCGGACGCTGGTGACCTCGCCGGTGCGCGGTATCGTCAAGCAGCTGCTGGTCAACACCATCGGTGGCGTGATCCAGCCCGGCAGTGACATGGTCGAAATCGTGCCGCTGGACGACACCCTGCTGGTGGAAGCGAAGATCCGTCCGCAAGACATCGCGTTTTTGCACCCGGGCCAGGAAGCCATCGTCAAGTTCACGGCCTATGACTACACCATCTATGGCGGGCTGAAAGCCAAGCTGGAGCAGATCGGCGCCGACACCATCACCGATGAAGACAAGAAAACCACCTACTACATGATCAAGCTGCGCACCGAGCGCAGCCACCTGGGCACCGACGAAAAACCCTTGCTGATCATTCCGGGCATGGTCGCCTCGGTGGACATCATCACCGGCAAGAAGACCATTCTCAGCTACCTGCTCAAGCCGATCATCAAGGCGCGGGCAGAGGCGCTACACGAGCGCTAGTCTCTGGTGGGCTGATGGCCCCATCGCGGGCAAGCCTTGCTCCTACAGAGGATCTGCACCGAACCACAATTACGTGGTCGATACAGAGTATTTGTAGGAGCAAGGCTTGCCCGCGATGACGGCCTGAACAGCGGCGCATTTCAAAAGCCATATCGTTATTCGTTAACGGTATTTAAATACTCGTTCTTATATCTATAAAGTCAAACCCCTGCGTACCCACCGACCAATCGGCGTGCCGCACGAAATGAACCCACACGGGACCTCCGTGAGTTTCTGATCGACGCGCACGCCATTGGGCGTGCTCTGCGTGGGAGAGATGTATGCCTGTATTGTCCGCTTTGCCCAGCGCCGCGACCCTCGCGCCGCAATCGTTCGAGATCCGCCCGTTCAGTGGGGCTGTCGGTGCCGAAATCATCGGCCTGAACCTCGCCTTGCCCATCAACGATCAGGACTTCGCACGCATCCACCGCGCGCACCTGGATCACCATGTCGTGGTGTTCCGAAACCAGCGCATCAGCCCCGAACAACAGATCGCCTTCAGCCGCCGTTTTGGCGTGTTGCAGATCCATGTGCTCAAGCAATTTCTGCTGGCCCATCACCCGGAAATCCTCATCGTTTCCAACATCATCGAAAACGGCCAGGCTATCGGCCTCGGTGACGCCGGCAAGTTCTGGCACTCCGACCTGTCCTATAAAGAACTGCCGAGCCTGGGCTCGATGCTCCATGCCCAGGAGCTGCCATCCGAAGGTGGCGACACACTGTTCGCCGACCAGCACAAAGCCTGGGACACCCTGCCCGATGCGTTGCGCAAGGCGGTTGAAGGACGCTCTGCCGCGCACTCCTATACCGCGCGTTACAGCGAGAACAAATTCGAAGGCAACTGGCGCCCGACCCTGACCCCGGAGCAACTCGCTCAGGTCAACGAAGTGGTGCATCCGGTGGTTCGCACTCACCCGGAAAACGGTCGCAAGGCACTGTTCGTCAGCGAGGGTTTCACCACCCGCATTGTCGGTTTACCGGAAGACGAAAGCCGGCAACTGCTGGCCGAGCTCTACGCCCACAGCGTGTTGCCGGAAAACATCTACCGCCATCAGTGGCAGCCTCACGACCTGGTGTTCTGGGATAACCGCTCGCTGATTCACCTGGCCGCCGGTTGCCCGAGCCATCTGCGCCGCAAGCTCTACCGCACCACCATTCAGGGCGACGCGCCTTTCTGATCGGCTGCATTTCGGAGATACCTGCCATGTCCAAACGTATTCCATTCGCGCCGCTGGCCGCCGCCATCGGTCTGGGTTTCAGCCTGCTCGCCGGCAGTCTGGTCGCACCGACTGTGGCGCACGCCGAAGGCGAAATTCGCATCGCCGAGCAGTTCGGCATCGTTTACCTGCTGCTCAACGTGGTCCGCGACCAGCACCTGATCGAGAAGCACGGCAAGGAAGAGGGCATCGACATCAAGGTCGACTGGACCCAGCTCTCCGGCGGCGCGGCCGTCAACGATGCGTTGCTCTCAGGGTCCATCGACATTGCCGGTGCTGGCGTTGGCCCGTTGCTGACCATCTGGGACCGCACTCACGGCAAGCAGAACGTCAAGGCCGTGGCCTCGCTCGGCAACTTCCCGTATTACCTGGTGAGCAACAATCCGAAGGTCAAAACCATCGCCGACTTCACCGAGCAGGACCGTATCGCGGTGCCGGCGGTCGGGGTTTCCGTACAGTCGCGATTCCTCCAGTACGCTGCGGCCAAGCAGTGGGGTGACAAGGAATTCAATCGCCTCGACAAGTACACCATCGCTGTCCCGCACCCGGACGCCACGGCTGCGTTGATCGCTGGCGGCACTGAACTGACCGGGCACTTCTCCAATCCGCCGTTCCAGGATCAGGCACTGGAAAACCCCAACGTCCATGTCGTGCTCAATACCTACGACTTGCTGGGCCCGAATTCGCCGACCGTGTTGTTCACCACTGAGAAGTTTCGCAACGAGAACCCGAAAACCTACAAGGCCTTCATCGAAGCCCTGACCGAAGCTGCTGAATTTGCCCAGAACGACAAGGGCGCAGCGGCGGACACTTACCTGAGGGTGACCAAAGCTAAAATCGACCGCGCCGCGCTGCTGAAAATCATCGACAACCCGCAGTTCGAATTCAGCGTCACGCCGAAAAATACATATCCGCTGGCTGAGTTCCTCTACCGCGTCGGCGCGATCAAGAACAAACCGGACTCGTGGAAGGACTACTTCTTCCACGACGCCAAACCGTTGCAAGGGAGCTGATTGCCATGAACGCTCGCTTGCAAGGCCACGCGGCCAGCAGCTCGACCGCCAGCACCCAGGCGTTGCTCGCGGTCGATCACGTCAGCCTTGAATACCGCACGCCGCAACGGGTGGTGCGGGCAACGCATCAGGTCAGCTTCGAGGTCGATCCCGCCGATCGTTTTGTGTTGCTCGGCCCCTCCGGCTGCGGCAAGTCGACCTTGCTCAAGGCCGTCGCGGGGTTCATCCAGCCCTGTGAAGGGCAAATCCGCCTGCAAGGTCAGGCTGTCAGTGCGCCGGGGCCTGACCGGATTGTGGTGTTTCAGGAGTTCGATCAACTGCCACCGTGGAAAACCGTCAAACAGAACGTAATGTTCCCGCTGCTGGCCTCGCAAACCCTCAAGCGTCGCGAGGCTGAAGAACGGGCGTTGCACTACCTCGACAAGGTCGGGCTGGCGGCGTTTGCCGATGCCTATCCACATACCTTGTCCGGTGGCATGAAGGCGCGGGTGGCGATTGCCCGGGCCTTGGCCATGCAGCCGAAAATCCTGCTGATGGATGAACCATTCGCCGCGCTCGACGCGCTGACCCGACGCAAGATGCAGGAGGAATTATTGCTGCTGTGGGAGGAGGTGCGTTTCACCCTGTTGTTCGTCACCCACTCCATCGAAGAGGCGCTGGTGGTGGGTAACCGGATCCTGTTGCTGTCGCCTCATCCCGGTCGGGTGCGGGCGGAAATCCACAGCCATCAATACGATTTGCAGAGCCTTGGCGGTGTGGCGTTTCAGCAGTCGGCACGACGCATTCATCGGTTGCTGTTCGATGAAGGCCAGTCTGCCGAGAGCGATCACGAACTGGATTTCAACGATATCCGCATCGCTTATTGAGCGGCTGGAGGAGTGCCCGATGAGCCATTCATCACCTGCGCGACAAGAATATGAAGTTGAGTTGCAACCCTTGTTAAGCGTTGCGCTGGAGCGTGAATTGCCCCTTGGCCAGCGCCTCTGGCAGCAGGGCTGGTTGCGTAAAGGCCTGATCCTGATTCTGCTGGCGGTGCTCTGGGAGGCCATCGCCCGCTATCAAGACAATGACCTGTTGCTGCCGAGCTTCCTGCAAACTGGCCATGCGCTGTACGACGGGTTGCTCAGCGGAGAGTTGCTGGGCAAGGTCGGGATTTCGCTGGTGGTGCTGCTCAAGGGGTATCTGGTCGGTATCGTCCTGGCGTTTGCCCTGACCACGCTGGCCGTGTCGACCCAGTTCGGCCGCGACCTGCTGAGCACCCTGACCTCGATGTTCAACCCATTGCCGGCGATTGCCTTGTTGCCGTTGGCACTGCTGTGGTTCGGGTTGGGGCAGAACAGCCTGATTTTCGTGCTGGTGCATTCGGTGCTCTGGGCACTGGCCCTGAACACGTATGCGGGATTTCTCGGGGTCTCGGAAACCTTGCGCATGGCCGGCCGAAACTACGGCTTGAGGGGGATCCGGTTTGTGCTGTTCATCCTGATTCCCGCCGCGCTGCCGTCGATCCTTGCCGGGCTGAAAATCGGCTGGGCCTTCGCCTGGCGCACGCTGATCGCCGCCGAGCTGGTGTTCGGCGCCACCAGCGGCAAGGGTGGCCTGGGCTGGTACATCTTCCAGAACCGCAACGAGTTGTACACCGACAAGGTGTTCGCCGGGTTGGCGGTGGTGATCCTCATCGGTTTGCTGGTGGAGAACCTGGTGTTCGACACTCTGGAGCGAATCACGGTGAAGCGCTGGGGAATGCAGCGCTAGGCTTCTGGTTCTGTGGTGATAGGGATGTTTGCTAGGATTGCGCCTGAATCAATTCTGATCAGCGATGAGTGCTCAGCATGCAACTCCCGGACATGAACCTGTTGGTCGCCCTCGACGCCTTGCTCGACGAGGGCAGTGTGGTAGGCGCGGCGCGGCGGATGAACCTCAGCCCGGCGGCGATGAGCCGGACCCTGACCCGCGTTCGCGAAGCGCTCGGTGATCCGATTCTGGTACGTGCCGGTCGCGGGTTGGTGCCGACGCCCAAGGCGCTGGAGTTGCGCAGCCAGGTACGCGATGTAGTGGAACAGGCGGCGATGCTCTTTCGTTCGGCGGACAAGGTGGATTTGCGCACCCTACGCCGACGTTTCAACGTGCGCGCCAACGACTTTTTCATCGGGGTCTACGGCGGCCGGTTGATCGACACGCTGAACCGTCAGGCACCGCATTGCGAGTTGCGCTTTGTGCCGCTGGGCGATGGTGACGATGAGGCGCTGCGCGAAGGGCGGATTGATCTGATGGTCAGCAACACGCGCCCGCGAACGCCGGAAGTTAAGGTCCAGAATCTGTTTGCCACGCATTTTGTCGGTCTGGTACGTGAAGGTCACCCACTGCTTGAAGGCGAAATCACTGCAGAGCGTTTCGCCGGGTTTTCGCACATTTCCATGTCTCGTCGCGGTATTGCCCGAGGGCCGATCGATACGGCGCTCAACGGTTTGGGGCTGGAGCGTCGCGTGGCCTTGATCGCTCCCAGCTTTCACGCGGCGATGTTCGTGCTGCCAGACTCCGATCTGATTCTGCCGGTTCCCAAAGAGGCATTGCTCAGCGTGGCCCGACTTGGGTTGCGGCTGAGCTCCTTTACTTTGCCGATCCCGCTGCCAACCTTGATGCTGACACAGGCCTGGCACCCGCGTTACGACAAGGACCCGGCCCACCGCTGGCTGCGCGAAACCTTGAAAGCCAGTTGTGATGAGACATGGCTGGCGGCGCAGCCGTCCTGACAGCAGCAGACTACTTTTGTGGCGAGGGAGCCTCGCTATTCGTGTGTCTGGCGCACTTATAACCTGTCGATAAGTCAGTTTTCGTCAGCTGTCTGCGTTCATAAACTGCCCCGGTATTCCTGTAATCCGGAGCTGTACTGAACATGACCTCCCTCGCTGTCCCCGCAACACTCGAAGCGGCCAGCAAATCTTCCGTCGGTATCCCACCGATCTTCGGTCCACGCATCATCATCGGTCTGGTCGGTGTGTTGTTAGCGGTGCTGGTGTCGGGCCTGAACGACATGGTAACCAAGCTCGCCCTGGCTGACATTCGCGGTGCCTTGGCCATTGGTTACGACGAAGGCACCTGGCTCGTCGCCAGCTACACCGCGACCTCCGTGGCGGCGATGGCGTTTGCGCCCTGGTGTTCGGTGACCTTTTCACTGCGGCGTTTCACCCTGTGCGCTATCAGCCTGTTCACTGTACTCGGTGTGCTGAGTCCCTTCGCGCCGAACTATGAAAGCCTGCTGCTGATGCGCACCTTGCAAGGCCTGGCGGGTGGGGCGTTGCCGCCGATGTTGATGACCGTCGCCCTGCGGTTTTTGCCGGCCAACCTGAAACTCTATGGGCTGGCCGGCTATGCCCTGACGGCGACGTTCGGCCCCGGACTGGGCACGCCGCTGGCGGGTTTGTGGACGGAGTACCTGAGTTGGCGCTGGACCTTCTGGCAAATCATTGCGCCGAGCCTGCTGGCGATGGTCGCAGTGGCGTATGGATTGCCACAGGATCCGCTGCGTCTGGAGCGCCTGAAACAGTTCAACTGGCGTGGCCTGCTGCTGGGCTTCCCGGCTATCTGCATGCTGGTGATCGGGATCTTGCAGGGCAATCGCCTGGACTGGTTCGAGTCGAGCCTGATCGGTTGGCTGCTCGGTGGCGGGCTGTTGTTGCTGGTGCTGTTTCTGGTCAACGAATGGTCGCAACCGGTGCCGTTCTTCAAATTGCAGATGCTCGGCATCCGCAACCTGTCATTCGCCCTGTTGACGTTGGCCGGGGTGCTGGTGGTGTTGCTGGCGGTGATCATCATCCCGTCGAGTTACCTGGCGCAGGTTCAAGGCTATCGGCCGATTCAGACCGCCCCGGTAATGCTGCTGATGGCCGTCCCGCAACTGATTGCGCTGCCGCTGGTGGCGGCGCTGTGCAACTTGCGCTGGGTCGATTGCCGTTGGGTACTGGGCATCGGCTTGAGCCTGTTGGCGCTGTCCTGCATCGGCGGTTCGCAGCTGACGTCGGCGTGGATTCGCGATGACTTCTACGGGCTGCAATTGCTGCAGATTTTCGGCCAGCCGATGGCGGTGCTGCCGTTGTTGATGCTCGCGACCGGCAGCATCAGTCCGCAGG
The DNA here is from genome assembly GCF_039908645.1 of Pseudomonas helvetica. NCBI lineage: Bacteria > Pseudomonadati > Pseudomonadota > Gammaproteobacteria > Pseudomonadales > Pseudomonadaceae > Pseudomonas > Pseudomonas helvetica. The sequence goes on from NZ_CP150917.1 coordinate 166,057, forward strand.
AGGGGCCGTTTGCGTCGGCTTGGTTCAACACCGTAAAAGGCCTCGCGGCGGTGATCGCCACTGGTGTGCTGGATGCGCTGACCACGGTTCGCCTGCATTTCCACTCAACGGTGCTGGTCGACAACCTCGGCAATTCACCGCTGGCCGACAGCAACAGCGCGGGTCTCGCGCATCGGTTGCACCAGCAAGCGGTGGTGCTGACCTCGTCAGACTTGTACCTGTGTATGGCCGGGATCGCGCTGGCGCTGATCCTGCTGATTTTCTGGCTGCCGACGCGGATCTATCCGCCGCGCGCGCCGACGTGAACGCTTACTGAAACAGAAGGTTTTTATGACGATCCCTATGAAATCCAAATTCACCGGCGCAGCCGTCGCGGTGTTGGCGGCTGGCGTGCTGGTTTACCTGTTGGCGCCGGGCGTGTTCGGCAACAAACCTCAACAGACCACCAACGACGCGTTTATCGCTGCCGACTTCACGCTGGTCGCGCCGCGCGTGGCCGGGTTTATCAAGGAAGTGCTGGTCGAAGACAACCAGCAGGTCAAGGCCGGGCAGTTGCTGGCGCTGATCGATGACCGGGATCTGCGCGCCGCAGCGCAAGCCGCGGATGCTGAAACCCTGGTGGCCAAGGCACAGCTGCAAAACGCTCGGGCAACCCTCGAACGCCAGGCGTCGGTGATCGCTCAGGCGCAGGCCACGGTGGTGGCCGCGAAAGCAGAAATGGCTTTCGCCGAACATGAACTGAACCGCTACAACCACCTTGCCGGAGTCGGCGCCGGCACGGTGCAAAACGCCCAGCAAGCGCGCACCCGCATCGACCAGGCTGGCGCACGACTGGCCAATGCCACCGCAGTGCTGGCGGCAGAACGCAAGCAGGTGGAAATCCTCACGGCCCAGCGTGATGCGGCCGAAGGAGGGTTGAAGCGCGCCCATGCAGCGCTGGAAATGGCCAGTTTCGAGCTGTCCTATACGCGCATCGTGGCGCCGGTGGATGGCATGGTCGGCGAGCGTGCGGTACGGGTCGGTGCCTATGTCACGCCGGGCAGCAAGATTCTCGCCGTGGTGCCGCTGGCGCGAGCGTATGTGGTCGGTAACTTCCAGGAAACCCAACTCTCTGACGTACAGTCTGGGCAAAACGTGGAAGTGCGCGTCGATAGCCTCGGTGGTGAAACCTTGACCGGTCGGGTCGAGAGTGTCGCACCAGCTACCGGCGTGACCTTCGCTGCCGTGAAACCTGACAACGCCACCGGTAACTTCACCAAAGTCGTGCAGCGAATTCCGGTGAAGATCGTCCTCGATCCCGGCCAACCGCTGGCAGAGCGTTTGCGGGTGGGGATGTCGGTGGAAGCGAGTATCGACACCGTCGGACCAAAGGCCAGTGCGCGTGAGGTGACCCAGCGATGAGCACTGGTAAACACCTATTTCTGTGGCGAGGAGGCTTGCTCCCGTTGGGCCGCGAAGCGTCCCCAAAACCTGCCGCCGCGTTTCCTTTGGTACACCGCGACAGCTTTTTTGCGAGCACTACGCACTCGGGCGGGAGCAAGCTCGCTCGCCACAAAGGCCTTGGCCAGTCAGTGATTGTTGTGCTGGGTTTGTTTTCGCTGGCGGCCTGCACCGTCGGCCCGGACTTTGTGCGACCGCAAGCACCGCAGATCGAAGAATGGTCAAAACCACAAAAAGCCGCTGCCAGCCAAGCGGTGACGGCCGAAATGAACGAACGCTGGTGGGAGGTCTTTCATGACCCGCAGCTGTCGGCGCTCAGCCGCCGTGCATTGACCGGTAATCTCGACCTGCAACTTGCCAGCAGCCGCTTGCAGCAAAGCCGCGCGGCTCGCCAGGTGATCACCGCCGAGCAGTATCCCACCACCGCCGCAACCGGCAGCTACGGACACAAACGCAACAGCGCGCAAGGCTTGATGGACCCGTCCGGCAACAACGGCCGCTCGGCGTTCAACCTCTGGGATGGCGGATTCTCAGCCTCCTGGGAGCTGGATTTCTGGGGGCGTGTGCGGCGCGAAGCCGAAGCCGCCGACGCGACTCTGGAAGTGGCAGAGAATGATCGCCGGGGTGTGCTGCTCTCAGTGTTGGCGGAAACCGCACAGGACTACATTCAACTACGCGGCGTGCAAAGCACCCGGGTTGTCACCGAGCAAAACCTCGAGGTCGCGCGGCACAGCCTGAAGTTGTCGCAGTTGCGTCTGGCCGATGGTGTGGCCACCGATCTGGATGTCGCCGAAGCCGCCGCTCAGGTGGCAACCATCGAAGCGCGCCTGCCCGCGCTTGAGCAGCGTCAGGCGCAGTTGATCAACGCCTTGAGCCTGTTGATGGGAGAACGGCCGCAAGCGCTGCAAGCCGAGCTGTCGAAGGACGCCCCGGTGCCGCAAACCCCGCGTCAAGTCGCGATCGGCCTGCCGTCGCAACTGGCCGAGCGGCGCCCGGACATTCGCCAGGCCGAGGCTCGACTGCATGCCACCACCGCCAGCATCGGTGTGGCCAAGGGCGATTTTTATCCGCGCATCACACTGTCTGGAAACCTCGGTTCGCAGGCCATGCAATTGAGTGATTTTGGTTCCTGGGGTTCGCGTCAATTCGGCATCGGCCCGCAGTTCAACCTGCCGCTGTTCGATGGTGGTCGCTTGCGCGGTATGCTCAATTTGCGCGAGGCGCAGCAACAGGACGCGGCGCTGGCCTACCAGAAAACCGTGCTGCGGGCCTGGCATGAAATCGACGATCAGTTGACGAGCTTCAACGCCAGCCAGCTACGCCGCGACAGCCTTGCCGAAGCCGTGCGCCAAAACCAGATCGCCCTGCACACCGCGCAACAGCAATACGTCGAAGGCGTGGTCGATTTCGTCAACGTCCTGACCGTACAGGGCGCGCTGCTGGCGACCCAGGAACAACTTGTGGAAAGCTCGACCGGCGTGTCGCTGGCGATGGTGGGGTTGTACAAGGCGCTGGGAGGTGGGTGGGAGTCGGTGTATCCGTTGGCTCAGAACGTGAGGGAGTGATGAGACTGAAGCGTGCCGTCACCAGTACTCGGGTTTGATTGCAGGTGCTTTGCGTGTAGGGACTCGAGAGGGAAACTGATGAGTCTCTAGCTCCTGCGCAGTGATGACCCGTCGCATCCAGTGTGAGAATTCTTTTAGAGAACCTGGAGCGGCACGCTTGAACTCAGGTCTGTGAGGTAGAACGATTCCTACGGTCATTTCAGGGAAGTCTTCTCGAATGGCTCTCAAGGCCGGTGTCATGTCGGTATCACCAGAGACCAATATCAGTTGTTCGATGCGATCTGTCTCGCTGATGAGGGCTTGTCTGGCTGCAATGCGGTACATGCTGATTGCGATATGTACGTCTGTTTCTTTCTCTTCGAGCTTCCAGATGTCGACTTTGTCCTGACGCGACGCTCCGGTTTTTTTATCAATGAAGCGTGGGGCCTTGGCGGGCTCGAGCTGATGTCGGCCATAGTGGACACGGACATCACTGGCTTTCAGCGCTCGGACATAGGAGTCTTGGGCTTCCTTTGATACTCGGCCGCGGGTCGCAAGCTCAGGTTTGACAGACGAGGTGAAATAATCGACGGATGCCAACGTGCTGGCCGGGTTTTCTACGTAAGCGATATGGGCCAGTAGTTTCGACAAGTCCAGCCACTTGTAGGGCGTACCCGCGAGCAGGCCATAGAAAAGGTTGTAACCGTCGACGAAGAACGCTGTGCGCACAATTCCAATCCCTGAAAACGAAAAAACCGGCCGAAGCCGGTTTTTTCACCCCAACTGCCAGCGAACTGAATCACTGCGTACGGGGTTGAGTAGTGGGGCCGATGCTAAGTCGAGTTGACACTGACGTCAACTGCAACCTAACAAAGAGATCATGCAGGGATGGCCGACGCTCCAGCACCCGCGGTGGTTGTTTTTGCCCTAGCAGGCCATTGGCGTCAAGTCATGGCGAGCTTGGTTTTATGAGCCCATATTACGGTTGCGTTTGCGTCATATAGCCTGCCTACCGATTCTGCAAAAACACCACATACCCGCGAAACCACTCGTTGTCCTTCAAATACCCCGGCTCCTCCCATTCGCCGCCCTGAATCAGCCCGACCTTGAACGGCAGGCCGAGCCTGTTCAGCCTTGGCAGGTAGGCGGCGTAGTTGGGGATGCTGTGGCGGCCCTGGTAGGTTTGTACTACCACTTCGTCGACCACGCCTTTGAGTTGGCCGATCACCTGCGGATCGGCGTGGCTGCTCCAGTCCATCAGGCCGGTGATGCTCAGGCGATACTGGGCGGGCAGGCGTTGGCGCAGGTCTTTGAGGAAGCTGACGTATTCGTCGAGGTAACGGGTGCGGGCATCGAAGTCGATCTGGATGCCGACCACCGGGTTACCCGCCTGTTGCCAGCGCTGCACCTGCCCCAGCAATTGCTGATAGACCGGCTCCGGCCAGCGCAGGGTGTGGGCGCGGTAGGTCACCCAGACTTCGCCCTGGGTCAGGCGCGGGATGGCGATGCCTTGGGCAATGAAGCGCACGCCGCGCTGTGGCGTGCGGCGTGATTCGCTGATTTGCCCTTGCAGGACGTACAGGGTTTTCGCCTGGGCCAGCACCGGTTGCGTGCTGACCCCGCTCCACAGCCAAAAGGCGTCGTACTCGCCGGCGTCGACGGCCGCAAAGGACGGGGCGCTGACCAGCAGTGCGAGCAGCGCCAGGCCTTTGAGGAAATCTCTCATGGCTTACCAGTAATACTGCAGCGACTTGCCCCATTGAGTATCGGCAAAACCGCTTTTCAGCTGGCGGAACCAGGCCTTGCGCACAGCGGGTTCGACATCCTTGCCGCCGCAGCTGTTATTGCCCGAGGGCGCATAGCAGTTGATGGCGCGGAACAGAGCGTAAGCGCGGTCTTCCTTCGGCGCTTTGGCGTTGTCGATGACCTGGCGATAACCTTCGTGCCGGGAGTAGATCTCGTCTTTGAACGCCGATCCTGTGGCACCGAGTTCGGACTTGTTGGGTTTGGCTTCCAGCGGTGAACTGTCGAGGCCATTGCGCAGGATGAACTCACCCAGGCAGTTCAGGCCTTTGGGGTTCTTGCCGTCCGCCTGAAGGGCCGCGGCAACCTCGGCGATGCTCGGGCAGTGGTAACCCGATTCAGCCTTGTCGCCCTGCCAGCGGAACATCGTCAGCGGTTGGCCGGTGCTGTAGAAATAGCCAATGCTCACACCGAGTTTGTCCGTCGACGGCTCGGCCGGCAGTCGTTTGAAGTCTTCGGCAAACTCGGCGTACTGACTGCGCAGCAACTCTTTGTAGAGCAGCACGAACAGCGCGCTGTTGCGCTCGGTGGCGTCTGCGCCCTGGCTGAATTGCTGACGCAGCAGTGGGGCGTCGGCCACTAGCCGTTGCAGGCGATAACGCACGGCAGGTGTCTTGATCGGTGAGTCGACGGCGAACACTTTGCCGAGCCGCTGGCTGAGTTCGTAGTTGAAGGCCAGCGCCAGTTCGACCTGCTCGCGCTGCAACGGCTGTTTGACTTTGCCCAGCAACTCCAGCCACAGCGCTTCGGCTTCCGGCCATTTGTGCTGCTCATGCAGGGCAATGCCACGCAGCATCTGTTGGCTGAAGGCCAGGTAATCGAGTTTGTCCGGGACGCTGCCCGGGAGGACGTTCAGTGCCTGCTCGGGATTTTTCTCGAGGTACACCAGCACCGCAGCTTGCAGGTAGTCGTAGAGTGCTGGTTGCTGGGCAAACGAGGCTTTCTGCGCTTGCAGCGTCTTGAGGTTGAAAGGCGTCTGGTAGGTGCCGATGCTCAGCAAGTCTTTGACCACCAGCAGCAGCGGCGCCTGAATACCGTTATCCGGCTGGGTCAGCAGTTTGCTGTCGACCTCTTCCACCAGTTCCGGCAGGGTTTTGTTGCGCTGGGCGTCAGTGGCCTGGGTGAGTTGCCAAGCGTAGTCATCGGCGAGTTTCTGATCTTCGCCGGCCAGCCAGTGCACGCGGCGGATCAGGCCTTTGGCCGACGCGCTGTACTCGCCCTGTGGATAAGTTTTCAGATAGTTGTCGAAGCCGGTTTCGGCCAATTGCAGGTTCGCGTTATCCACATGTTCGAGCGTCGGCAGGCCCATCTCGTCGAAAGCGTTTTGCTGGGCCGCGTTGAGCGCAATGCGCGCGGCCATGTACAGCGCGGTTTCCTTGAGCCAAGGCTGTTCGCTGTTGTTCAGGCTGGCGAAGGTTTGCGTGGCCTCGGCGAACTGGCCGCCATAGAACTGCGCTGCGCCGCGCAGGTACGTGAGGAAGGCTTTACCCGGTTCCGAGGTGATTGAGGCGGGCAGCAGGCTGTTCAGTTGATCGGCTTCCCAACTGCATGCGGCGAGCATCTGGAGGCGGCTTTGCGCCAGGCTTTGGCGTTCTTCGGCGGGCAATTGAGTGGTTTTCAGCAGTTGCGCGAGGAACGCGGCGGCGCTCTCTTCACTGTTGCTGCGGCAGCGGCTGCCTTCGCCTTCGATGAACTGATTGCCGGCAATGGTCGAGGCTTCGTGGCTGATGCCGAGTTGGCGCAGGGGCTCATCGAGCACTGAAACCGGGGCTGATTCAGGGGGAGGTGTAGGTGCAGGAGCTGACGGTGAGTCGAGACGTCCGAGGTCGAACGGCACCGGGCCGTAGCCGGCCTCGCGGTCAAAATCACTCAATGGCGCCGGGTTCAGCGCTAGCGCGCCTTGATCGGAGAGCAGCAAGCGCAAATTGGCGCGGCTGTCGTTGCCAGGGTTGAGGAAAGCCACATTGTTGCAGCGTCCGTCACCGCCGAGCGACAGTTCAGGCGTGCAGGCGTCCTGATCGTAGCTGGCGTGGGCCGGGAGTGCGCAGGTTGTGGCAAGTGTCAGAGCGAGGGGCGACAGAAGACCGATACGCATGAATTGTCCTTAATCCGCAAACGCTGAAATCGAGGCCGTGATCATACCGCGCGCTGATCTCGAATTTGCAGTGCCGAGCCGCAATTTCGGGCAGTGATGGCTAATTGCTTGACGCTGGTCGAAGCTGTCTTAGACTCCGACCATCTGTCAGGGAGACATGGCTATGCGGCGTTTTCGTGGTTTGGCGTTAGGTTTGATCGGGCTGGCAGGCGTATCACAGGCGCAAACGCCCGTGCCAGACGATCCGCTCCTGGAAAGCACCAGCACAGGCAGTCATGCCACAACCAGCAGCGAAGCCCGCGGTGTGTTGCGTGCTCGCGATCAAGCGGTGCTTGCCAGTGAACTGCCCGGCAGAATTGTCGAGTTGCCGTTCAGTGAAGGCGAGTCCTTTAAGAAGGGTGACACCCTGGCGCGTTTCGATTGCTCGGCCTTTCAGGCGCAGCTCAACGCCGCACAGGCCGCCAGCCGGGGTGCCGGCGAAGAGTTGGCGCACAACAAACAACTCGCTTCGTTGAACTCGGTTGGGCGTTTTGAAGTGGCGCGAGCCGAAGCCAAACTCAGCGAAACCCAGGCGCAATCTCAGGTGTATCAGGTTCAGGTCAAACGCTGCAGCGTCGTCGCGCCGTTTGACGGCCAGGTCGTCGCACGCAAGGTTCAGCGTTATGAAAGCGTCGCCGCCGGTGCGCCGCTGTTGGACATCGTCGACAACCGTAGCCTGGAAATCCACCTGCTGGTGCCCTCGCGCTGGATGGGCAAACTCAAGCCCGGACAGACCTTCAGCTTCGTTCCCGATGAAACCGGCCAGCCCATCGCCGCCACGGTCAAACGCCTCGGCGCGCGAATCGACGAAGGCAGCCAGACCTTGCTGCTGGTCGCAACGGTGCCCAACGCCAGTGGCTTACTGGCCGGGATGAGCGGCACGGCGCGCTTCGCGGAGCTCAAATGAACGCGCCCGTCACGGGTGGCGCCGAGCAGGTCTTCGCGCGCTTTCTGGAGCTGGAGCGCCAGACTCGCGCCGCGCGCACTGCCGACCAACTGGCTTACAGCCTGGCCAATGACGGTCAATCCTTGTTCGGCTTTCGTCACGCGGCGCTGTTGATCGCCGGCAAGGTGCGGGCGATCACCGGTGTCAGTGCCGTGGAACCGAATGCGCCGTTTGTAGCGTTCGTCGAGCAAGCGGTGGCGCAGTTGTTCAAGCTCGAGCTGGTGAAGCAGGCGCGGGTTATACCGGCCTCTGCGTTAAGCGGCCCGATTCAGGCCGACTGGCAAAGTCTTTCTGCCGCACAGGTGTTCTGGCTGCCGCTGATTGATCGCCAGGGCCAGGTATTCGGCGGTGTGTGGCTGGCTCGCGATGTACCGTGGAATCCGTCCGAGCAAGTGCTGTTGTCGCAACTCGGTGACACCTACAGTCACGCCTGGCTGGCGCTGCAACCGCGTCAACCGTGGCGCTTGCGCTGGACCCGCAAACGTCAGGTCGCCTTGGCGGCGGTGCTGGTGCTGGGCTTGTTGATTCCGGTACGCCAGTCGGTGCTGGCGCCGGCCGAAGTCGTGCCGCTCGGCGGTCGGGTGGTGGCGGCACCGTTGGATGGGGTAATCGCCGAGTTCCTGGTCAAACCCAACCAAAGCGTGAAGACCGGCGACCTGTTGCTGCGTTTCGAAGGCACCACACTCAAAGCCCAGGCGGATGTCGCCGATCGGGCCTTGGGTGTGGCAGAAGCCGAGCTCAAGGCCAACGCCCAGCGCGCCTTTGCCGACGCCGAGTCGAGTTCGAAAATTGATTTGCTGGCCGCACGGGTCGAGCAGAAGCGTGCCGAACGCGATTACGCCCATGAACTGCTCAAACGCAGTGAAGTGCGTGCCGAGCGCGATGGCATTGCGGTGTTCGCCGACGCCGAACGCTGGACCGGCAAACCGGTGCAGACCGGCGAGCGGCTGATGGAAATCGCCGACCCGAGCCAGGCGGAGTTGCGCATCGAACTGGCGGTGGGTGATGCGATTGCACTGGAGTCGGGCGCGCAGGTGGCGCTGTTTCTCGACAGCGATCCGTTGCAACGGCATTTGGCCAGACTCGAACGCTCGGCCTATGAAGCGCAACCGACGGCCGGCGGCCAGTTGGCGTATCGGCTCGATGCCAGTTTCGAGGCCGCGCCGCCGCGTATCGGCTTGCGCGGTACGGCGAAAATCTTCGGCGATCGCGCGCCGCTGGCGCTGTACCTGTTGCGCAAGCCGCTGGCCGGCTTGCGCCAAAGTGTGGGTCTCTAGATGACATTGCCCAGCCTGCGTGCCGATTTACAGTTGCAGATGGCCGCCCCGGCGCTGGACGGATCACCGCGCTGGACCTTGGCCGACCCGCTGCGTGGGCGCTACTTCAAGCTCGGTGCCGCGGCCATGCGCTTGCTGCGTCATTGGTCGTTGGGCGATCCCGAGCAAGTGCTGCGCGCCGCCAATCGCGAACCGGGCTTGCCGCTGGACGTCACGGAGCTTGAGCAGTTGCTGAGTTTTCTGCGCGCCCACGACCTGATTTCCGCCCTCGACCCGCAACAGCGCGACAGTTATGGCCTCAAGGCCGCGGCGCAACGTCAGAGTGTCTGGCAGATCTTGCTGCATCAATACCTGTTCTTCCGGATTCCACTGTGGCGCCCCGACGCTTTCCTCAATCGTGCCTGGCCATGGCTCGCGCGTTTTGGTCCTGGAGCACTGCGTTATGGTTTGCCGCTGACCCTGGGTCTGGGGGTATTTCTGGTATCGCGGGACTGGCAGCGCTTTATCGCGACCTTCCCGCACTTGTTCAGTCTTGGCGGTGCGTTGGCGTTCGGGGTGGCGTTGTTCTTTGCCAAGCTCTGTCATGAGTTCGGCCACGCCTTCATGGCCAAGCGCGCCGGTTGTCGGGTGCAGAGCATGGGGGTGGCGTTCATGGTGCTGCTGCCGATGTTTTACACCGACGTCAGTGACGCCTGGCGGGTCAATGATCGGCGCGCGCGGTTGCTGATCGGCGCGGGCGGGGTGCTCGCCGAGTTGCTGCTGGCGTGTATCGCCTTGCTCGCCTGGTCGCTGTTGCCGGACGGGCCGGCGCGGACGGCGGCGTTCATGCTCGCCAGCGCGACCTGGCTCACTACGCTTGCGGTCAACCTGAACCCGTTCATGCGCTTCGATGGTTATTTTTTGCTCAGCGACTTCTGGGAAGTGGACAACCTTCAGGGCCGGGCATTTGCCTTGTGTCGTTGGCGATTGCGCGAGGCGCTGTTCGGTTACGGCGCGCCGGCACCGGAGCCTTGGTCGCCGTCGATGCAGCGGCGTTTGCTGTGGTGGGGATACGGCTCGTGGCTGTGGCGCGCGGTGCTGTTTTTCGGGATTGCGCTGGCGGTGTATCACCTGTTCTTCAAATTGTTGGGGATCTTCCTGATGATGGTCGAGTTGGTGTGGTTCATCTTCCTGCCAATTGCGCGTGAATGGCGCGAATGGTGGAGCCGCCGCGAACAGGCCCATGCACCGCGGGCGTTGCTCAGTGGTTTGGGATTGCTGGCGGTGATTGCCGTGCTGGTGCTGCCATGGCGCAGCGCGGTGGAATTGCCGAGCATGCTCGAGGCTGGCCGGGTCAGTGCCTTGCATGCGCCGGTGGCGGCACGGGTCAAGCAGTTGAATGTCCGCGACGGGCAAATCGTCGCCCAGGGCGATGTGTTGATTGAGCTGGAGTCGCCGGACCTGGATTCGCGTCAGGCCATCGCACGCCGGGAAATCGAGATTCAGCAATTGCAGATGCGCCGTCAGGCCGGACGCAGCGAAACCGCCGCCGATGCCGGCATCGTCGAACAGCGGCTGGCAGAGGCGGTGGCCGAATATCGCGGTTTGGCGGCGCAGCGCGAGCGCCTGCTGCTGCGGGCGCCCCAGGCCGGTCAGGTGCGCGATCTGCTGCCGCAACTGGCTGTTGGCCGCTGGTTGTCACCCAAGGAGACGCTGGCCCGGGTTGTCGAAGAGGGCGCGCGGCTGCGCGGTTATCTGGCCGAAGCGGAGCTGTGGCGGGTTGCACCCGGTGCGACGGGACGGTTTATCGCCGAGGACCCGATGCACCCGGCGGTGGCGGTCGAGTTGACTGAAATCGACACCAATGGCGCGGCGGTTGTCGATCAGGAAGCGCTGACCTCCGACCACCACGGGCCGATTGCCGTGCGCCGCGATCAGAGCCAGCGCGCCGAGCCTGTGCAAGCGCAATACGCGGTGCGGCTCAAGGTGCTCGACGGCATTGTCACCCCGGTGCAGCCATTGCGCGGCGTGGTGGTGTTGCAGGGTCGCAGTGAATCATTGCTGGGCACCGCCTGGCGCCGATTGGCGGCGTTGGGCGTGAGGGAGAGTGGTTTTTAGCGCAAGGAGCATCACGATGCTGAACAACAATGCGAATGCCGCAGACGGTCTGGTGGTGCGCCCTTCACGGGCAACCGATGGGCCGTTTCTGGAAAGCCTCTATCATGCGGCGCGCCCCGATCTGCAATGGATCGACGGCGAACGCGAGCTGGTCGAGGAAGTCATCGCCCAGCAGTTTCGGGTGCAGGAGCAGGGCACCGGGGAGCGCTTCCCCAACGCGATGCATTATGTGGTCGAGAAACTCGACACCCCGATTGGCGCCTTGAGCGCCGAGTTTGGCAGCAACGAAATTCGTGTCCTGTACCTGGCGTTCATTCCGTCGGCCCGCGGCAAGGGCTATGGCCGTACGGTGCTGCAAGGCGTGCAAAAAGCCGCCGAACAGGTGCGCTGCCCGGTGAGCACGGTGGTCTGGGCCAGTAACCCCCATGCGCGCCAGCATTATCTGGCGCTGGGGTTTCAGGTCGAGGAGCAAAGTGTCGCGGCTGAACGCCTGGTCTGGTATCCCGGCCAGCCGCAGATTCTGGTCAGTTGAAGGTGATGTAGAAATACGCCCGGCTTGCGTCGCGCCCCAGCGCCAGGGTGCGCGATACGAATATGCCTTCGATGCGGCCCAGCCCAGGCAAGTCGATCGCACAGAGTCCATCGACGAACGAAGTGAGGTCCGGGCTGCTCAAGGTCACGCCAAAAGGCATTCGGCTGCCCTCTGACAAGCGTGCCTTTGGTACGTCTTCTACCAATTCGATGATCACCGACAGTTCGCTGCCATCCTCCAGGTACAGCCTGGTGGGTGTTTCCAATAGCTGTCGAAAATGATCGCTGTTGACCTGTTGCTGCATGGCCTGGCTCCAGAAAAGTAAAGAGCCGGGGCCTTGGGCCCCGGCGGCATGTTCAGTTGCGAGACGGGAAAAGACCGTTGAGGCACATGCTGAAGTTCAGTACCAGGAACGGGTTCATCGTGTCCATGGGCACGCCACCGCCGATGGGCGCTACGGAGACGGCGACGTTGACGGTGCCGCCAACGGAGGTGCTGACACCTTGCAGCGGCACGGGCGCAGTGCCCTGTGCGGTGGAGTAAATATTGGCCGTGCCCGGGCCGCCGCTGGAGGCACCGATAAAGGCATTGGTCGTTGAGGGCACGCTCGCGGGGGTGGCAGCGACACTGGCCAGGTTGACGGTGGTGCTGGCCGTCAGGTTAGGAGTGCCGACGGCGGTCGCCGTGGGTGTGTGAATGGGCAGGTTGCTCACCGTGGCAGAGGTTTTTTCGGCGCCGGAGGCGGTGCCGATCACCCGTGGAGTGAGGTTCAAGCCCAACCCCTGACACAAAGGCAGGCGACCGCGCAGGTCCGGCAGCATGAAGTTTGTCGTGCCGTTGCCGCCGTAATTGGTGCCGAGCAAGGCGAACAGCGCCTGGAACTGGCCGACTTGCATGGTCTGCCCGTTGCACAACGCCCAGCCGCTGGGAGGGTAGTTGAAAGCGAAGGTCTGGATGGTTCCGGTAAACACTTCCATGGTTGTTATCCCTGTGTTTTTTGGAGGAGGCCGGCGTGTCCGCCGACCACCGATCAGCGTAGCCGCAAAGACGAAGGCCGCTACATTGCGTGCGTGCAGGGAATGGGGCAGCATCCACACCCAATTCGAGGTCCAAGCCTTATAGGGCCTTATCAATCACCCAGGGGGACAGATGGAATACCGAAGAGAAACAGAGCTTGCCGGCAAGCCTGATGCGTGTGCTGCGCGCACTCGGCTGGCGGCCTCGGCGCGTCTGTTTCAATGGCTGACCGATTACGGGATCTGGCCAATTTTGCTGTTGGCGGCGTTCGTGCGGTTTTACGACCTGACAGCCGCGGCGATTTGGGGCGATGAAGGCTCCAGCCTGCTGATGAGCCAGTACGATCTGGCCGGGATCTGGTTCCACGCGGCCCGTGATGTGCATCCACCGCTCTACTTCATGGTGTTGCATGGCTGGATCGAACTGTTTGGCGACAGCATGCTCTCGATTCGCGGCTTGAGTGCGCTGCCGGGGATCGCCACGGTGGCTATGGGCGTCTGGCTGGTACGGTTGATCGCCAACCCGCGGGCGGCGTTGCTGGCCGGGTTGTTGCTGGCGCTATTCCCCTCGGCGGTGCGTTACAGCCAGGAAGTGCGGATGTATTCGCTGCTGGGCGTGTTGCTGCTCGGCGCGACCATTGCACTGGTGTATTGGGTCAAACAGCCCCAGCGTGCACGGTATCTGGTGATCTATGCAGTGCTGATGGCCGCCGGGTTTTACACCCACTACTTCACGGCCCTGTGCGTGATTGCCCATTGGTTGTACCTGCTGGTGCTGCGGGTGCAGCCAGGCGAGCGGTTGCGGCACATCAACCGCCCGGGCTGGTGGCTGACCAATGCGGCGATCGTGCTGCTGTTTCTGCCGTGGGTCCCGCAGTTGCTGAGCCTGGTTCAGCATATGCCGGAACTCAAGGCCAGCGGCGATGTGGGCTGGGAAGATCCGGTCACTCTTAGCTCTTTGCCGTCCATGGTCTGGACCTTCATGATCCAGAGCGATGATGACTTCCTGCCCAGGTCGGTGTTTTTCGCACTGCCGGTGCTGTTGCTGGGTGTGATCGTGCTGACGGTACTGCGTGATCGTAGCGTCTACCGTTGGAGCGCCTTGCTGGCGATTTACGCGGTGGTGCCGCTGGTGCTGGTTTTCCTGGTGTCGTTCATTTCGCCGGTGTTTATCGAGCGCTACGTGACGGCCTACGCGCTGGGGCTGCCATTGATCATGGCCCTGAGCGTCGATGGCCTGAAAAAAGGGGCTCGGGTGCTGGCCCTGGCATTTCTCATGCTGTTTATCGGTATTGAAGGGGTGGGCCTGAAAAACAACGCGACGGTCGATCCAAATGACCAGCTCAATGTGACGGTGGAGTTCATCAATCAGCATTACGAGCCGGGTGATCAGGTCGTCATCAGCGATCTGCTCTGGTACATGCCGTACGTCTATTACGATCGCACTGTCGTCCAGCCGCGGCTCTTTACTCCGCCCTTGGCCAATGGCGCGTCCAGTCGCCCGAATGCCTACGGTTTCGGTACGCTGGTAGAGGAAGCCGCCGACAAGATTTACCTCGATCGGCTCACCGATCTGCCAGCCGAAGCGCACCGTGTGTGGTTGTTCAGCACCGCTGACCAACCTGATGAGTTCGCACCGTTGCCCGCCGATTGGCAGAAGATCAGCGAAAAAGTCGCCGGGAATGCGCGGGCGCGGTTGTTTGTCATCAACAGCCCAAAAAAATAACCTGTAAATCCGTAGGAGCAAGGCTTGCCCGCGATGAACGATGACGCGGTATGTCTTAAGTATCGCGGCGCACCCATCGCGGGCAAGAGCTAGGCGCTCCCCCGCTCCTACAGAAGCGCGTTGCAGCTGAAGACCGTACTCGATCAGCTTAAACGTTTCACTCTGTCCGCATTCGTTACAACCACACCTTCTACAAGGTTTTTGCTCCGATTTGATATCAAAAGCCCACTAGTCGGATCCAAAATCGTAGGCTACGCTTTGTCCTACAAAGGACTGACGACTACGGTGAAGGGATTGCAGAAATTCCACTTTATCTCCGGCTTGCCGCGCTCGGGCTCGACCCTGCTTTCTGCAATTCTGTTGCAGAACCCGCGTTTCCATGCCGGCATGACCAGCCCCGTCGGCTCGCTGTTCACCAGCGTCCTGGAGCAATGCAGTGCCGGCAGCGAATTTGGCGCGGTGATCGACACTCCGCTACGCCGTCGTCTATTGCGCGGTCTGTTCGACTCCTTCTATGCCGATCAGGCAGATACTCCCGTTATCTTCGATACCAATCGCCAATGGTGCTCGCGTCAGCCTGCGCTACGGGAACTGTTTCCCGAGGCCAAAACCATTGCCTGTGTGCGCAATGTCGCCTGGGTGATGGACAGCCTTGAGCGTCTGTACCGCGCCAATCCGTTCGAGAACACCAAGCTGTTCAATGACGAAATCGAGCGCCATACCGTTTACAGTCGTTGTGAAACCCTGGCCCAGCGCAATCGTCTGGTGGGTTTTGCCTGGACCGCGCTGAAAGAGGCTTATTACGGCGAAAACGCCGACTCGCTGCTGATCGTCGATTACGACTTGCTGAGCCAGGCGCCTGACCGGGTCATGCGGTTGATCTACGATTTCATTGGCGAACCCTGGTTCGAGCACGATTTCAACAACCTCGCCTACGATGCGCCGGAATTCGACCAGGCACTCGGGGTATCGGGGCTGCACAAGGTCAAGCGCTCGGTCGCACTGGAGCCTCGGCGCACGATCCTGCCGCCGGACCTGTTCGACAAATACGCAGAATTGTCCTTTTGGCACGATGGCTCAGCCAGCGCCGCCAACGTTATTCGCATGAAAGCCGACGCCGCTATCAGTTGATTGCGGCGTTTTTATTTGCGCGGTAATAAAAGTTCGAATCCGGGTGAGCAGCATGTGGTGGAGCAAAGGCAAGTCGCAAACATTCCAAGGCGCACGCGTTCTGGCATCGCCAATGATCATGCCCCTGGAACCGAGAATGCTGTTCGACGGCGCAGTGGCGGCCACGGTTGCCGATACTGCCACCCAAGCCGACAGCCACGCCACGGCGGACGCTGCCAAGGCACCGGTTGCCGACCACCCGGTGGCCAGCAAGGACACCCACGGCCAAGCGGACAACACGTCAGCGGCTACGCCCGCGCCCGCTGCGACGCCCACCGCCGTGCCCGGTCAGAGCGTGGTGTTCGTCGATTCACGTATCAAGGACGCCGATAGCCTGCTCAAAGGCGTGGCGCCTGGCACCCAGGTGGTCCAGCTCGACGCGACCAAGGACGGCTTGCAACAAATCGCCGATTATCTGGATACCCACCACGGCGTGAGTACCGTGGAAATCATCGCCCACGGCAATAGCGGCGACTTGTGGCTGGGCGACACTTACCTGTCGGCCGATAACGTGGCGGCTCGCAGCGCGGTGCTGGCGCGCATCGGCAATGACATGAACGTCGGCGGCGACATTCTGATCTACGCCTGTAACACCGCTGCAGGCGACAAGGGCATCAGCTTTGTCGACTCGCTGGCGCAACTTACCGGGCGTGATATCGCCGCCTCGAACAACCGTACCGGTGTGAGCGGTGACTGGGATCTGGAAATCGCCACCGGCACCATCGAGAGCCATAACGTACTGTCGACCCAGTCCATGGCTGCGTATCAGTACAGCCTGGCGACCCTGACGGTCACCAACAACGGTGACAGTGGGGTCGGCTCATTGCGCCAGGCGCTGAGCGATTCGGTGGTGGGTGACACGGTGACGTTCAGCACCACCATGACGGTCAATCTGAATTCGCAACTGACCATTACCAAGAACGTCACGCTGGAAGGTGACCTGAACCACGACGGCATTGCCGATGTGACCCTCAATGGTCAGTACAAGACCCGGGTGCTTCAGGTCGCTTCCGGGGTCACTGCGACCCTCGACGGGTTGATCATCAAACAAGGCCTGGTGGCCGGCAATGGTGCTGCCGCCGGTACGGACGGCACGGCGTCCATGGGCGGTGGTATTTTCAACGCCGGCAACCTGACCCTCAAGAACGTCACCGTGACCAGCAACGCTGCTTCGGGCGGCGGTGGCGGTGGCGGGGTCACCTCACCTTACGTCGGTGGCGCGGTCGGCGGCGGTGGCGGCGGTGGCGGTGCGTTGGGCGGGCAAAGCGGCGGTCATGGTGGCACCTCCGGTTTCGGCACGGGTGTGTACGGCGGTACGAGTGGTAGTGCCAACACGGGCGGTAACGGTGGCGGCTACAACCCCAACTACATGGGCGGTCGCGGCGGTAGCAGCAGCGGTGGCGCGGGCGGCGTAGGGGCTGCCAACTACAGCAGCGGTGGCGCGGGCGGTACGGCGAACAACGGCACGATTTCCATCGGCGGTGGCGGTGGCGGCTCCGGTTGGGACAAGCCCGGCAGGGCCGGGGCGTCGGCTGCCGGTGGTATTTACAACGCCAGTAGCGGCACCCTGACGGTTATTGGCACCTCGGTGATTTCCGGCAACATCGCCGCCGGTGGTGGCGGTGGCGGCGGTGGTGGCCTGGGCGGTTCCGCCGACTCCGGTGGTGCAGCCGGTAAAGGCGTCGGTGCGATCTGGAACAAAGGTACGGTACTGATGACCGCCGCCAACTTCGCGGCGCTGTCCGCTAACGTCGGCGGCAGTGGCTCCGGCGGTCCGGCGCTGGGCGGCGGTAGTACCGGTGCCAGCGTGGCGGCCGTGAACAATATCTTCAACGACGGCGGCACCGTGAACACCGCCTATGCACCGACACCGAGCGCTACCATCGCGGTGGCAAACAGCGCCCTGCACATCGGCCAGACCTCGCTGGTGACCATTACCTTCACTGAGGCGGTGACCGGTTTCACCAACGCCGACCTGACGATTGCCAACGGCACGCTGAGCGCGGTCAGTAGCAGTGACGGCGGTATTACCTGGACGGCGACGCTCACCCCGACCAACGCCATTACTGACACCACTAACCTGATCACCCTGGATAACACCGGTGTCCAGAGCGTGTCGCTGGGCACAGCCGGGGTTGGCACCAGCACGTCCAACAATTACACCATCGACACCGTGCGGCCAACGGCGACCATTGTAGTCGCCGACAGCACCCTCATGGCCGGTGAAACGTCGCTGGTAACCATCACCTTCTCCGAGGCGGTAAGCGGTTTCACCAACGCCGACCTGACGATTGCCAACGGCACGCTGACCGCTGTGAGCAGCAGTGACGGCGGGGTCACCTGGACCGGGACCTTCACCCCGTCCGCGAGCATCACCGACACCACCAACCTGATCACCCTGGACAACACCGGGATCGCCGATCTGGCCGGCAACGCCGGCAGCGGCAGCACCGATTCGAACAACTATGCCGTCGACACCGTGCGCCCGACCGCGACCATCGTAGTCGCCGACAGCGCACTTAAAGTGGGCGATACATCACTGGTGACCATCACCTTCTCCGAGGCGGTGACCGGCTTCACCAACGCTGACCTGACGATTGCCAACGGCACGCTGAGCGTGGTCAGCAGCGGCGATGGCGGTGTGACCTGGACCGCGACCTTTACCCCGAGTGCCAGCACTACCGATGCGACTAACCTGATCATCCTGGACAATACCGGTGTGCAGGGCGGTTCCGGCAACGCCGGCAGCGGCATCACCGACTCGAACAACTACGCTATCGACACCGTACGCCCGACCGCGACTATCGTGGTGGCTAACAACGCCTTGAAAGTCGGTGACACCTCGCTGGTAACCATCACCTTCAGCGAGGCGGTGACCGGCTTCACCAACGCCGACCTGACGATTGCCAATGGCACACTGACCGCGGTGAGCAGCAGTGACGGCGGTATCACCTGGACGGCGACCTTTACCCCGAGCGCCAGCACTACCGACGCCACTAACCTGATTACTCTGGACAACACCGGGATCGCCGATTTGGCCGGCAACGCTGGCAGCGGCAGCACCGACTCAAACAACTTCGCCATCGACACCCAGCGTCCGACCGCCACCATCGTGGTCGCCGACAGCACCCTGATGGCCGGTGAAACGTCGCTGGTAACCATTACCTTCTCCGAGGCGGTGACCGGTTTCACCAATGCCGACCTGACGATCCCCAACGGCACGCTGACCGCGGTCAGTAGCAGTGATGGGGGTATCACCTGGACGGCCACGTTCACCCCGACTGCGGGCATCAACGATACGACCAACCTGATCACCCTGGCCAACGCTGGCGTGGCCGACCTGGCCGGCAATGCCGGTAGCGGAACTACCGATTCCGGCAACTTCACAATCGACACCGTGCGGCCGACGGCGACCATCGTGGTCGCCGACAATGCACTTAAAGTGGGCGATACATCACTGGTGACCATCACCTTCTCCGAGGCGGTGACCGGCTTCACCAACGCTGACCTGACGATTGCCAACGGCACGCTGAGCGCGGTCAGCAGCGGCGATGGCGGTGTGACTTGGGCCGCGACCTTTACCCCGAGTGCCAGCACTACCGATGCGACTAACCTGATCACCCTGGACAATACCGGTGTGCAGGGCGGTTCCGGCAACGCTGGCAGCGGCATCACCGACTCGAACAACTACGCTATCGACACCGTGCGCCCGACGGCGACTATCGTGGTGGCGGACAACGCCCTGAAAATCGGTGATACCTCGCTGGTGACCATCACCTTCAGCGAGGCGGTGAGCGGTTTCACCAACGCCGACCTGACGATTACCAACGGTACACTGACCGCCGTCAGCAGCAGTGATGGCGGCATCACCTGGACCGCGACCTTTACCCCGAGCGCCAGCACCACCGACGCGACCAACCTGATCACCCTGGACAACACCGGGATCGCCGATCTGGCCGGCAACGCCGGTAGCGGCACCACCGACTCAAACAACTTCACCATCGACACTCAGCGTCCGACCGCCACCATCGTGCTGGCCGACTCAACGCTGGCCGCCGGTGAAACCTCGCTGGTGACGATCACCTTCAGCGAGGCGGTGACCGGTTTCACCAACGCGGACCTGACGATCCCCAACGGCACGCTGACCGCGGTCAGTAGCAGTGATGGCGGTATCACCTGGACGGCCACGTTCACCCCGACTGCGGGCATCAACGATACGACCAACCTGATCACCCTGGCCAACACCGGCGTCGCCGATCTGGCCGGCAACGCCGGCAGCGGCACCACCGATTCCGCCAACTTCACCATCGACACCGTGCGTCCTACGGCGACCATCGTGGTGGCCGACAACGCCTTGAAAATCGGTGACACCTCGCTGGTGACCATCACCTTCAGCGAGGCGGTGACCGGCTTCACCAACGCCGACCTGACGATTGCCAACGGCACGCTGAGCGCGGTCAGCAGCAGCGATGGCGGCATCACCTGGACCGCGACCTTTACCCCGACCAGCGCCATTACCGATGCCACCAACCTGATCACCCTGGACAACACCGGCGTGCAGAACGGCTCCGGTAACGTCGGCAGCGGCACCACCGACTCGAACAACTACGCCATCGACACCGTACGCCCGACCGCAACGGTCGTGGTGGCGGATAATGCCTTGAAAGTCGGTGACACCTCGCTGGTAACCATCACCTTCAGCGAGGCGGTGAGCGGTTTCACCAACGCCGACCTGACGATTGCCAATGGCACACTGACCGCCGTCAGCAGCAGTGACGGCGGCATCACCTGGACGGCGACCTTTACCCCGAGCGCCAGCACCACCGACGCGACCAATCTGATCACCCTGGACAACACCGGGATCGCCGATCTGGCCGGCAACGCCGGTAGCGGGACCACCGATTCGAACAACTTCGCCATCGACACCCAGCGTCCGACCGCCACCATCGTGCTAGCCGACTCAACGCTGGCCGCCGGTGAAACCTCGCTGGTGACGATCACCTTCTCCGAGGCGGTGACCGGTTTCACCAACGCCGACCTGACGATCCCCAACGGCACGCTGACCGCGGTCAGCAGCAGCGATGGTGGGATCACCTGGACGGCCACCTTTACTCCGACCGCGGGCATCAACGACACCACCAACCTGATCTCCCTGGCCAACGCCGGCGTGGCCGATCTGGCCGGTAACGCCGGTAACGGCACCACCGACTCCGCCAACTTCACCATTGATACCGTGCGTCCGACGGCGACCATCATCGTTGCCGACAACGCACTGAAGATTGGCGAAACCTCGCTGGTAACCATCACTTTCAGCGAGGCGGTGACCGGCTTCACCAACGCCGACCTGACGATTGCCAACGGCACGCTGACCGCGGTCAGCAGCAGCGATGGCGGTGTGACCTGGACCGCGACCTTTACCCCGACCAGCGCCATTACCGACGCCACCAACCTGATCACCCTGGACAATACCGGCGTGCAGAACGGGTCCGGCAACGTCGGGACGGGCACCACCGATTCCAACAACTACGCCATCGACACCCAGCGTCCGACGGCAACCATCGTGGTGACGGACACCGCGCTGGGGATCGGTCAGACTTCGTTGGTGACCATCACCTTCTCCGAGGCAGTGACCGGTTTCACCAACGCCGACCTGACGATCGACAACGGTACGTT
The DNA here is from genome assembly GCF_039908645.1 of Pseudomonas helvetica. Taxonomy (NCBI): domain Bacteria; kingdom Pseudomonadati; phylum Pseudomonadota; class Gammaproteobacteria; order Pseudomonadales; family Pseudomonadaceae; genus Pseudomonas; species Pseudomonas helvetica. Next base: position 187,415 of record NZ_CP150917.1, read on the forward strand.
GAGCGCGGTGAGCAGCAGCGATGGCGGCGTAACCTGGACCGCCACACTGACGCCGGTGAACGGCATCACCCACAGCGGCAATGTGATCACCCTGGACAACACCGGGATTGCCGACCTGGCCGGTAATGCCGGTGCTGCGACCACCGATTCCAATACTTACGCTATTGATAGTCAGCGCCCGACCGCCACTATCGTGTTTGCCGACCCGACGCTGGCCGCCGGTGAAACCTCTTTGGTGACCTTCACCTTCAGCGAGGCGGTGACCGGCTTCACCAACGCCGACCTGACGATCCCCAACGGCACACTGACCGCGGTCAGCAGCAGCGATGGCGGCATCACCTGGACGGCCACCTTCACCCCGACTGCGGGCATAAAAGACACGACCAACCTGATCACCCTGGCCAACACCGGCGTCGCCGATCTGGCCGGCAACGCGGGCAGCGGCACCACCGATTCCGCCAACTTCACCATCGACACCGTGCGTCCAACGGCGACCATCGTGGTGGCCGACAACGCCTTGAAAATCGGTGACACCTCGCTGGTGACCATCACCTTCAGCGAGGCGGTGACCGACTTCACCAACGCCGACCTGACGATTGCCAACGGCACGCTGACCGCGGTCAGCAGCAGCGATGGCGGGATCACCTGGACGGCGACTTTTACCCCGACCAGCGCCATCACTGACACCACCAACCTGATCACCCTGGACAATACCGGCGTGCAGAATGGTTCTGGTAACGTTGGCAGCGGCACCACCGATTCCAACAACTACGCGATCGATACCCAGCGTCCAACGGCGACCATCGTGGTCGCGGACAACGCCTTGAAAATCGGTGAAACCTCACTGGTGACCATCACCTTCAGCGAGGCGGTGACCGGTTTCACCAACGCCGACCTGACGATCGCCAACGGCACCCTCAGCGCCGTGAGCAGCAGCGACGGCGGGATCACCTGGACGGCGACCTTTACCCCGAGCGCCAGCATCACCGATGCGACCAACCTGATCACCCTGGACAACACCGGCGTGGCCGATCTGGCTGGCAACGCCGGTAGCGGGACCTCCGACTCGAACAACTATGCGATCGACACCGCGCGTCCGACCGCGACCATTGTTGTAGCTGACGGTACCCTCTCGGTCGGTGAAACGTCGTTGGTGACCATCACCTTCAGCGAAGCGGTGACTGGATTCGACAACAGTGACCTGAGCGTGCCCAACGGCACCCTGACCAGCGTCAGCAGCAGCGATGGCGGCATCACCTGGACGGCCACCTTCACCCCGACTGCCGGCATAAAAGACACCACCAACCTGATCACCCTGGCCAACACCGGCGTGGCCGACCTGGCCGGTAACGCCGGTAGCGGCACCACCGATTCCGCCAACTTCACCATCGACACCGTGCGTCCAACGGCGACTATCGTGGTGGCCGACAACGCAATCAAGGTGGGCGAAACCTCATTGGTGACCATCACCTTCTCCGAGGCGGTCAGCGGGTTCACCAACGCCGACTTGACCATCGCCAACGGTACGTTGAGCGCGGTCAGTTCAAGCGATGGCGGTATTACCTGGACCGCGACCTTCACCCCGGCCGCGAATATTACCGACACCACCAACCTGATCACCCTGGACAACACGGGGGTGCAGAACGCCTCTGGCAACGTTGGTGTGGGCACCACAGATTCGAACAACTACGCCATCGACACGCAACGTCCAACGGCAAGCATTGTGGTGGCCAAACCGCTGCTGGGCATCGGTCAGACCTCGGGGGTGACCATCACCTTCAGCGAAGCGGTAAGCGGTTTTGACCTGTCCGATCTGAGCGTGACCAACGGCACGTTGTCCAACCTGGCCAGCAGTGACGGCGGCAAGACCTGGACCGCGACGTTCACGCCGACGGCGAATGTGACCGACCCCAGCAACCTGATTGTGCTCGACAACAGCAATGTCAACGACGCCGCAGGTAATGCCGGGACGGGGCTGGCCATCTCCAACAACTACGCTCTGGACAGTGATCGCCCCACCGCGACCATCGTCGTCGCCAACCCGAACCTGGGCGTTGGCCAGACCTCGCAGGTGACCTTCAGCTTCAGCGAGGCGGTGAAGCATTTCGATTTGTCCGACATCAGCGTGGCCAATGGCACCCTCACCAACCTGAGCAGCAGCAACGGCGGCAAGACCTGGACTGCCACCCTGACCCCGGCGGCCAACATCAGCGATGCGACCAACTTCATCGGGCTGGACACCAGCAACGTGACCGACCGCGCCGGGAACGCGGGCACTGGGGGCGCGATCTCCAACAATTTCACAGTCAACACGGTGCCGGCCGTCGTGGTCTTGGTCAGCGACCCGACACCGCCGCAAAGCACTCCGAACATACCGTTGCAGCCGATTGTCTTCGCACCGCCGACCGGCAATCTCGGCTCACCGCTGACTTTTGCGCCGTTGTTCGAACAGCGGGTATTGGGCGATGGCATCCGCCCACTGGGGGATATTTTCATCAACCGCGGCGCACTGAGCCCCAGCTATATCGCTCAGGTGTTCACTAGCAGCGACAGCGGCGGGAATGGCTCCGCTCACGGCTTCCTGGGTTTTGGCGGGGGTGATGGCGGGGTGTTTGGCAGCAGCACGCTGTCGAGTCTGTTCAGTCATGAGTCGGGCAATGGCGACAGTTCGTTCAATGCGTTCGGCGACAAGTCGATCCAGCACGGCGGCGATGCCGCTCAAGGCCTGCACGGTGTCTATGGCGCACTGACCTTGGGCGAGCAACTTCAACAACTTGAAAACGCCGAGAAGCAGCAGATCCAGGCGTTGGCTGCAGCGTTGCAACAGGTTGGCATCAGCGAAATGCAGGCCTGACTAAAAACCTGAAATTGTGCGGTACCTAGGGGCGGTCCAAGGATGAAAAAAAGTCAGAAACTATTCGGCGCCAGCCTGCTGGCGCTTGCAATCAGCGGATGTGCGGTAACCAGTGAGCCGATTGAACGCAGTGTCAGCGAGCAGCGCGCCAGAAGCGATTTGGCGAGCATGTACAAGGATCAGGAGCCCCTTAGCGGCCCACTGACGCTGCATCAAGCCATGGCCCGCGCAGTGAAATACAACCTTGAGGGCCGGTTGAAAATCATGGAAGAGGCGTTGGCCAAGCGCCAACTCGACCTCGCCAGCTTCGACATGCTGCCGCGCATGGCCCTGGACGCCGGTTACGTGGGGCGAAACAACACCAGCGCCTCCAGCAGCCAGAGCGTGCGCACCGGCACCCAGTCCCTGGAACCTTCGACCTCACAGGACCGCGACCGCAGAGTCGCCGACCTGACCATGGTCTGGAACGTCCTCGACTTCGGCGTCAGCTACATCAACGCCAAGCAGCAGGGCGATCAACGGCTGATCGTTCAGGAACGCCGGCGCAAGGTCATCAATACCATCGTTCAGGACGTGCGCTCGGCGTATTGGCGGGCGGTGGCCGCTGAACGCCTGCTCAAGCAGATCGATAGCCTGATGGCGCGGGTCGATGCCGCGCGCGACAACAGCCAGAGCATGAGCGAGCAGCGTATCGGCGACCCGGTGCAGGCCTTGGGTTACCAACGTTCGCTGATCGAAGCCACGCGCCAGCTCGAAGAACAGCGGCGGGCACTGTCGCTGGCGAAAACCGAACTGGCGACCCTGATCAACCTGCCGATGGGCACCGAGTTGACGTTGGCGACGCCGGAGGATTACCCGATTCCGGAACTCAAGGTCGGCATGGCCAGCCTTGAGCAGGAAGCCCTGGCCAGCCGCCCGGAACTGCGCGAGCAGGATTATCAGACGCGCATCAGCACCGCCGAAACCCGCAAAGCCATGCTGCGGCTGCTGCCGGGGCTGGAACTCTCGGCTGGCGGGCATTACGACAGCAACTCGTTTCTGGTCAACGACAAGTGGGCCGACTACGGGGTAAAAATCACCTGGAACCTGTTCAACGTGATTTCCGCCCCGGCGGCCATCGACGTGGCCAAGGCCGGTGAAGAAGTGGCCAAGGCACGCCGTCAGGCAATGTCGATCGCGGTGCTGGCGCAGCTCTACGTGGCCAACGCCAACTACCGCGAAGCGCTGCGCCAGTTCGAGACCAACCAGCAGCTGTCGAACATCGACGGGCAGATTCTTGGCCAGTTGCGTAATCGTCATCAGGCCGCGGGCATCGGCGAACTGGAGCTGATCCAGGGCGAACTGAACACCCTGCAAGCCGACCTGCGCCGCGACCTGTCGTACGCGGATTTGCGCAACGCTTACGGGCAGATCTTCGCCAGTGCCGGGCTCGACCCACTGCCGGATCAGGTGCAGTCGACCCAAGTGCAGTCGATCGCCACGGAACTGGCCAGCCGCGAGGATGCGTGGGCCGCCGGCAACATCACGGTGCCGACAGCCCATGTCCAAAGCAAGTAATCTGCTGGCGCCCACGGCCAGCGTCAGCCGGGCGCAACGCGAAGACCGCCATGGCCATCGCGGAGCGGCGATCCTGCTGACCGGTTTACCGGCGGCAGGCAAGTCGACCCTGGCCCAGGCACTGCACGCCGCGTTGTTCGAACGCGGCCTGCACAGCCTGGTGCTCGATGGCGATGGACTGCGGGTCGGGCTCAATCGCGACCTCGGGTTTGCCGACAAGGATCGTCAGGAAAACATCCGCCGCGCCAGTGAGGTGGCAGCACTGCTGGTGGAGAACGGACAGATTGTGATCCTGGCGATGATTGCGCCGCTGGTTGAGCTGCGCGACATTTTCGCCCAGCGTTTGGGCGACGATTACCGCGAAGTCTGGTGCAGTGCTGCGCTCAACGTTTGCGAGCAGCGTGATCCGAAAGGTCATTACGCCCGTGCGCGCAGCGGTGAACTGCCGGGCTTTACCGGTATCTCCGCACCTTACGAGCCACCCGCGTCGGCGGCGTTGGTGCTCGACACCGGCGTGCTGTCGGTGGACGCCTGCCTCGATCGCTTACTGACCTGGCTCGGCGAATGCGCGGTGCTACCGCACCGATGACTCGACCGGCGTTTTCCCGCCTGCCGGTGACGGTGCCTCTGCCGTTACTGTTGCAGGCATTGGCGCAAATCAAGGACAGCGACTGGCATAGCCATTTCAACAGCCACTATTTCAGTGGCGACTGGAGCGGGGTGGCGCTGATCAGCGCGGCTGATGCGCTGACGGAGCTATCCCCTGGCCATGGAAAACCGGTGTTGCGAGCGCCGTGGCTGCTCGATGGTCGGTGGCAGCGTGCATTGCAGGAATTACCGTTGGACATCGTCTCGGCAAGATTGCTGAAGCTGGGGCCCGGCAGTCGGATTCACGAGCACCGCGACTATGACCTTGAGGGGCCAGAGGCCGATCTGCGGCTGCATATTCCATTACTCAGCCCACCGAATGTCGACTTTCTGCTCGACGGTTTGCGGATGCCGATGGAGGCCGGCGAATGCTGGTTTCTCGACCTGTCGCGGCCTCACAGCGTCGACAATCGCGACAGCCGCGAGCGGGTGCATCTGGTGATCGATTGCAGGCCCGCCCCTTGGTTGGAACAGGCGATTGTCGAGGGCGTTTCAACCACGCCGGCGCCTGGCGTCGGTCATGCAGCGCAAGCGCTGGCACAGTTTCGACGGCTGCTGGAAAACGATCCGCAGCTCTGCAAGAGCTTGCAGGGCGTGACCGACAACGAAACCTTTATCGCCACCACCCTGAAGCTGGCTGCCGAACATGGCCTGGCGTTCTCCCGTGAAGAGTTGCGTGCTGCGATGCGCAATGGCCGTCGCCAATGGAATGAACAATGCAGCGCCTGAACCTCGACGGCTGGTTGCCGATTCGCGTCTGGCAGCAGGCCGGGGAGTGGCGGGTCGATTGGTGCTGGTTTGGTGATCAGCCGTTGCGACAGCCGTTTTTCCGCGATGCGGTGGAGGAGGCGCTGCGCCTGCCGTTCAACCAGGCCTTCCGCCGTCAAACGCCGCTGAGAACGCTAAGTGATTGGCAGACGATCAGCCTTGGGCTGGTGCCGAGTGCGTTCATTTTTCACGCCTCGCGCTGTGGCTCGACGCTGATCAGCCAGATGCTGGCGCAACTCGACAACCACATCGTCATTTCCGAACCACCACCACTGGATGCCTTGCTACGCAGCGAACTTCCGCCTGCAGAACGCAACGCGGCGATTCGCGGTTTGCTCTCGGCCTATGGCCAGCCGCGCCGAGGTGTGGAACAACGCTTGGTGATCAAGCTGGACGCCTGGAACATCGGTGAGCTGAAGCGGTTGCGTGAGTGTTTCCCTGATACGCCCTGGTTGTTTGTCTACCGCGATCCGCTGGAAATCGCCGTCTCACACCTGCGTCGTCCGGGCCTGCACATGGTGCCAGGGCTGATCGGCACCAGTGCATTGGACGATGGGGCAGCATTCGAGGGGCGAGAGGATTTCATCGCGCGGCGCTTGGGCAAACTGCTGCAATTAGGCGTTGAACATTGCCACGAATTTGCCGGACTGGCGGTCAACTATCGTGAGTTGCCGGGCGCCATGGAGGGCCATTTGGCCAGGTTTTTTGCACTGAATACCGAGCAGCGAACCCAAGTGTTCAGCGCTGTAAGTCAGCACGCCAAACAACCGGCCGAAACGTTTGTGGCCGACAGCGAAGGCAAACAACAAGAAGCTTCGGCGCGGCTCAGAGAACGCGTTGAGTGTTGGGCGCACGGGCCTTACGAAGCATTGGAGCAATGGCGAACCGCTTCTTGTGGCGAGGGAGCTTGCTCCCGCTGGGCCGCGGAGCGGCCCTGAACTGGCAATGGTATTTTGTCAGACCTCGTCGGCTGAATAACGACGGCTTCGCCCGAACGCGGATCGGCCGACGGGAGCAAGCTCCCTCGCCACAGGTGAATCAACCGCTCAGCTCTTCGACGATAAATCCGCCATGCCCTTGAGCAACTCGATCGGCAACGGAAATACAATGGTCGAGCTCTTGTCGCCGGCAATCGAATTCAGCGTCTGCATATAGCGCAACTGCATGGCGCCGGGTTGGCGACCGAGCATTTCGGCGGCTTGCATGAGCTTTTCCGAGGCCTGCAATTCACCTTCGGCGTGGATCACTTTCGCCCGCCGTTCACGTTCGGCTTCGGCCTGTTTGGCGATCGCGCGGATCATCGATTCGTTGAGGTCGACGTGCTTGATCTCGACGTTGGCGACCTTGATCCCCCAGGCATCCGTCTGGGCGTCCAGCACTTGCTGGATGTCGAAATTCAAGCGCTCGCGTTCGGCCAGCAATTCGTCCAGTTCATGTTTACCGAGCACCGCCCGCAAGGTGGTTTGCGCCAGTTGGCTGGTGGCCATGAGGAAGTCTTCGACCTGGATGATCGCTTTCTGCGAGTCGAGCACCCGGAAGTACAACACGGCGTTGACCTTCACCGAGACGTTGTCGCGGGTGATCACGTCTTGCGGCGGTACGTCGAGCACCACGGTCCGCAGATCGACCCGAACCATTTGCTGCACCACCGGAATCAACAGGATCAGCCCCGGGCCCTTGACCTGCCAGAAGCGTCCGAGCTGGAACACCACGCCGCGCTCGTATTCGCGCAGGATGCGGAAGGTCGATCCTGCCAGTGCAATCATCAGCACCAGCAGCGCGGCAAAACCCAGTTGCAGACCCATGATCATTCTCCTTGCGGCGCCGCGTCAGTCGCGGCCACTTCCAGCAGCGTTCCCTTGCGTGCCACCACTCGCACCCGTTGCCCGGAATGCAAGGGTGTCTTGCAGTGCACCTGCCAGCGTTCACCTTGCAAATGCACCCAGCCCTTGTGCGTGTTGTGACCCTGCAACGCGGTCACCTGCGTGACGCTGCCGAGCAGCCCGGCATCGCCACTGACAATGTGGCGCGGTCGGGTTTTCAGCGCGTGGAACAGCAGGGCGATCAACAGCAGGGCGCTGATCAGTCCAAGACCGATGATCAGTGGCGCAGGGACGTCGGCATTGCTCACCATCACCGCGCCGATCACGAACATCGTGATGCCGCCCAGCCCGACCACACCGTAATTGGGCAGCACCACCTCCGCCACGAGCAGCGCGATACCCACCATCATCAGCCAGACGCCAAGCGGGTTGGGGACGACCACCACAACCGTGTCTGTCGCGAAAGCCGATCCGCTCAAACCCAACAACAGCGCAACCACATACCACCAGCGAGTGTTCACTTGACCCTCCAGGAGAGTCATCCGTCCGCGAGCCACACGGTGGCCCTGCTTATAGTCTAGTTGAGCCTTTGGCTGGATGATTCTTGATCATTTTTTGCGAGTTTCCAGTGAGCAGATTTATCACCGGGTACCGGCAGCAGGCCTAGACTTTAGAGGAGACGCCAACCTGTTTAATCATCGTCCGCCCGCCTTGCGACGGACACCGAGGTGCATCATGCGTATGGCAAGAACCGTGCAGCGCAGCCTGGAAGAGGCGCACTGCGAATTCGACGTAGTCTCTCACCCACATTCGGCCAGCAGCCTGGAAACCGCCCGGGTCGCGGGCATTCCTGCTGAGCGTGTGGCGAAATCGGTGATCCTCGACGACCACCACGGCCACTACCTGATGGCCGTGTTGCCAGCCAGCCGACATCTGGACCTGACCAAAGTGCGTGGCAGCGGTGAATGGCAAGTCACCCGCGAAAGCACCCTGGCCCACCTGTTCAACGACTGTGAACGCGGCGCCGTTCCGGCCCTGGGCGAATCCTATGGCCTGGACATGGTCATCGACCCGATGCTGACCCGCCAGAAAGAGATCTACGTCGAAGCCGGCAACCACAACAACCTCGTACACTTGAGCATGGACCAGTACCTGAAAATGGTGCCTCATGCCGAGGTATGCGAGTTGAGTCAGTAGCCATTACATTATTGGCGGTGAATGCACCGCCGCCATCGCGGGCAAGCCGCGCTCCCACAGGAAACCGCCGTGTGTGGGAGCGTGGCTTGCCCGCGATGGACTGCGAAGCAGTCCCCCCGACCTCTAAAAACGCAGGAGCCAATTTCCATGGAATCACCTACCCACAGCCTCCCCAACCTGTTCAAACAACTCGGCCTGCCCGACGACGCCGAAAGCATCGACAAATTCATCGCCACTCACTCACCACTCAAACCCGAGCTGCACCTGGCCGACGCGTTTTTCTGGACCAAGAGCCAGGCGGACTTCCTGCGCGAAGACATCCTCGACGATTCCGATTGGGCGGAGGTGGTGGATCAACTGGATGTGCTGCTGAGGAAGGGGCGGGGGGTGTAAAAAATCTGACAGTTCGCAGAATGCCTGAATCCTTCGTACCCAAGGCTACCCCGGCTTTCGGCGTACGAATGGGCTAATAGGCCTGAAGAAAATTCCGAAGCTCGTCCGCTCGGTTGCGAACCCCGAAACGCCCCCTATAGTTCGCCACGTCGCCGCACATCGGCGACAGGATATGGCGATCCTAATTCTACGTAGAGGCTGTTCCTAAAACTATCTACGAGATATTCCCTATGCACCCATATCGTCCACTGACAACCAACCCAACCCCCGGCTGCGTTCTGGCCTACAACATCCTCGCACCGACCCATTTTCTCCACGAAACTGCCTGTAGCCGAATCCGCATCGGCACCGATCTGCTGGAAACCCTCACCTCGATCACCCTTCGCGATCTCAATGACAAAGATTTCTACCGCTTGATCAACGCAGCGTATGTGTCATTGCGCGATGGGCTGGATCTTATGGAAGAGCTGCAACACCTTTAAGCCCCCCCCATTCGAGGTGAACACCAAACCTGTGGCGAGGGGGCTTGCCCCCGTTGGGGCGCGTAGCGGCCCTGATAAGCGATCACCATATTTCTTCAGCCATATACGACGGGCGCCGCCATTGCGACTGCTCCGCAGTCGAGCGGGGGCAAGCCCCCTCGCCACAGGTGTTGTGTTTTGCCCGCTAGGCTAATTTGTTTCAAAACTTGACTGAATTTCCCCTCCAATGCGATATTGATAGTTAGCAAACTAACAGTGTGCGAATTCTCCTGTGTCCCAGACCCTCGACGCCCTTCAGATGAACATCAGCAGTGCCATGGTGGTGGCCGCGCGGCATTGGCGGAAAATCTGCCAGACCACGCTGGTCAACTACGGCATCTCCGAAGCCTGCGCGGTCCCGTTGCTGATGATCGGGCGGCTGGGCGAGGGCGTGCGGCAGGTGACGGTGGCGCAGGCGGCGGGGATGGAGAGTCCGTCGCTGGTGCGTTTGCTCGACCAGTTGTGCCAGTCCGGGTATGTCTGCCGCACTGAAGATCCCCTTGATCGTCGCGCCAAGTGCCTGAGCCTGACCGATGCTGGCCGTGAGTTGGTGCAAGCGGTGGAAGCCGAGTTGGTGCGCTTGCGCCGTGTGGTGCTTGAAGGCATCGATCCGGCGGATCTGGAGGCGGCGCTGCGGGTGATTCGCGCGTTCGAGACGGCAGAGCAGCAGTTACCGGTGACCCCCTCGTGAACGGATTTTTTAGCGGCATACCGCCGGCCCGCGACTGGTTTTACGGCGTGCGTACCTTCGCCGCGTCGATGATCGCGCTGTACATCGCCATGCTCATGCAAATGCCGCGTCCGTATTGGGCGATGGCCACGGTGTACATCGTTTCCAGCCCGTTCGTCGGGCCGACCAGTTCCAAGGCCCTGTACCGTGCCATCGGCACCTTGACCGGGGCAGCAGCGGCGTTGCTGTTTGTGCCGATGTTCGTCCAGAGCCCGTATGTGCTGGTGCTGGTCATCGCGCTGTGGACCGGCACCCTGTTGTTTCTGTCGATGCATCTGCGCACCGCCAATAACTACGCGCTGATGCTCGCCGGTTACACCTTGCCGCTGATTTCCCTGCCAGTGGTGGATAACCCGTTGGCGATATGGGATGTGGCAGAGGCGCGGACTGAAGAGATCTTCCTCGGCATCGTCTGCGCAGCGGTGGTCGGCAGTATGTTCTGGCCCCGACGGCTGGCGCCGGTGTTCGATGGTGCGGTGAGCAAGTGGTTCAGCGACGCGGTGACCTACAGCCAGCGCTTCCTGACCCGCAACGTGCAACCCGACGAAGTCAGCACCTTGCGCGCCTCAATGGTGGCCACGTTCAACTCCCTGGAATTGATGATCGGCCAGTTGCCCCACGAAGGTGCGCGGCCGCAAACCGTGCGCAACATCAAAGAACTGCGCGGGCGGATGATTCACCTGCTGCCGGTGGTGGATGCGCTGGACGATGCGCTGTATGCCTTGCAGCGGCGCACGCCCGAGCTTGTGGACAAGTTCGCGCCGCTGCTGGCCGCGACCGTTGAATGGCTCGACCGCACAGACGCTTCGGTCGAGCACTGGCAAGCCCTGCGCGCTCAACTTGAAGCCCTGCAACCGAGTGCCGAAGCGCTGGATGATCGCAAGCAATTGCTGTTTTCCAACGCGCTGTATCGCCTCGGTGAATGGATCGATTTGTGGCAGGACCTGCGCAGCCTGCAAGAGGCGATTCGCTGCGAAAGCCAGGACAACTGGCGTGCGGTCTACCGTCATTGGCGGCTGGGCCGGCTGACACCGTTTCTCGACCGTGGGCTGATGCTCTATTCGGCGGCGTCGACGGTGCTGGCGATCATCGTCGCCTCGGTGCTGTGGATTCTGCTCGGCTGGACCGATGGCGGCAGCGCGGTGATTCTGGCGGCGGTGGCGTGCAGCTTTTTCGCCGCGATGGACGACCCGGCACCGCAGATTTACCGGTTCTTTTTCTGGACCGCGATGTCGGTGCTGTTCGCCAGCCTCTACCTGTTTTTGATCCTGCCGAACCTGCATGACTTTCCGATGCTGGTGCTGGCGTTTGCCGTACCGTTTATCTGCGTCGGCACCCTGACCGTACAGCCGCGTTTCTACCTCGGCATGCTGCTGACCATCGTCAACACCTCGTCGTTTATCAGCATCCAGGGCGCCTACGACGCGGACTTTTTGAGCTTCGCGAACTCCAACCTGGCCGGGCCCATGGGCTTGTTGTTTGCCTTTATCTGGACTCTCGTAGCGCGGCCCTTCGGTTCGGAGCTGGCGGCCAAGCGCCTGACCCGTTTCAGCTGGCGCGACATCGTCGGCATGACCGAGCCGGCGAACCTCGCTGAACACCGTCACTTGGGTGTGCAGATGCTCGATCGGCTGATGCAGCATTTGCCGCGCCTGGCGATGACCGGTCAGGACACCGGCGTGGCGTTGCGCGAAGTGCGCGTGGCGCTGAACCTGCTGGACTTGCTGGCGTACGCGCCACGGGTGCAAGGGGGACCGAACGTCTTGCTGCGGCAGGTGGTGGCCGAGGTCGGCGAGTACTTCAAGGCCTGTCTCAAGGCTGGCGAACGCTTGCCAGCGCCAGCGCCGTTGCTGATGACCCTGGATCGCACCCGGCGCGCACTCAATGGCCAAGGCCTGCAGGGTGACGGCGAAACCCGTCTGCACCTGCTGCATGCCCTCGCCGGTCTGCGTCTGGCGCTGTTGCCGGGCGTGGAGTTCATCGGCGGCAACGAGACCGATGAACCGTTTCCCCAAGGTATCGATGGAGCGCCTTTATGATCGGTGATCTGGACATCAGCGGGGTGTTCCTGCCCACGTTGCTGGTGCTGATGGGTATTACGTATGCGCTGTACCTGGTGGTGCACGGGTTGCTGACACGCCTGCACTTTTATCGTCTGGTCTGGCACCGGGCATTGTTCAACGTTGGTCTTTACGCCTTGCTGCTCGGCGCCGTGGACTCACTCAGTCGATACCTGATGACATGAAAAAACCTATTTTGACCCTTGGCCGTGTGGTGTTGACCCTGTTGGTGGTGACCTTTGCGGTCGTCGTGGTCTGGCGCATGGTGATGTATTACATGTTCGCTCCGTGGACCCGTGACGGGCACATTCGTGCGGATATCGTGCAGATCGCCCCGGACGTTTCCGGGTTGATCCAGCAAGTGGAAGTGCGTGATAACCAACCGGTGAAGCGCGGCCAGGTGCTGTTCAGCATCGACCAGGACCGTTTCAAACTGGCGCTGCGCCAGGCCAAGGCCACGGTCGCCGACCGCCAGGAAACCCTGGCCCAGGCGCAACGTGAAGCCAAGCGCAACCGTGGCCTGGGCAATCTGGTGCCGGGCGAGCAACTGGAAGAAAGCCAGTCCCGTGTGGCCCGCGCCGAGGTGGCGTTGTCCGAGGCCCAGGTGTCGGTGGACAGCGCCCAGCTCAACCTCGACCGCTCGGTAATCCGCAGTCCGGTGGACGGTTACGTCAACGACCGCGCACCGCGTACTCAGGAGTTCGTTACCGCCGGCCGTCCGGTGTTGTCGGTGGTGGACAGCAACTCCTTCCACATTGACGGCTATTTCGAAGAAACCAAACTCGACGGCATTCATGTCGGCCAAGGTGTCGATATCCGCGTGATCGGCGACCGTGCGCGATTGCGCGGGCATGTCGAAAGCATCGTCGCCGGTATCGAAGACCGTGATCGCAGCAGCGGTTCGAACCTGCTGCCCAACGTTAACCCGGCGTTCAGCTGGGTGCGGTTGGCGCAGCGGATTCCAGTGCGGATTGCCTTCGATGACGTGCCGGCAGATTTCCGCATGATTGCCGGGCGTACTGCGACCGTATCGATCATCGGCGACAAGCCTGAGCAGGAGCCGGAGCAATGAAAGCGGCCGCCTGTTTAGCGACGGCCGGTCTCGGCTTGCTGCTGTCGGCCTGTCAGGTGGTGGGCCCGGATTACCATTTGCCCATCGATGCGGCGGTGCACCGCGAGGACTTTCAGGGCGATCTGACTGCGCACGGAAAAAACGTGGTCTCGGCGCCGGTGCCGGGCGACTGGTGGCGGCTGTACCAGGACCCGCGTCTGGATGAGCTGGTGCGCCAGGCCATGGCCACCAATACCGATTTGCGAGTGGCAGCAGCCAACCTGTCGCGCGCTCGTGCCCGGGTCGAACAAGCCGAGTCGGCGGGCGGCTGGAGCGGTGGCGTGAAGGTCGGCGCCCAGCGTTTGCAGGAATCCGGCGAGGCGTTCTTACTGCCGGAAAAGATCCCGGTGACCAATGTCGGTGATATCGGCATCACCACGTCCTATCAGTTCGATCTGTTTGGCACCTTGCAGCGCGGGATCGAAGCGGCGAAAGCCAGCGCTGACGCAACGCAAGCTGCAGCCGATACGGCGCGAATTACCTTGGTCGCCGATGTGGTGCGTGCGTATACCCAGGTCTGCGCGGCCAACGAAGAGCGTGAAATCGCCGAGCACTCACTGGACCTGCAAGGCCAGAGCACCGCGCTGATTCAGCGCCTGCGCGATGCCGGGCGCGGCGACGAAACCCAGGTCACCCGTTCGCAAACCCAGTTCAAATCCTTGCGCGCCGATATGCCGCGCTATGAAGCCGCCCGTCAGGCCGGGCTGTTCCGTTTGTCGATGTTGTTGGCCAAACCGGTGGATCAATTACCCGCCGGGACCAGCAGTTGTCACGAGCTACCAAAGATTGCGCAATTGTTGCCGGTCGGTGACGGCGCCACGCTGCTTAAACGGCGGCCGGATGTGCGCCAGGCCGAACGTCAGCTGGCGGCCGCGACGGCGGACATCGGGGTTGCTACCGGTGCGCTTTACCCGGACATCAGCATTGGGGCGACCGTGGGTACCGTGGGTATTCTCGATCACCTTGGCCAACCGCAAACCAATCGCTGGGGTTTCGGCCCGTTGTTGACCTGGACAGTGCCATCCAACGGCTCCCGGGCACGGGTGCGTGAGGCTGAGGCGGCGACCCAAGGCGCGCTGGCGCACTTTGACGGGGTGGTGTTGAACGCGATCCGCGAAACCCAGACCGGTCTGGCGCAGTATTCCGCGCTGTTGCAGCGCCGCGATGCCCTGGTGGATGCCGAGCAGTCGGCGCAACAGGCGGCGGACCAGACGCACCGCTTCTTCCAGGCTGGCCGGGCGTCGTTCCTTGCCGATTTGCAGGCGACCCGCACCTACACCGACGTGCGTGCGCAGGTGGCAGCTGCCAATACCCAGGTTGCCATGAGCCAGATCGATTTGTTCCTGGCGCTGGGCGGCGGTTGGGAAAGCGGACGAACGCAAGGTTCAGAGCCAACGAAACCCTGAGGCCGTTGCTATGCTTTTAGATGTCGGGTTCGCGCAGGCGGGTCCGGCAGTCAAAGCTCGCATTGGTCATGGGGATTCCAATAATGAAAAACCCTTATGCTCCCGGCTTCTGGTGCGCAATTGTCGCGCTGGTGCTGCTCTCGGCAACGTATTTTTATGGCGTGATGCTGACGCACCAGATTGATAAGGCTTTGATCTTTCTCGACAGTGCCAGTGCGTTGATCGGGGTGATGTCGATCGCAGTCGCCGCCTGGGCTTTGCTGCAAACCCGGCGGATCAAGAAAAAACAACTCGAGCAAGGCAAGACCCTGGTGCTGATCTGGGACACCAAGGTGGCGTTGCGCCGGGTTGAAACGGTATTCGACCGGTATTTCTGGGGCAGTTACTGGCAACCGGGGCGTACTTTTCAGGAAGTCATGGGCGAACTCACCGGCACCCCGCTGGAAAAAAGCCTCGAAGCGCTCAAAACCCAATGCCTGGCCCTCGACAAACAGGTCACCGATGAAGGCTGGCACTGGCTGAACAATGCCCGCGAACTGTCTGACGTGGCCAACGCCATGGCCCGCGAACGCTATCAACTGGATTTTTGCGACCCGCGCGCGGATTCACCGAATGGCGCGGTGATCAATCGGGATTTCGAAGTGCTGGTCTATACGTGGACGGCACGGCTGAAAAGCTTTGATCATCAGCTGGATGAGATCGAAGTGCAGTATTCCTGATCAGCCACCGATCGTTCCCACGCTCTGCGTGGGAATGCCTCTACGGACGCTCCGCGTTCGGCTCTGGATGTGACGCAGAGCGTCACGGGCAGCATTTCCACGCAGAGCGTGGGAAAGATCAACGCGGACTGTCCACAGGCTGCAACGCTCCATAGACATTCTTTCACCTTTAATCATTGGGCCGCTCCACGGCACAAATGCTAATCTCATCGCACTTTTAGCGGAGTCGAGCCGCAACCCGTCGAGGGTTCAGGGAAGACGACCACATTTTCAACAACGGACATTGATCGGGTCATTCATGAATAAATCAGCAGGCGTGCTTCTGGGAATCGTCGTTGCCATCGGTGCAATCAGCGCCGGCGGCGCCTGGTACACCGGTACGAAACTGGAAGGGGTGCTGCAAACCTCGATCGCCGATGCCAACAAAGAGCTGCAAACGGCGATGGTCGGCTCCAACGGCACCGCGACCCTGGAACTGGTGTCGCTGGATCGCCAGTTGTTCAGCAGTACCGCGCACTACCGCCTCAAGGGCCAGGGCGAAATGTTCGGCGAGAACCCTGAAGGCGTAGAGCTGCTGTTCGTTGACCACATCGAACACGGCCCGCTGCCATTCTCGCGCCTGGTGTCGCTGAAATGGCTGCCGGTCATGGCCACCAGTCACTACTCGCTGGAAAAGACCCCGACCACCGAGAAGTGGTTCGCCGCCACCAAGGATGCGTCTCCACTCAAGGGTGTGGTCAACATCGGCTATGACCGTGCTACCAGCGGCAACCTTGAACTGCTGCCCGTCGAAACGGCACTGGACGACAAGTCCACGTTGAAGTTTTCCGGTCTGAACATCGACGTGTCGGCCAGCGCCCAGGCACAGAAGGTCAAAGCTGACGGTTACATGGACAGCCTCACGCTGACCAGCGTTGCCGAAGATCAGTCCCCGGTGAAAGTCGAATTGAATGGCCTGACCCTGGCCAGCAACCTCAGCAAAAGCAGCTATGGCTACTACCTGGGGGAAAACGTCGTCGAGCTGACCAGCACCAAGACTACCTTTGGCGACAAACAGTCGGTGATGACCTTCAAGAACACTGAAATGAAGAGTTCCACCACCGAGTCCGGGACCAACGCAGCCGGTCGTGCCGATTACAAGATTGGCGAAATCGCCCTCAACGACAAGGCCCTCGGCTCGGCGCAAATGGCCTGGAGCATGAAAAACCTCGATATTCCGTCGACGCTGTCGCTGGTACAGATCTACCAGAACAAACTGCAGCCGTACGAAGCGGCCGCCGCGGCTGCTGCCGCTGCGGGTGAACCGGCGCCCGAACTGAAGCTGACCGACGCCGAACAAGCACAGGTCAAGGCGGGTCTGGAGACGTTGCTGGCCGCCCAGCCACAAGTCGCGCTGGAGAACTTTTCGTTCTCCACCCCGAACGGTGAAAGCCGTGCCAGCCTGGTGATTGACCTGACCAAGCCGACATCGCTGGACCTGCCACCCGACCAGTTGGGCAAGCAATTGATTGCCCTGCTGGACTTCAATCTGAAGATCTCCAAGCCGATGATCACCGATCTGGTGACAGTGCAGGCGCAGATGGAAGGCCAGACCGACGTCAAAGCCGTTGCCGATCAAGCCGCTGCGACCAGTGACATGGTCAGCAGCATGGCTGTCGGTACGCAACTGGCGACGCTGGACGGCAACAACATCGTTTCCAAACTGCACTACGCCAATAATCAGGTGGACTTCAACGGCCAGAAGATGACCGTCGAACAGTTCGTCGGTTTCGTGATGAGCAAGCTCGGTACCACTGGCGCACCCCAGTAAACGACCCACCGCTTGACTTAAGCGAACGCTCTAAACCGCAGGTTACAAGCTAGCGCCCGGCCCTCCGAATTTGTGGATTGGCTGGGCGTTTTGCTGTCTGGTGCCCGCAAATCAAGGCTGTAGGGCGCACGGGGGTCAAGCCGTTGTATTGAATCTGAACAAATGTTGTGTTCCTGATAGTGGTCTAACCTTGCGTGAAATACTGCGTTTGCAAAACCTTGTCGGGTGATTGCCCGACTTCCCGTTTCGAACCAGGCAAGGGGGGTATGAGACTCCGGCTCGCCATGTAAGGATGCTGACGAATGCCACGTATTACTCGTCCTTTTATTGTTCTTGGCTTGCGCCCTCTGATTCGTGTGGCCTTGTGCAGCCAACTGCTTTGGCCGAGTCTGGCGTTCGCGGATACCGCCTACGACCAAATGATTCGCGATGCGCGTACTGGTAACTACGCACCGGTGTTGACGCTGTTACGCAACGTGCCTGCGAACCAGGTGACCACCGGCCAGGTCAGCGACCATTTGCAGATCGCCAGTTGGGCCGGTCTCGACGCCGAAGTGGTTCAGGTCTACGAAACCCAGGGGCGCAACCGGGTGCTGCCGATTCAGGCGCTGACCGCCACCGCTCGTGCCTACCGCAATCTCAAGCGCTGGGACTCTGCCACCGAGCTCTACCGCAAGGCACTGGCGCTCGAACCTGCGAATGCTGACCTGCAACTCGGCCTGGCCATGACCCAGGCTGATTCTGGAAACCCCGTCGAGGCCGTCAACCGTGCCAAGGCTCTCGTCGCGGCCAAACCTGACGATCCGGCCCGGCGCCTGGCGCTGGGCTACGCCTTGACCCGTTCCGGTGCGACCTATGACGCGTTGTTCGAATACGACCAGGCGTTCATCCGCGCCGGGAGCAAACCTGAAGTCGCCCGCGAATACGTTTTCGCCCTGCAACGCGCACGGCTGCCAGAGCCGGCTTTGCGTCTGGCCCGTCAACGTCCGGGGTTGATCGATCCGGTGACGCAGCGCCGCCTCGAAGGTGATGTGGCGGCAGAGCGCGTGCGGCTGGCGGAATTTGCCACGCGCAGTGAAAAAGAACGTTACGACATCGCCGATCGTGCCTTGAGCGACTACGACCAGTTGCTGGCGACCTGGACCCCGGATGCACAGGCTCACGACGACGTGGTTCGTTGGCGCATCGACCGCATGGGCGCACTCAAGGCCCGCGCGCGCACGGCTGAGGTCATCGGCGAATACCAGAAACTGCTCGCTGAAAACGTAAAAATTCCAACCTACGCCATGCGTTGGGTGGCGGCTTCCTATCTGGATCAACGTCAACCGGACGTCGCGACAGACTTGTATCGCCAAGTGCTGGTCGCACCGGACGCCGACTCGGCTGACCGGGTAGAAGACACCACGGCGCTGTTCTACGCCTTGATGGAAAGCGACAAACCGCAGGAAGCACGCACCGTCGCCGAAAACCTGGCCAAGACTCAGAGCTCGCGGGTGGAGCTCAAAGGCTTGCCGATCGGCAATCCCAACGATTCATGGATGGACGCGCAACAACTGGCCGCCCAGGCGGGCATCTATAGCGGTAACTTGCCCGCTAGCCAGCAAGGCCTGGATGCCTTGGTTGAAAAAGCACCGGGCAACGTCGGTTTGCGTCTGGCGCAGGCGAATGTCTACCTGGCGCGTGCCTGGCCACGCCGTGCAGAAAATCTGCTCAAGGAAACCGAGAGCATGGCCCCGCGAGATATCGGTCTGGAAGTCGCGCAAGGGCATACCGCGCAGGATTTGCAGGAGTGGCGCCAGCTCGATGCGTTGACCGATGACGTCGCTGCGCGATTCCCGGACAACCGTGCGGTGCAGCGTTTGGAGCGTCAGCGTGAGGTGCACGATATGGCCGAACTGCGCGTGTCGACCTATGGCGGCAAGAGTTATGGCGGTGGCAGCAACGGTGCCGGTGCAGTCGCTGGCAGCAAGGACTTTGGCATTGAGACCACGCTCTACAGTCCACCGATCAATGAGGACTGGCGTGTGTTTGCAAGTGCCGGTTATGCCACTGGTGACTTCCAGGAAGGCACCGGTCGTGATCGTGTCGAACGGCTTGGTGTCGAGCGCCGAACCCGCGATATGACACTGGAAGCGGAAGTCTCCAATCACAACTTCGGCTATGGCAACAAACAGGGCGCGCGCCTGTCGATTGCCCGCGACATCAATGATGCCTGGCAGTATGGCGGCAGCCTCGACTACCTCTCGGCCACTACGCCGCTGCGGGCACTGAACAGTAACGTCACCGCCAACGGCGGCAGCGGTTTCCTGCGCTGGCGCGCCAACGAAAGCCGCGAGTGGAAACTGGCGGTCAGCCCGTCGCACTTCAGCGATGGCAACAATCGTCTCGAAGCATTGCTGACCGGACGCGAAGGCGTGTACAGCGCGCCGGGGGTGCAGGTCGACCTCGGTCTGGAGGTCGGCACCAGCCACAACAGCAAGAATGAGGACGTCCCCTACTTCAACCCCAAGTCGGACTTCAGCGTCCTGCCGACGGTCAGCGTCAATCACGTGCTCTATCACCGCTACGAAACTTCGTGGAGTCAGCAGTTCCAGGTCGGTGCCGGTACATACAGCCAGCGTGATTACTCCACTGGCGGTGTAGGCCTGCTCAGCTACGGCCAGCGCTTGAGCTGGAATGATGTGTTCGAGGTCGGTGCCGCGCTGAGCGCGATCAACCGGCCCTTCGACGGCGATCGAGAAACCGATCTGCGCCTGCTCGTCGACCTTACCTACCGTTTCTAGAAGAGTTTGAAGATGCCTCTGATGACCCGTTGCATCCTTCTGTTGGGCGTTTTGCTGATCAGCGCCTGCGCCCGGCAAGCCCCGACCTTTGCGCCACCGGCACAGCGACCGCTGCCGGCCAATGAAGCGCCATGGCCGAAAAACCATGTGTTGGGAATTGCCTATCACGATGTCGAAGACCGCGACCCTGATCAGGCGGTCGTTGCGGTGCGCACCGAGCGGATGATCGAGCAGCTCGCGTGGCTGCGTGAGAACGGCTACAAACCCGTCACCGTCGATCAGATCATCGCCGCGCGCAAGGGGGGGACCGAACTGCCAGCCAAAGCCATTCTGTTGAGTTTTGATGATGGTTATTCGAGCTTCTACACCCGTGTGCTACCGGTGCTGCGGGCCTATAACTGGCATGCCTTGCTGGCGCCCGTCGGTACCTGGATCGATACACCACCGGATAAGCTCGTGGACTTCGCAGGTGATATGCGACCGCGTTCGGAGTTTTTGACCTGGACGCAGATCTCTGAAATTTCCAGGTCCGGGCTGGTGGAAATCGCCGCTCACACCGACGCCAGCCACAAAGGCATCCTGGCCAATCCGCAAGGCAACCTGCAGCCGGCGGCGGCGACTCGTCGTTATGACGCTGCGACCGGTCGCTATGAGTCGGAAGCGGATTTCCAGGCTCGTCTGCGCAAGGACGTGGTCACCATTACCGAAAAAATCCGCAAGGCTACCGGTTATAACCCGCGTGTATGGGTCTGGCCGTACGGCACGGCCGATGGCACCACATTGCAGGTGGTCGATTCCCAGGGTTACCAGATGGCCCTGACCCTGGATGACGGGCTCGATGCACTCGACAACCTGATGAGCAGTCCGCGTTTCCTGGTGGCCTCGGACCCGGATGGCGAACACTTTGCCAACAGCATCGTCGCGGTGCAGTCCAGCTCACCGATGCGCGTGGTGCATGTCGACCTGGACAACGTTTATGACCCGGACCCGGCCCAGCAGGAAGTCAATCTGGGCAAGCTGATCCAGCGCATGGCCGACATGGGCGCCAACACCGTGTTCCTGCAAGCCTTCGCCGATCCACAGGGCGACGGTCTGGTGCACTCGTTGTACTTCCCGAACCGCCACCTTCCGGTTCGCGCCGACATCTTCGACCGGGTGGCCTGGCAGTTGCGTACTCGCGCCCACGTCAAGGTTTTTGCCTGGATGCCGGTGCTCAGCTTTGCCCTCGATCCAAAACTGCCCCGGGTCACCCGTTGGGACCCGGCCACAGGCCAGACCTCGGTTGACCCGGGACAATATCGACGGCTGTCGCCGTTCGACCCGACCGTGCGGCGCATCATCGGTGAAATCTACGAGGACGTGGCGCGTCTGACCTCGGTCGACGGCATCCTCTACCACGACGATGCAGTGCTGTCGGACTTCGAGGACGCCAGTCCCGAGGCCTTGCGCACCTATGCGGCCAACGGCTTGCCGGGGTCGATGGCGGCCCTGCGCGACGATCCGGCGATGATGCAGCGCTGGACTCGGTTCAAGAGTCGCTACCTGATCGACTTCACCAAAGAGCTCACCGCCAAGGTTCGCGCCATTCGTGGGCCACAGGTGCTGACGGCGCGCAACATCTTCGCCGAACCGATGCTCAATCCGCCCAGTGAGGCTTGGTTCGCGCAGAACCTCGACGACTTCCTCGGCACCTATGACTGGACCGCACCGATGGCAATGCCGTTGATGGAAGGTAAACCCCTCAAGCAATCGGGTGAATGGCTCGAAGAGTTGGTGGCCACGGTCAAGGTCCGGCCGGGAGCACTGGAGCGCACGGTGTTCGAATTGCAGGCCCGGGACTGGACGAAGAAAAGCGGCGCCGACATCGATGGCGGGCAACTGACTGACTGGATGGGTCGCCTCAAACGCCAGGGAGCGACCAGTTTCGGTTACTACCCGGACAACTTCCTTGAGAACCAGCCGGACCTGAAAACCGTGCGTCCCGCGCTCTCCGACAAGTGGAATCCATAACATGCTGGATAGACTTCTAGCTCTGCTGGTCCTGGCGATCGTCCTGGGGATTCCCCTGGGGCTGATCTTTCTGGTCACCGGGCAATTCTTGATGGACTTCGTGTTTTTCTATCCGCTGTTCATGTCCGGACTGTGGATCGCCGGTGGCCTGTATTTCTGGCTGCACTGGGAGCGCCACTGGCCGTGGAAGGATGACACGCTGCCGCCGCCGCTGGCCGGCGAACCGCTGATTTCGATCCTGATCCCTTGCTACAACGAGGGCGATAACGCGGCCGATACGATTCACGCCGCGCTGGGTCAGCATTACCCGAACATCGAGGTGATCGCGATCAACGACGGCTCCAAGGACAACACCGCCGCTGTCCTCGATACCCTCGCTGCTGAAGACCCGCGCCTGCGGGTGCTGCACCTGGCGGAAAACCAGGGTAAAGCGGTGGCCTTGCGCATGGGCGCGATTGCCGCGCGCAGTGAGTACCTGGTGTGTATTGACGGCGATGCCTTGCTCGCGCCGAACACGGCGGCCTATCTGGTGGCTCCCATGCTGGACAACGCCCGGCTTGGTGCGGTGACCGGCAACCCACGGATTCGAACCCGTTCAACGCTGGTCGGGCGTGTTCAGGTCGGCGAGTTCTCTTCGATCATCGGTTTGATCAAGCGCACCCAACGGGTCTTCGGGCGGATTTTTACCGTGTCCGGGGTGATTGTGGCGTTCCGTCGTTCGGCGTTGCATCGGGTCGGCTATTGGAGCCCGGACATGATCACCGAAGACATCGACATCAGTTGGAAGCTGCAACTGGATCACTGGAGCATCTTCTACGAGCCACGCGCACTGTGCTGGATTCTGATGCCGGAGACCCTGTCCGGGTTGTGGAAGCAGCGTTTGCGCTGGGCCCAGGGCGGCGCCGAGGTGCTGTTCAAAAACATCCGCGGCATCTGGCAATACCGCCATCGCTACCTCTGGCCGCTGCTGTTCGAGTACTGCCTGTCCACCGGCTGGGCCTTCACCTTTTTTCTGTCGGTGATTTTCTGGGGCGTGGGCAAGTTCGTCGACGTGCCGGCCGCTATTGCCGTGCACCACTTGCTGCCGCCGGCCTTCACCGGGCTGTTGCTGGCGATGGTCTGCTTGCTGCAGTTCGCGGTCAGCATCCTGATCGACCGTCGCTACGAGCGCGGGCTGTGGAAAACCATGTTCTGGGTGGTCTGGTATCCGTTGGTGTTCTGGTTCATCAGCCTGCTCACCACCCTGGTCAGCTTCCCCAAAGTGCTGTTTGGCCAACATCAGAAGCGTGCGCGCTGGGTCAGTCCCGACCGTGGCATCAAGCCGCTGAATGACGATGACGATGACGAGGAGTTCAGCAAATGAAAATCATCAGAACCCGTCAACGACCATTTCTGGTCGTCATCGATGCCTTTTTCACGGTATTGGCCTGGTTCGGCTTGCTGTACCTGCTGGTAAGCGGCCTCTGGCCATTGTTTGATACCCACGAAGGGTTGCGTATCGAATCGACGATGCTCGACGCCCTTGGCACGCTGCAAATCTACTTGTGGGTGGCGCTGTTCAACGCGGTGGTCCTGATCTCCTGGGCGCGTTACCAGCACCGCAAGAGCAAAAGCTTCGCCCAGCGTCGTCTACCGGCACCGGTGATCGATGACAAAGGCTTGAGCATAAGCTTCAACCTGACCGAAGAGCATCTGGCTCAACTGCGCGATCTGGGAACCATGGTGATCCACAACAACGAAGACGGCGACGTCAGCCACGTTGTCCCACGCTTCTTGCGCATCGATCCCGAGCTCCAGAAGCAGTTGCACCCGCCGGCCTCACTGGTGCATCAGAAGGCGTTGGTGTTGGCGGCAAATGACGATCAGATGCCTGTGACGTGAGCTGCGGTAAGGTTTGACTGAAAGTTTTACAGGGCTATTGCGGTCTGAGCGTTCAGGGCATTGGCGTCGTTCGTCGAAAGCGAGCACTATCGAGCCAATTACTGGTGCGTTGGAGGCCAGCTGTGACACAACGAATAGACCGCATTGCCCAATTGCTCAACTGCCCGATCAAGGGCGAAGAAATGCGCCGGGCGATCACTGAAGCGCGCAAGGACTTTCTGCTCGACGACGATGAAGAGGATGACGACGAGGAGGAGCCTGCCGAGGTGGACGTCGTGGATGAGCTGTCATCCAAGGCATGACTACCACCAACTGCGGTTGCTCTCCAGTTCGCCCCTGCATTGCCGGAGTTGCCAGCCATAATCTTTTGCCTGTTGCTCAACCTTGCGCGCGACCTGCATCAGCCAGGGTTTCTGTAGATAGGTCTGGCGACTGAATCCGCCACGTCCTTCGTGGTAGGCAAGGTACTGGCTGTAGGCATCCCATTTGGAAACCCCCAACTGACGTTGAGTGCCGGCGACGTACCAGCCGACGAACATGATCGCGTCGTCAAAGTTGTCACGCGAACCGCCGTTGCCGGTCGCGCTCTTGTACTCGCTCCACACCGGATCCTGCGCCTGGGCATAGCCGTATGCCGAGCTGACCCGTCCCCAGGGAATAACCCACAAAAAGTAGTAGCGAGGGGGCAGGGCATCGTGCACAAAGCTGCTTTCCTGCTTGATGATCGCCATCGCCACATGCGGTGGCAGGCCCCAGGCCTTCTCCATTTTCAGCGAATCTTCGTACCAGGCCGGGTATTGGCGGTAAATGCTGCAAAGGTTGCTTTGCTCTCTTGGCGGTGTCGTCGAGCAACCCGCCAACAAGCCCAAGGCGATGAGTACGACTAAAAAACGTCCGTGCAAAAATCACTCACTTGGCGATTGGCCAATCCTTATCGGTTCAAAACAGGGTGGGGGATACAGCGCGATCGTTGTTTGCTAACAAGCCAGCCGCCAAACCACAGACTACCCAAGAAACCACCCAAGAAACTACCCAAGAAACCACCCAAGAAACTACCCAAGAAACTACCCAAGAAACTACCCAGGAAATCAGCCTGGAAACGGCACGAGGGCAGATCGTGGCTGTATTGTGTCATCAGCCAGCGACCACCCGGCGTGATCCGGCATGTGGGCCAAATGAAAAGTGGGCACTGGGAAGTACTCAAAGATCGTGTTGCCGCACTCGCTTTGCTGAACGAACCAGCGGCCAGAACAGCTCCTGCTGCCACGTCACCGGATGCAAATCCTCTATGCCATAGGTTGAGGGGCGATGCCGGGTGATCTTGGCCGTACCGAACAGCACGTCCCAGAAGAACAGGAGATTGCCGAAGTTTCCCTTGTAGTGGGTTACGCCGTCATTGGCGTTCAAACCATGATGGGCCGCATGGGTGGCGGGGGTCGAAATGGTTCGTTCGAGGACCCACATCAGCGGACGCAAGGCCGGAATGCGGTAGAGTTTTTCGTCCCAGGCGACGCTGCTGTGCGCGGCGAAGATGACCGTCATCTTGACGATCAAGTAACCGTAGTAAACCGGTGCCAGGCCCAGGTAAATGAGGGCTCCGGACAGCCAGATACCTGGCATCAGCAGGTAGTAAAAGCTGTTGTTTCGATAAACGATGCGAATGCTCATGTAGGGCGCCGAATGGTGAGCGCGATGCAGGGCATAGAGAAACGGCAGCCGATGGGTCAGGCGATGCCACCAGTACTGGGTCAAGTCATCGAACAGTAGAAACAGCCCGAGGCCGGCCATCCAGTGAATGTTGGCCAGACTGTTCTTGAGTTGAGGGGCCAAACCGCCGAGCAGCAGGTTGCTGAGGAACATCACCAATGGAAAGGTGACACCCAGCAGGAGCGACGAACCGATGACCTCGATCAGCGTATCGCGGCGCTGACCTTTGGGTTGGCGGAAACAGGCGCACGCAATTTCCAGCAGGATGAAACTCAGAAAAATCCCGGCGACGACCGGAATTGGATTGTTGGCGAGCATTATTGTATTCATGGCAATCTCGAGTCAGGCCCGACCTGGGCATTGCCTGAGCAATAAGAAACCATGAGCCTTCCAGACAACATGTGCGAAATGGACAAAATCACTCGAGAAGAGGCCAATCAGCCAGCCCGCCGCTTTCATCGAGGGCAGCTCGGACAGGTTCTGGAACGTGTACTGCATAAGCAGACACGCAGTAACCGACGCGATTACAGCCTGCTTGAGCTTGAGCAATTGTGGACGGCGGCGGCCCAACAAGATCCTGCCATTGGCCTGCACCTGTTCGCCGGGTTCACCCCGCAGGACTGCCACGAGCTGACGTACATCTGCATGTATTGCCCGGACGTCAGCGCAGCTATCCAGTGCTGGTGTGACTATGCGGGGCTGGCGTCGGACATGGACAGCGTCAAGCTGATCAACGATGCCCATGGCCTGGGCGTAGAGCTGCGTATCGACGCCCCCGCCAAACTGGCTCGCTACGTGGTGGAGCATTACTGCGTGATGGCCGTGACCCAACTGCGCAAAGCCACGGGCGAACCGGTCCGGCCGGTGCTGGCTCACTTCGCCCATCCACGACCAACCTACCACGCCGAATATGCCCAATGGTTCGGGGATAACATCGTGTTCGAGTGCGCGCATAACTGCCTGTATTACGACCCGAGCGTCTTGCGGTTACCTTTGCTGACGCGACACGACGGAATGGCAGAGTTGTTGCGCAGTGAGATGAACCGACGGATCGCACGGCATCTCCAGCTCAATGGCTGGACCGGGAAAGTCGCGGCCGGCATGCGACAAAGCCTGGCGCGCGGCGTGGTACCCAGCCTGGAAAATCAGGCAGAGGCTCTGCACCAGAGCCCGCGTACCTTACGCCGGCGCATGGAAGAGCAAGGCATGACGTTCCGCCTGCTGCTCGATCTGGTGAGGGCCGAGCTGGAACAGCATCTTGAATTTCTGGGTGAGAACCGCGCGCACATTGCCAGTCAACTGGGTTACGGGGACCTGGCTGCGTATCTGCATGCACGTAAACGATGGCGGCGTGAGCCATTTGACGATTGCATTCGCGATGTCGAGGCGGGTAGGTAACGCAGAGGAAGTGAAATGACTGGTGCGGGCGGAAGCTCGGTTCACAGCAGTCAATGAGCAGCGCCTAGCTCTTGGCGGGCTTGCGCCTGTAATGCATTGACCATCACCAAAACGGCAGCAATCGGCCTACGGCAGTCAGCCTGCTTCAATCGAAGGCAGGCGCCCTTTTTTACATCACTTCAGCCAACCTCCACAAACCGCCGCCTGGTCACGAACAGCCCCGCGCCCACCGGCACGGCAAGGACCGACATCAATCCCAGGTCAAAGCCCAGCAACCGGGTCTGGCTCACTGCAACGCAGCCGATTGCGCCGGCCACCACCAGCGTCACCCCTAGCCACTTGCGCAGCGGGTACGGCTTAAGAAACCGATCAAGTAGAAAGGCCAGCGCCATGACGATGACCGTCTGGGTAATTTCGGACATGTGCAGCCCCACTCAGGTCTTGATGATCAGGGATTCGGAAGAGCGCTGTGGGCCAATCCCACCATTGACCTGCGCCTGGATGCTGACGATGACGTCGCCAGCATGGTAGGTGGGCAGAGTGTCATTGACGTACGAGCGCACACCCGCCGTTACAACAGTACCTGCGGCGAAACTGCCTACAGGCCCGGCTAAACCGCCCACAGTACCGGCAGTGCCACCGAAGGCGGAGGCGGCCAGGTTGGCGAGTCTGGTGCGTTGGGTATCCAGGGCGTCGGCCTGTTGCCGGGTCAGCGGCTTGGAGATGCCGATCATCATCACGCACGGCAGGTTCTTGGCCTGCATCTTGTCGTACACCTCTACGACCTTGCTGTTGACCTGATAGTGGGCGCTTTTCGCTTCGCCAAAATGAAGCTCGCGCAGGCGGCCGCGCTCGCTGTCGGTGAGGGTGATCTGCGAGACGTTGAAGACGATCCCGTGCGGGGTCATGTATTGGAAAGTCCCTTCGGCCTTCATTGCGAGCATCCTTTCGAGCAAGAGGGGGGATTCTCTATAAACAGCACCCAAGATGCAAAGGCTTTGGTTTCGAAGGTTTTTCGTTGGGCTGGATAGCCCTTGTGATGGATTTGCGCTTCCCACTGTCCTTTATTAACGGCAGGGCCGCGATTCCTGATTGTTGCCAATTCGACCATTCCCGCCACCGTGAGTGCGGCAGGTTTGTGGCAAAAACGACGTTCAGGACCAGGACAGGTTTTTATCAGGAGCGCTATTCCCTTGTCATACAAGGGAAAGAAGATGGTGCACCAGGCGGGATTCGAACCCACGACCCCTGCCTTCGGAGGGCAGTACTCTATCCAGCTGAGCTACTGGTGCAATGCGGGCGCCATGATACTCATATGCGCTGCGGGCGTCCATGCTGCTGAATAGCCTGATGTTTCTTGCCCGTCGAATGGGTGTTTACTACGTTGATCAGAAAAATAAGGCAAATGCGGCGTTTTCGTTCTTTTTTTCGAACAGCCTATTGTCCTTTACCCCCTTTGATCCTAGGATTCGTTTGAGATTTCAAACGCTCTTGTCTGGGTGCTGAACCGCACGAGCTTCAATAGTGCGCTATTTATGTGCTTCAGCCCGGTGAATGATTTCCCTGACGGCAGCCTTCAAGGCGCCTTTCTACAATCATAATTTGCTCCGCGCGTGCGCGGTGCTGTTAAGGAAAGCCGACATGCAGCTTAAAGACACCCTGTTGTTCCGCCAGCAAGCCTTTATTGATGGCGCCTGGGTCGATGCGGACAATGGTCAGACGATCAACGTCACCAACCCGGCAACGGGCGAAATTCTGGGCACCGTGCCGAAAATGGGCGCTGCCGAAACCCGCCGTGCAATCGAAGCTGCTGACAAAGCGCTGCCGGCCTGGCGTGCACTAACCGCCAAAGAGCGCGCGAACAAGCTGCGTCGCTGGTTCGAACTGATCATCGAGAACCAGGACGACCTGGCTCGCCTGATGACTCTGGAGCAGGGCAAGCCATTGGCTGAAGCCAAGGGCGAAATCGTTTACGCCGCATCCTTCATCGAATGGTTCGCCGAAGAAGCCAAGCGCATCTACGGTGACGTGATTCCGGGCCACCAGCCAGACAAGCGCCTGATCGTGATCAAGCAGCCAATCGGCGTGACCGCTGCAATCACTCCGTGGAACTTCCCGGCTGCGATGATCACCCGTAAAGCCGGCCCGGCCCTGGCCGCTGGCTGCACCATGGTGCTCAAGCCTGCTTCGCAAACGCCTTACTCGGCCTTCGCCCTGGCTGAGCTGGCCCAGCGTGCCGGTATCCCGAAAGGCGTGCTGAGTGTTGTAACCGGCAGCGCCGGCGACATCGGCAGCGAGCTGACCAGCAACCCGATCGTGCGCAAGCTGTCCTTCACCGGCTCGACCGAGATCGGTCGTCAGCTGATGGCTGAATGCGCCAAGGACATCAAGAAAGTTTCCCTGGAGCTGGGCGGCAACGCACCGTTCATCGTGTTCGACGACGCGGACCTGGATAAGGCCGTCGAAGGCGCGATCATTTCCAAATACCGTAACAACGGCCAGACCTGCGTCTGCGCCAACCGTCTGTACATTCAGGATTCGGTGTACGACGCGTTCGCTGAAAAACTCAAAGTGGCCGTGGCCAAACTCAAGATCGGCAACGGTCTGGAAGAAGGCACCACCACTGGCCCGTTGATCGACGGCAAAGCCGTGGCCAAGGTTCAGGAGCACATTGCTGATGCCCTGAGTAAAGGCGCGACCCTGCTGGCCGGTGGCAAGGTCATGGAAGGCAACTTCTTCGAGCCGACCATCCTGACCAACGTGCCGAAAAGCGCTGCTGTGGCGAAGGAAGAAACCTTCGGTCCATTGGCGCCACTGTTCCGCTTCAAAGACGAAGCCGAAGTGATCGCGATGTCGAATGACACCGAGTTCGGCCTGGCCTCGTACTTCTATGCGCGTGACCTGGGCCGTGTGTTCCGTGTGGCTGAAGCCCTGGAATACGGCATGGTCGGCGTCAACACCGGGTTGATCTCCAACGAAGTCGCGCCGTTCGGCGGCATCAAGGCCTCGGGCCTGGGCCGTGAAGGCTCCAAGTACGGCATCGAAGATTACCTGGAAATCAAATACCTCTGCCTGGGCATCTGATCAGGTAAGGAATTAAACGCAAAGGGCACGAGAGCGCTGTCCCTTTGCGTGCTTCAAACGTTATTTCTCGGTGGCCGGGAAAGCTGTGGCAGTCGATCATCGCATGCTGCCGTAGTTGCCTCCCCGCCACGTATTCCTTGGACCACGCCGCCCGATGAGCGGTGAATGAGGACTTTATGAGCAAGACCAACGCATCCCTGATGAAACGCCGCGAAGCCGCCGTACCACGCGGTGTTGGCCAGATTCACCCGATCTTCGCCGACCATGCGAAGAACTCCACCGTGACCGACGTTGAAGGTCGCGAGTTCATCGACTTCGCCGGCGGTATCGCCGTGTTGAACACCGGTCACCTGCACCCGAAAGTCATCGCAGCCGTGACCGAGCAGCTGAACAAGCTGACTCACACCTGCTTCCAGGTGCTGGCTTACGAACCGTACGTAGAACTGTGCGAAAAAATCAACGCCAAGGTTCCAGGTGATTTCGCCAAGAAGACCCTGCTGGTGACCACTGGCTCCGAAGCCGTGGAAAACTCCATCAAGATCGCTCGTGCCGCCACCGGCCGTGCCGGCGTGATCGCCTTCACCGGTGCGTACCACGGTCGCACCATGATGACCCTGGGCCTGACCGGTAAAGTCGTGCCTTACTCGGCCGGCATGGGTCTGATGCCAGGCGGTATCTTCCGTGCGCTGTACCCGAACGAACTGCATGGCGTGAGCATCGACGATTCGATCGCCAGCATCGAGCGTATCTTCAAGAACGACGCCGAGCCGCGTGACATCGCTGCAATCATCATCGAGCCGGTTCAGGGCGAAGGTGGTTTCTACGTCGCTCCGAAAGAGTTCATGAAGCGTCTGCGTGCCCTGTGCGACCAGCACGGCATCCTGTTGATCGCTGACGAAGTACAAACCGGCGCTGGTCGTACCGGTACCTTCTTCGCCATGGAACAGATGGGCGTTGCAGCCGACCTGACCACCTTCGCCAAATCCATCGCTGGCGGCTTCCCGCTGGCCGGTGTGTGCGGCAAGGCTGAATACATGGACGCCATCGCTCCAGGCGGCCTGGGCGGCACTTACGCCGGTAGCCCGATCGCTTGCGCCGCTGCGCTGGCGGTGATGGAAGTGTTCGAAGAAGAGCACCTGCTGGATCGCTGCAAAGCGGTTGGCGAGCGTCTGGTTACTGGCCTCAAGGCCATCCAGGCCAAGTACCCGGTGATCGGTGAAGTGCGTGCCCTGGGCGCGATGATCGCGGTTGAACTGTTCGAAAACGGCGACAGCCACAAGCCTAACGCCGCCGCCGTCGCCAAAGTCGTGGCCAAGGCGCGCGACAAGGGTCTGATCCTGCTGTCGTGCGGCACTTACGGCAACGTGCTGCGTGTGCTGGTGCCGCTGACTGCACCGGACGAGCAACTGGATAAAGGTCTGGCGATCATGGAAGAGTGCTTCTCCGAGCTCTGATTGCGCAGTGTGACCTGATCGACAAAAAACCCGCTTCGGCGGGTTTTTTTTGTCACTTGAAACACATCGGCGGCTTTTGCGCTGTATCGAATGGCCAGCATTGTCTAAGGTGCAAGCATTGCCTCGGAGTGAACTGATGACCGCTGTTGATTTACCGGCTGTACCGCGAGTGCTGATCGCCGAGGCTGACCCTTGGTCTCGAGACCTGCTCAAGCAGGTGTTGCTGCACGTGCGCTGCGATGCGCGGCTGGATCTGTGTGCTGATGGCCAGCAGGCGCTGGAGTTGTTGAGTGAAAATCCTTATGACCTGGTGATTGCCGATTGGGAGCTTTCCGGTGTCGATGGCCTGGGCTTGCTGCGTAGCGTGCGTCAGCGGCGGCGTAACCCGGTGTTGCCGTTCATTCTGATGAGCAGCCGCAACGACAGCGCCAGCGTGCGCGAGGTATTGCCGCTGGCCCCGACGGCCTACCTGACCAAGCCCCTGAACATGGAAGGTCTGACTCAGCGCCTGCAGGATTTGCTCCTGAGCGCCGGCCAGACGGTTTCCTGTGACGTTCCGGCGCTGGCGCCCGGCATGACCTTGTCGACCTTCCTTGAGCGTCGGCGTGAGTTGGCGGACGGCGCGCCGTTGCTCACCGACGTGCAACTGGCAGTCAAGCGCAGCCTGAACCCCAATGGCCTCGATCTGAAGCTGCTGGAAGAAGAAGTGCGCACTGACCCGCAGATCACTGCGGTGCTGATCGCCGCCGCCAACAGCGCCTCGCAGCACCTTGGCGACACGGTGCAGACCGTGTCCCAGGCCTTGCATCGCCTGGGCACCGGACAAAGCATGAACCTGATCGTTGGCCTGGCCCTCAAGCGCAGTGCGAAGCTGAGTGATCCGTGCCTGGCCGATTACGCCGAGCGCTACTGGGAGCTGTCACTGCACACCGCAGAATACGGACGGAGCCTGGCGCGCTTGCTTGATCTCGATCAGGAGCGTTGCTATTGCGCCGGCATGCTCCATCGTCTTGGCGATCTGGCGCTGTTGCGTTGCTTGCAGGAGTGGAAACAGGCGGGGGGCGAACTGGACGAGCTGGAAGAGGTCGGCGACGCATTGGCTGAATTTGGCGCGGCCTATGGTTCGGCGTTGCGTACTCGCTGGCGGCTTCCGTTGGAGTTGCGAGAGCTGATTGCGGCGGTCTATCAGCTCGGTGGCGGGGTGTATTCCCGTGAAGCGCTGGTGATGAACCTGGCGGCGCAACTCGCTCGCCTGACCGAGCATGAAGGCGTTGAAGAACTGGCCAAAAGCCGAACGGCGCGCCTGCTCAAAATCGGCCTGCCGGAACTGATGCGCTTGCGCAAAAAATGAACCCGATCCGAACCCTGTAGGAGCAAGGCTTGCCCGCGATTGCATCACCGCGGTGTATCTGCAAGACCGAGGCGCCCCAATCGCGGGCAAGCCTTGCTCCTACGGATCGGTGTTGTTCAAGCCATTGGGGTCAGCCGGAGATAATGCGGTTCTTGCCCTGGCGTTTGGCTCTGTACATCGCGGCGTCGGCGCGGGTGTACAGGCTGTCGATGGCTGCATCTTCTGCCGTGAGGCTGGTCAGGCCCTGGCTGACGGTGATGCTGAAGGTCTGCCCGTCATGGCTGAAACTCAAACGCTGGATTTCCCGTTGCAGGCGCTCGGCGACTTGCCTCGCCATCTCTGGCGCGCAGCCAGGGAATACCGCTGCAAACTCTTCACCGCCAATGCGCCCGAACAGGTCACCACGGCGCAATGCGGCGCGTCCGCATTCGGCGAGTTGTTGCAGCACTTGATCGCCTTGCTGATGGCCGTACGTGTCGTTGATGAGTTTGAAGTCATCGATATCCAGCAACAGAAACGCCAGCGGTGAACCTTGCAGGCGGGCCTGTTCGAACTCGTGGCTGGCGCATTCGAAGAAGTGTCGACGGTTGCTGCTTTGGGTCAGCACATCGGTGGTGGCGAGGCGTTGCAGCTCGGTTTCCAGCTGCTTCTTTTCGGTAATGTCCTCGGCGAAGCCGACTACGATCAGCGGTTGCCCGGGTTCGGCCTGACGATTGATGAAGCACTTGTCGCTGAGCCAGCGCACTTGGCCGTCGGCGGCGAAGATTCGGTATTCGCGGTCTTCAACTGCGCCTTTTTCCAGCACTTGGGCAAGGCTGCGTTCGGCATAGTCCAGATCGTCCGGGTAAACGCTGTCGCGCCATTGATGATAGTCAGCCAGCAGCAGGCCGGTCGAGCGACCGAAAATCCGTTCATAGGCCGGGCTGACATACAGCACCTGACGCGTTTCCCAGTTGAAAGCCCAGAGAACGGCATTGACGCTGACCAGCAACGAACTGAACAACTGTTCACGCTCGCTCAGGCGCGCGACTTCGCCCTGGGCATGCATCAAGGCCATCAGGGTTTGCGCGGCCTCGGGCCACTGTGGGTAGGGTAGGTCTTCCAGGTTCTTATTGACCATCGGCACAACTCTCAAAGGGCGTGCCGCAAGTTCGATAGCGGCCACAACAAAGCCCGCCTGGATGGCGAAGTGCTCTTTGAGATAGGGGATTTTAAGCTTAGTTCCCGCTTTTTGTGGCGAGGGAGCTTGCTCCCGCTGGGCGGTATACCGCCCCAATCTGGCGACTGCGTTTTGTCAGTTAAAACGTGTCGCCAAGATTGCGAATGCTCTGCATTCGAGCGCGAGCAAGCTCGCTCGCCACAGGGTCAGGCGGGGCGCAGAGAGTAGGTTTTCAACTGGTGGGCGAAGTCGCGCAGCGATTGAATACCGCTGGCTTCGGCTTCGTGGACCCAGTCCTTGATGGCCGCCAGCATGTCGTGGCCATTTGAGCTGGTCTTGATCCAGATCTGCTGCAAGGCCAGGCGCTTCTCGTAAATTACCTTCAGTGCGTGGCTGTGCTCGAGCATGGTCTGGATGCGCACATGGTGCTTGTCATCCAGCAGGCTGGTTTCTCGCGAGAGCAGGCGCTTGGCGCGATGGAATTGGTGGCGAACCGAATGGTCGACCTTTTCCAGCTCTTGCTTGACCAGCGGGCCGATCACCAGCTTGCGGTACTGGGCCATGATCTGGAAGCGGTTGTTGAGGATCGCCATGGCGGTGTCCATGTCCAGGCTGCCTTTGCCTTCGACACGGTGGGCGATCGGTGCAACCCGCTGAACCTTGGCCAGGCGCAGGAAGCTGAAGACCTGGATCCACGCCCAGCCGAGGTCGAATTCCCACTTCTTCACCGACAGTTTTGCCGAGTTAGGGTAGGTGTGATGGTTGTTATGCAGTTCTTCACCACCGATCAGAATGCCCCAGGGCACCAGATTGGTCGCCGCATCACGGCATTCGAAGTTGCGGTAGCCAACGGCATGGCCCAGGCCATTGACCACGCCAGCGGCCCAGACCGGGATCCACATCATCTGGATCGCCCAGATGGTGATGCCGATAGTGCCGAACAGCAGCAGGTCGATGACGGCCATGATCGCCACACCCAGTAGCGGATAACGGCTGTAGAGGTTGCGTTCGATCCAGTCTTCAGGGCAGTTCTTGCCGTAAATGCGCAGGGTTTCGGGGTTCTCCGCTTCGGCGCGGTACAGCTCGGCACCTTTGCGCAAGACCGTGGACAGGCCTTTGATCACCGGGCTGTGCGGGTCGTCGACGGTTTCGCATTTGGCGTGATGCTTGCGGTGGATGGCAGTCCACTCGCGGGTGTTCTGCGCCGTGGTCAGCCACAGCCAGAAGCGGAAAAAGTGTTTCAGGCCGGCATTGAGCTCAAGGGAGCGATGGGCTGAATAACGATGCAGATAAACCGTGACGCCCACGATGGTGATGTGGGTCATTAACAGGGTGACTGCCACCAGTTGCCAGGGCGACAAGCCGAGTAAACCTTCGTACCACATAGGCTGTATGGCCCTCGATAAAGAAAAAAACAGCTGGCGCATTATCACTCAGCACACAGATAAAACCAGTCGCGCTTTCAGATAAGAGTGGCTGGATGTTTCTTTAATCTATAATTCCAACCTTTTTTGTAAGGCCATGGACGACCGAATGTCTGCTTCTTATCGCGATGCCCTGCGTGCAGCGCTGCTCTACCTGGTGTTTTCTGTCGTTTGGCTGAAATTCACTGGTTATTTATTAACCAATTTATTCGATGAATCCGCAGATCTTCAGCAATGGCAACTGATCAACGGTTATGTCTGGGTGGTGCTTAGCGCTGGGTTTATCTTCACCGCCCGGGCTCGTTTGCTGTGTTTTCTTGGAGTCGGCGCCAAATTACGCCAGCGAAACGAAGATCGCGCACGATTGCGCCAGGCGCAGGCGGTGTTCGATTGCACGCGAGAAGGGGTATTGGTCACTGACCGCCAGGGGGTGATCGTCCACGTCAATCGGGCCTTTATGGACATCACCGGTTATCAGGCCGAAGAGGTGTTGGGCCAGAGGCCCAGCCTGTTCAAGTCCGGTCATCATCCGCCGGATTTCTATCAAGTGATGTTCGAGAGTCTGAAACGTACCCGCGAATGGAGCGGCGAGATCTGGAACCGGCGCAAAAGCGGTGAAATTTATCCGCAATGGCAGACCATCCGGGTCATTCACGATGACCATAGCCAGCTCAGCCACTATGTGGCGGTGTTTTCCGACATCAGCGCGATCAAGAACTCCGAGCACGAACTCGCGCATCTGGCGCACCACGACCCGCTGACCGACCTGCCCAATCGTTTGCTGTTCAGTGATCGCGTCGAGCAGGCGCTGGCGTCGGCGCAGATCCACAAGCGTGGGTGTGCGTTGCTGATGATCGATCTGGACCATTTCAAGATGATCAACGACAGTCTCGGGCATAACGTTGGCGATCAACTGCTCAAAGCGACGGCGGTGCGTCTGCAAGGCCTGTTTGGCCCCGGTGTTACGCTGGCGCGTTTGGGTGGCGACGAGTTTGCCGTGTTGGCCGAGAACTGTCCGCAAGTGGTGCAGGCGGCCGCGTTGGCGCAGCGGATCATTGAGGGCCTGAAAGAGCCGTTTTTCATCGTGGCTCACCCGTTGTTCATCAATGCCAGTGTCGGTATCAGCCTGTTCCCCAGCGACGCGCTGAGCGCCGAACAATTGCTGCGCAATGCCGATTCGGCGTTGTTCAAGGCCAAGAATTCGGGGCGCGACGGTTATGCCTTGTACACCGAGGAGTTGACTGCCCACGCCCAGCACCGGGTCGAGATGGCCTTCGAATTGCGCCGCGCGCTGGAGCAGCAGGAGTTGCGGGTGTACTACCAGCCGGTGCACGACCTCACGACCCGCCGTTTGATCGGCGTTGAAGCGCTGGTTCGCTGGCAGCATCCACAGCGGGGGCTGGTGCCGCCGGGTGAGTTCATTCCGATTGCCGAACGCACCGGGTTGATCGCCGAGATTGATGCCTGGGTGATGCAACAGGCCTGTCAGCAGATGTGTGCCTGGCAGAACGCCGGGGTGGTGTTGTCATTTGTTGCGGTGAACGTTTCCACCCGCCTGTTTGCCCGGCGCGAACTGTTTGAGCGGGTTGCCCAAGTGCTGCACGACACGGGACTGGACCCGGCGTGCCTGGAGCTGGAAGTGACCGAAAGCGCAGTGATGGACGATCCGGAAGTCGCGCTGGAACAAATGCACCGCTTACGCGAACTGGGCGTGCGGCTGGCCATCGATGACTTTGGTACCGGTTATTCATCGTTGCTGCGACTTAAGCGTCTGCCAGTGCAGAAACTCAAGATCGATCAGGGCTTTGTCGCTGGCCTGCCGTTGGATGAGGACGATGCGGCGATCGTTCGAGTGATCATCGCCCTCGCGCAAAGCATGGGCATGCAGGTACACGCCGAAGGCATCGAGCAGGTCGAGCAGGCGGCGTTTTTGCTCGAGCAGGGTTGTGATCTGGGCCAGGGCTACTGGTTTGGCCGACCGATGCCGGCTCATGAGCTGGACTGGACGCGAGCGCCGGTGATTCGGTAAACACCGCGCTCTTGTGGCGAGGGGGCTTGCCCCCGTTGGGCTGCGCAGCAGTCCCGATATCAGCAGCCCGGTTCTTTCAGACATATCGCGTGTTCCGATTTTACGGCTGCTTCGCACCCGAACGGGGGCAAGCCCCCTCGCCACAGAGGCTGCGAAATTTTCAAAATCTGCAAATCCTTGTCCTGCCAGTTAATGTCTTTCAGTTATATAAACATTCTTAAATAGTATTTTTAAGAATATCTGCGTCTATCTACTATTGCCCTCACGCCGTAAGCAGTGCCGCCACTGCCAGGCACATCTCATTGAAGGAGCAGCACCATGAGCGCATCTCTACGTAGCGTTGACGGCCAGGACGAAGCAACCATTTTGCGTGAGATCCAGAGCGCACTGCGCGATCTGCGCTTTGGGGCAGTAGAAATCACCGTGCACAACGCCCAGGTGGTTCAGATCGAACGCAAAGAGAAATTCCGTTTGCAGAACCCAGGCAACAAGCCGAGCTGAAGCACTACTCAACGGGCAACCCGATTCCGGAAAACCATAAGAACAGCCAACACAAAAGAATTCAGGAGCTGCACCATGTCGTCGATTCGCCGTTACGCTTTGGCCGCTCTGGCCAGCGCTATTTTTACAGGTTCCGCGGTTGCCAAGGATTATGAACTGCTCAATGTGTCGTACGACCCGACCCGCGAGCTGTATCAGGACTACAACACCGAGTTCATCAACTTCTGGAAGAAAGAGCACGCTGGTGACAACGTGAAGATCCAGCAATCCCATGGTGGTTCGGGCAAACAGGGCCGGGCGGTGATTGATGGACTGCGGGCCGACGTGGTGACCCTGGCCCTGGCCGGTGACATCGACGAAATCGCCAAACTCGGCAAAACCCTGCCGGCCGACTGGCAAAAGCGCCTGCCGGACGCCAGCACGCCGTACACCTCGACCATCGTGTTCCTGGTGCGCAAGGGCAACCCCAAAGGCATCAAGGACTGGGGCGACCTGACCAAAAACGGTGTTGAAGTCATCACCCCGAACCCGAAAACCTCCGGCGGTGCGCGCTGGAACTTCCTCGCGGCCTGGGCCTATGGCCTGAAAGCCAACGGCGGTAACGAAGCCAAGGCCAAAGAGTACGTGCAAACGCTGTTCAAGCATGTCCCGGTACTCGACACAGGCGCTCGCGGTTCGACCATTACCTTCGTCAACAATGGTCAGGGTGACGTGTTGCTGGCCTGGGAAAACGAAGCCTTCCTGGCGCTGAAAGAACAGGGCGGCGCTGACAAGTTCGACATCGTCGTGCCTTCGCTGTCGATTCTCGCCGAACCGCCCGTAGCGGTCGTCGACAAGAACGCCGAGAAGAAGGGCAACGAGCAGATCGCCGAAGCCTACCTCAAGCACCTGTACAGCCCGGCTGGTCAGGAAATTGCTGCGAAAAACTTCTACCGCCCGCGTGACAAGGACGTGGCCGCCAAGTACGCCAAACAGTTCCCGACCCTGGAGCTGGTGACCATCGACAAGGATTTTGGTGGCTGGAAATCCGCCCAGCCGAAATTCTTCAATGACGGTGGCGTGTTCGACCAGATCTATCAGGCGCAGTAACCTGAAATAGATCGGCAAACGAGCCCCGAATTCACCGTCGGGGCTTTATGCATTCTCAACCAAGGACTTTTATGTCGCGTCGTATCTCCCCCGTCATACCCGGCTTCGGGCTGACGCTGGGCTACACCTTGGTGTACCTCAGTCTGATTGTGCTCATACCACTGGCGGCGATGTTCGTGCATGCCGCTCAACTCACCTGGGATCAGTTCTGGGCAATCATCTCGGCGCCACGGGTGCTGGCGGCATTGAAGCTCAGTTTCGGCACCGCGCTGTACGCCGCGATCATCAACGGCATCATCGGCACGTTGCTGGCCTGGGTGCTGGTGCGTTACACCTTCCCCGGACGCAAGATCATCGACGCGATGATCGACCTGCCGTTCGCATTGCCGACGGCCGTGGCCGGTATTGCGCTGACGGCGCTGTACACGCCGACCGGTCTGGTCGGGCAGTTCGCCGCGGACCTGGGGTTCAAGATCGCCTACACGCCGCTCGGCATCACGCTGGCGCTGACCTTCGTCACGCTGCCATTCGTGGTGCGTACGGTGCAGCCGGTACTGGCCGACATCCCGCGAGAGATCGAAGAGGCCGCCGCGTGCCTGGGCGCCAAGCCGTTGCAGGTGTTCCGTTACATTCTGATGCCGGCGTTGCTGCCGGCGTGGCTGACCGGTTTTGCCCTGGCGTTTGCCCGTGGCGTCGGTGAGTACGGCTCGGTGATTTTCATCGCCGGCAACATGCCGATGAAAACCGAAATCCTGCCGCTGCTGATCATGGTCAAGCTCGACCAATACGACTACACCGGCGCTACCTCCATTGGCGTGCTGATGCTGGTGGTTTCCT
This sequence comes from Pseudomonas helvetica, assembly GCF_039908645.1. NCBI lineage: Bacteria > Pseudomonadati > Pseudomonadota > Gammaproteobacteria > Pseudomonadales > Pseudomonadaceae > Pseudomonas > Pseudomonas helvetica. The sequence goes on from NZ_CP150917.1 coordinate 227,719, forward strand.
TCGTCCTGTTGCTGCTGATCAACTTGTTGCAGCGGCGCATCGAAACCCCATAAGGAGGCGCGAAAAATGTCCCAATCGTCTATTGCCGCCGCGTCTTCGGCCAACGCCGCCCGTCGTGGCAGCGCTGTTTCTCGGCGAATTCTGATCGGCCTTGGCTGGCTGATTTTTGCGCTGTTCCTGCTGCTGCCGCTGTTCATCGTGGTGTCCCAAGGCTTGAAGCTGGGCCTCGGCGCATTTTTTACCGCGATCTTTGAGCCCGACGCCTTGTCGGCTCTGAAGCTGACCGTCATAGCGGTGTTGATTTCGGTGCCGTTGAACCTGGTGTTCGGCGTAAGCGCGGCCTGGTGCGTGAGCAAATACTCGTTCCGTGGCAAGAGCATGCTGGTGACCCTGATCGACTTGCCGTTCTCGGTGTCGCCGGTGATCGCCGGTCTGGTCTACGTGCTGATGTTCGGTGCCCAGGGGATTTTTGGCCCGTGGCTGCAGGATCACGACATCCAGATCGTCTTCGCCTTGCCGGGCATCGTGCTGGCGACGATTTTCGTCACCGTGCCGTTTGTAGCGCGTGAGCTGATCCCGCTGATGCAGGAGCAGGGCACGCAAGAAGAGGAAGCCGCACGGCTGCTGGGTGCCAACGGTTGGCAGATGTTCTGGCACGTGACCGTGCCGAACATCAAGTGGGGCCTGATCTACGGCGTGGTGCTGTGTACCGCGCGGGCGATGGGTGAGTTCGGTGCGGTGTCGGTGGTGTCCGGGCACATTCGCGGGGTGACCAACACCCTGCCGCTGCACGTCGAGATCCTCTACAACGAATACAACCACGTTGCCGCGTTTGCCGTTGCGAGCCTGTTGCTGATCCTGGCGCTCTTCATCCTGCTGCTCAAGCAGTGGAGCGAAAACCGTATTAACCGCCTGCGCGCCAGCGCCGCGGAGGAATAAGTCATGTCGATCGAAGTCCGTAATGTCAGCAAGAACTTCAACGCGTTCAAGGCGCTGAACAGCATCAACCTGGACATCCAGAGCGGCGAGCTGGTGGCGTTGCTCGGTCCGTCCGGCTGCGGCAAGACCACTTTGCTGCGGATCATCGCCGGCCTGGAAACCCCGGACGCCGGCAGCATTGTGTTCCATGGTGAAGACGTCTCCGGCCACGACGTGCGTGATCGCAACGTCGGCTTTGTGTTCCAGCACTACGCCTTGTTCCGCCACATGACCGTGTTCGATAACGTCGCGTTTGGCTTGCGCATGAAGCCGAAAAACCAGCGTCCGAGCGAAAGCCAGATCGCGGTCAAAGTCCATGAGCTGCTGAACATGGTGCAACTGGATTGGCTGTCGGATCGCTACCCGGAACAACTCTCTGGTGGTCAGCGTCAGCGCATCGCCTTGGCCCGTGCCTTGGCGGTTGAGCCGAAAGTCTTGCTGCTCGACGAACCGTTCGGCGCGCTGGATGCCAAGGTTCGTAAAGAGCTGCGGCGCTGGTTGGCGCGACTGCACGAAGATATCAACCTGACCTCGGTGTTCGTGACCCACGACCAGGAAGAGGCGATGGAAGTGGCCGACCGCATCGTGGTGATGAACAAGGGCGTGATCGAGCAGATCGGTTCACCGGGTGACGTCTACGAAAACCCGGCCAGCGATTTCGTCTACCACTTCCTCGGCGATTCGAACCGCCTGCACCTGGGCGACGACAATCACGTGCTGTTCCGCCCTCATGAAGTGTCGCTGTCGCGCACCGAGCTTGCGGATCACCACGCGGCGCAAGTACGTGATATCCGCCCGCTGGGTGCGACCACCCGCATCACTTTGAAGGTCGAGGGCCAGAGCGAACTGATCGAAGCTGAAGTAGTGAAGGATCACGACAGCCTGACCGGCCTGGCCAAGGGCGAGACGCTGTTCTTCAAACCCAAGGTCTGGCAGAAAGTCGCCAACCTCTGAAAAATATCGCCGGCTTGCCTCTCCCACGGGGTCTGCACTGACCTGTGGCGAGGGAGCTTGCTCCTTCGCCACAAAAGCGTCTTATGCTGCTGCATTTTTGCGATTAATTCGCACCCCACCCGCCCGCGCCTCGATCTGCTCTTTGAGCTCATGCCGCAAGCCCAGTAAAAACCCCAGTTCGGCCACCACAAACAACGGCCCGACGATCAATCCCGTCACATCATCGACAAACGCCGGTTTGCGTCCTTCGTAGTGATGGCCGACAAACTGGATCGCCCAGCCGACCACAAACATCGCAATGCCACTGCTCAACCAGAGCAGAGTGCTGTGCGCCGCAAGAATCTGGCCTAGCCAAACGGACAGGCCCAGCAGCACCGTCATCACCATGCCAAGGCGTATTTCCAGGCGCAAATAGAACCACGCCGACGCCAGCGCCAATAGCACCGCCGGAGACAGCCAGAGCCCGGCCACCGGCCATCCTGGCCGTGACAGCAACACCGCAACGGCGACCACGATCAGTGGAATGCCAATGAAGTGGCTGGCGATGTTGCGCGGGTCACGGTGGTACGCGGCGTATTGACTGAGGTGGTCAACGAGGCTTTTCATTGTTATTCCTCCTGTAGGGATCTCGATCATGCCCTGCGGTCCGTCGTTGCTCTGTCAGCCAGACGACAATCATCTTGGAGTTTTCATGGATATGCAGGTCTGGCGGTCGCGCCTGATGAGTGGCCAGTGGTTCAGCCATTTGCCGCCCTCGTTACAGGATAGTCTGCTGTCCCTGGCCCGCGTGCGGCGGTTGTCGCCGGGGCAACGGCTGTTCAAGCGCGGCGATCCACCGTGTGGTCTGTACGCGGTGCTCGAAGGTGCGATACGCGTGGGCGCCGTGAGCGAACAGGGCAAGGAGGCGTTGTTGAGCCTGATCGAGCCGCCGCACTGGTTCGGTGAAATCAGTCTGTTCGATGGCCAGCCGCGCACCCACGACGCCTATGGCGTGGGCCACTGCATTCTGTTGCACATACCGCAGGCAGCGCTGCTCACCTTGCTCGAAGAACAGCCGCACTATTGGCGACAGCTGGCCTTGCTGATGAGCCATAAATTGCGCCTGACGTTCATCAATCTCGAACAGTTGACCCTGTTGCCGGCCCCGGCCCGCGTGGCGCATCGCTTGCTGATGATTGCCGACGGCTACGGTGAGATCGAACCGGCACGGCGTACTTTGCAACTGCCTCAGGAGCAGTTGGCGTTGCTGCTTTCGCTGTCGCGGCAGACCACCAACCAGATCCTCAAGGAACTGGAGAGCCAAGGCATTCTCAACCTGAGTTATGGCGAGATAGAGATCCTCGATCCAGGGCGGTTGCGGGCGATGGCGAGCGTCTGAGTCGGCCGTCTCATCCGAAATAACCGTTAGTGATGGGCTTTGTGCGCCAAGGCGCCTAGCCTGTGGTGATGATTATTCGAGGTGTGCCATGCGTTTGCTGTTAGTGGAAGACGAACCCGAGACCGCGAAGCTTCTGGCCCGGGGCCTGAGCGAAGCCAGTTATGCGGTGGATGTAGCGGACAACGGCATGGCCGGGCGACGCTTCATCGAAGCGGGTGAGTATGATCTGATCATTCTTGATGTGATGTTGCCCGGCCTCAACGGCTGGCAGCTGTTGCAACAGATCCGCCAGCTCGGTGCAACGCCGGTGCTGTTCCTGACCACTACGGATGGCATTGAAGACCGGCTGCGCGGGTTGGAGCTGCATGAGGATGACTATCTGCTCAAGCCGTTCGCCGTGAGCGAGCTGGTGGCGCGGGTGCGCAAGTTGCTGCGCCGTGATCGGGGGCGCTGAACCTTCTGTGGTGTCTGGGAAATTGCTATCGCGAGCAAGCTTTGCTCCTACGGATTTGTGGTGAAGCACAACGCTGGATCGACGTGAATCCGTAGGAGCAAGGCTTGCCCGCGATGAGGCCGGCAAAAGCGGCCAAATCCCGACGCTTTACCGCAACCCATCGCGAAACTGCCCCGGCGTCATCCCGGTCCAGCGTTTGAAGGCGCGGCTGAAGCTGCTGGAATCGGCGAATCCGAGCAGGTAGCTGATTTCGCTCAGCGAACATTGGGGGTCTCGCAAGTGCAGCAACGCCAGATTCTCACGACACTCATTGAGCAGCGTATCGAACCGGCAACCTTCGTCCGCCAGGTGCCGTTGCAGGCTGCGCAAACTCAAGTGCAAGGTCTCGGCGATACGTTCGGCGCTGGGTTCGCCTTCCGGCAGCTGTGCTTCGATGGCATCGAGCACCTTGCGCTCCCAGGTCAGCAGGCGCAGTTGCGTCAGGGCGCGCTTGAGTACGGTTTCGTTGTGTTCGGCGAGTTCCGGGTTGGCGTCATCCAGATGGCTTTCGAAGTCTTCGATGGAAAACTCCAGCCGGTCTTCATCAGCAGCAAAGAAGATCGGCGCGCGGAACACCGCGTGCCATTGTTTCGGGTCGGCCGGTTCCGGGCGACGCAGGTACACCGCCAGCGGCGCGTAGTCCCGGCCCAGACGGTTGCGACAGGTGCGCACGTAGATCGCGGCGAAGGCGTCGATTGCTTCCCGTGCTGGCGCCGGGCTGCCTTCGGGCACCTTGAGGGTGAAGCAATAACGATCTTCGCCACGGGTCAGTTCGAGGTCCAAGGCGTCGCTGATCACCTGGTGATACCGCACGATGCGCTCGAACACCTCACGCAGACTGCCGCTGGCCACCAACGCATAACCCAACGCGTGGAAGGTGGTCGGGCTGACGAATCGCGACACCCGCAAACCAATCGCCGGATCGCCGCTGACTTCGACCGCCAGCTCCCACAGTCGGGTCGTGGCCGATAACGGATAGCGGGCGTTCGGGTCGTCCATCAGTTGCGGGTCGAGCCCGGCTTGCAGGCACAGCGCGTTGCTGTCGAGGCCGAGGGCATCGAGTTGTTTGCGCAATGCGCGGGTCCAGCTGGCGAGGGAGGTGGGTTCAATCATGATGATTGGCGCTTCCGGTCAACAGGTTGGCGTTCACAGCTAACGCCCGAAGCAATCGCACAGGGCAGGATGCGAACATCAATAACTAAAGGATGGAAGCATGTACGGTACTTCTGCAAGTCCTCAACGCCTGAATGCACAACAACGATCTGCACACATTCGTGAAGTGGTGCTCGCCCGCGGTGTCGAACTGCGTAAGCGTTACCCGATTCTCGATCATCAGGACGCCTTGGGCGTGGGCATTCTGGCCTTCGCCCTGGCCGGGATGATTGGCTCGGCGGCGCTCTACATGACCGGGCATATGGCCTGGTGGGCGTGTTTGCTGCTGAATGCGTTTTTTGCCTCGCTGACCCATGAGCTGGAACACGACCTGATCCACAGCATGTATTTCCGCAAGCAACGCCTGCCGCACAACCTGATGATGGGCTTGGTCTGGCTGGCGCGGCCAAGCACCATCAACCCGTGGATCCGCCGTCATCTGCACCTCAACCACCACAAGGTGTCCGGCAGCGAAGCTGACATGGAAGAGCGCGCGATCACCAACGGTGAACCCTGGGGCATCGCGCGTTTGCTGATGGTCGGCGACAACGTGATGTCGGCATTCATCCGCATGCTGCGGGCCAAGACCTGGGCGCACAAATTCAGCATCATCAAGCGCTCTTTGAAGGTTTACGCGCCACTGGCGCTGGTGCACTGGGGCGCGTGGTACCTGTTTCTCGGTTTCCATGCGGCCAACGGCATTGCGTCTTTGCTGGGCTCCTCGGTGGAGTGGTCGGCGACCACGCTGTCGGTGATGCAGGTGATCGATATCGCCGCCGTGGTGATCATCGGCCCGAACGTGCTGCGCACCTTTTGCCTGCACTTCGTCAGCTCGAACATGCACTACTACGGCGACATCGAGCCGGGCAACGTGATCCAGCAGACCCAGGTGCTGAACCCATGGTGGATGTGGCCGTTGCAAGCGTTCTGCTTCAACTTCGGCAGCAGCCATGGCATCCATCATTTTGTAGTGAAGGAACCGTTTTATATCCGCCAGCTGACCGTCCCGGTGGCGCACAAGGTGATGCGCGAGATGGGTGTGCGCTTCAACGATTTCGGCACATTTGGACGGGCGAACCGGTTTGTGCGCAAGGCGCAGCAGACAACCGAAGCGGTGCGGGGGGCTCAAGCGTAGATCGTTCCAAAACGTGTCCCACGACAGCTTTTTGATTTCGGGAGGGGCCGGAAGTGTTGATTTATTTATTCGATATAGGTCTATATAAATGAAAAAATATTACTTTCGGAAATAAGTCATTGAGGCAATGATTCATCCATCGAAGTGATTGCGTGGGAGTGCCAGGCGCAGGCAGATCGATTCATCGAACCGCAACTTATCCGTGTTAAACATTTGAGGACTACCGAGCTGTCGGTGATGACCGCGCGGTACAAAATAGTGATTTCCGGGGCCGTCTCCTTGGCAGGGTGCGGCCCCTTTTTTTCTCGACAAAGCGCAGGCTCCTACATCTGGTCTCCGGTATCAGGTACCTATCGCATATTCTATTTACGTCTTAATAAATAGCTTCTTATTCCTTAACGAATATAAATCCTATCCCTATACTCGACCAGGAACAGACACGCACAGGAGAGCTCCCCATGCGCAACGAGTCAATTCGCTACCTGATTGTGCCGGGCTGGCAAGGATCGCCAGAGGATCATTGGCAAAGCCATTGGCAGAACAGCCTGCCGAACAGCGCGCGGGTAGAGCAGGCCGACTGGCTGACGCCGCGCCGCGAGGATTGGGTCGCGGCGCTGGCCGAAGCGATTGATGCCGACAGCACGCCGGTGATCCTGATTGCCCACAGCCTGGGTTGCATCACCGTTGCCCATTGGGCGGCTACTGCGCCGATTCAGGCATTGCGTCAGGTTCGCGGGGCCTTGCTGGTGGCGCCTGCCGACGTCGAGCGCCCGGCCTGTGTGCCTGCGTTGCGTAACTTTGCACCGATTCCGACGCACCTGCTGCCGTTCCCGAGCCAGGTGGTGAGCTCCGACAACGATGCCGCTGTCAGCGCTCCGCGGGCGCTTGAGTTGGCACGAAACTGGGGCGCCGAAGCGGGGATTCTGGCGGGTGCCGGGCACATCAATGTGAAGTCTGGCCACCATCGTTGGGAGCAGGGTTTTGCCTACCTGTATCGCCTGCAAAACCGCATGGAACATCACGCCCTGCGCCGCGCTTGAACCTCTTTATTATTTAAACGCCCCCGTCTCCTGGCGGTTCTGGGCGGGAGTCTGCCATGAGTTTGCATGAATCTTTCGGTCAGCCCTTGCTGACCTTTCCCGACGCTGAAAAAAGCCCGTTGAGCATTCGCGCCAAAGCGCTGGTGTTTGTCGACCCGCGTTCGCGGCAGCTGCGCCAGGAGCTGGAGCAACTGGCGCCGCGCTCGATCTCGGTGTTGATTCGCGGTGAAACCGGCAGCGGCAAAGAGCTATTGGCGCGACATATCCACCGCGCCAGTGATCGCGGTGGTTTGTTCGTATCGGTCAACTGCGGCGCCATCAGTCCAACCTATGCCGATGCCGAGTTGTTCGGTTATGCCGGCGGCAGTTTCAGTGGTTCGGCCAGCAGTCGCGCCGGCTGGTTTGGTTCGGCCAATGGCGGGACCTTGTACCTGGATGAAATCGGCGATTTGCCGTTGCCGATTCAGATCAAATTGCTCGCCGCCCTGGAGAATCACGAAGTCACCCGCGTCGGCGCGCAACAACCGAGCCCGGTGGATGTGCGCCTGGTGGCGGCGACCAGCATCGATCTGACGCAAGCGGTGGCGGCTGGCAAATTTCATGAGCGGCTCTACCACTACCTCAGCGAAGGTCAGCTCGAATTGCCGGCCTTGCGTGAGCGAGTCGGTGACATTCAGTCATTGGCCGAGTATTTCCTCGGTATCTACAGCCAGCGCCTCAATCTGCCGGTACCGTTTATCAGCGACGCGGCCCAGCAGGTTCTGGAACGGCACAGCTGGCCGGGCAATACCCGTGAGCTGGAGAACGTCATTCACTTTGCGTTGCTGGTGAGCAGTGGCGAGGAAATAACGCCTGCGCATTTGAATTTGCCTCAGGTGGTTGCGCCATTGGAGTTGATCGAGCGAGAGGCAACGCAGCTCATCACCTCCGGTTCTGCCGGCGAGCGCGCAGCGCTTAAACGTTTGCTCGAAAACCTGACGCAAACCTTTTAACCCCCTGTGGCGAGGGAGCTTGCTCCCGCTGGGGTGCGAAGCGCCCCCAACAAGGCGACTGCGGTTTTTCAGAAAGTACGCGGTGACCTTTTTGGGGCTGCTTCGCACCCCAGCGGGAGCAAGCTCCCTCGCCACAGGAGTTAGGTGTCTTTTTTGTGTATGAACAAAATGGAATATGAAAGTGAATAAAAGATATTGTTCGGGAATAAAAAATCTCGGTATCGTCCGCACCACACCAGCGATAGCACGTCACTGGCATTTCATTTTTTAGCCGTTGTCGACAACGACAAATAAGGACACTGCATGAAAAAGGTTCTGTTGTTCACCGCATTGGCGGCTGCCCTGACTGCGGGCCTGGCCCAGGCTGGCGAAAAACTGGTGGTTGCCGCAACGCCGGTGCCGCACGCCGAGATCCTCGAACTGATCAAACCGACCCTCGCCAAAGAAGGCGTGGATCTGGAAATCAAGGTCTTCACCGACTACGTACAACCGAACGTGCAGGTCGATCAGAAGCGTCTGGACGCCAACTACTTCCAGACCCTGCCGTACCTGCAAAGCTTCAACGAAGGCAAAGGCACTCACCTGGTGACCGTGATCGGCGTACACGTCGAACCGTTCGGCGGCTACTCGAAAAAGGTCAAAACCCTGGCTGAGCTGAAAGACGGCGCGACCATCGCTATCCCGAACGAAGGCAGCAACAGCGGCCGTGCGCTGATCCTGTTGCAGAAAGCCGGCCTGATCGAATTGAAAGACCCGAAAAACGCCCTGGCTACCCCGAAAGACATCGCCAAGAACCCGCACAACTTCAAGTTCAAGGAACTGGAATCGGCGATGCTGCCGCGTGTGCTGGATCAGGTCGACCTGGACATGATCAACACCAACTATGCGCTGGAAGCGGGTCTGAACCCGGCTAAAGATGCACTGGTGATCGAAGGTGCGGATTCGCCCTACGTGAACTTCCTGGTCGCGCGTCCAGACAACAAGGACAGCGTAGCGATGCAGAAACTGGCCAAGGCCCTGACCAGCCCTGAAGTGAAGGCATTCATTGCCAAGAAGTACAACGGCGCGGTACTGCCAGCGTTCTGATTGAGCGGTATACCCTTCCGAGGTTTCAACGCCGACGGCTTTCGATAGCGTCGGCGTTTTTGCGTGGTCGTACTTCCTGTGGCGAGGGAGCTTGCTCCCGCTCGGGTGCGCAGCAGCCGCATAGCCAGCCGATGAGATGTATCTGACAGAATATCTGGGGTCGCTTCGCCCGAGCGCGGACCGACCCGCGGGAGCAAGCTCCCTGGCCACAAGATCACAAGATCAATCAGGCCACTCTGGCCTTCAACGCCCTGCGTAACGCCGTCAATAACTTCACGATGTCCTGCGGATCCAGCCGCTGGGGTGTTTTCACGTCTGCCATTTTTATCGTCCTTGTGATGGTTTGGCCGGGGAGTGTGGCCGCGCGCTGCTCGTCCTTGGAGGGGCAATCTGAAAAAAAGATCCTTCCTACAGCGCAAAGGGAAATAGCTGTCTCCTGCTGCTGCCGCCAATCCAGCGAATAGTTTTTTGCGTGATATCAATATGCTTTATCGGTATTTAAATGTTTCTTTTTATACCTTTAAGGTTAGTGCCTGCCGGGTTGTTATCCACAGCCCAATGGACTGCGCCACCGTCGCTTACCCTGCGGCGTTCAGGATCTTCAATGACGTTCGATTACGCTTTCATCCTCAGCACCCTGCCAGCGTTTCTGCGCGCTGTGGGTGTGACGCTGCAGGTCGGTCTGATCGCCATCAGCACTTCGTTGCTGGTCGCCCTGATCAACGCGACGCTCCTGGTGTTCCGCACGCCGTACTTGCAGCGCCTGGTGGCGTTGTACGTGGAGTTGGCGCGCAACACGCCGCTGCTGATTCAACTGTTCTTCGTCTACTTTGCATTGCCAGCGCTTGGGGTGAAGGTTTCCGGTTTTGCCGCGGCGATCATTACCATGACCTTTCTTGGCGGCGCCTACCTCACTGAAGTGTTGCGGGCCGGCGTTGAAGCGGTGCCTGCGGCGCAACTGGAGTCGGGGCGCTCGATCGGTTTGTCGCACTGGCAATTGCTGCGTTACGTGATCCTGCCGCAAGCGGGGATCCTCAGCCTGCCATCGCTGTTCGCCAACTTCATTTTCCTGCTCAAGGAAACCACCGTGGTCTCGGCGGTGGCGGTGCCGGAGATTCTCTACACCACCAAGAGCTACATCGCGCTGTATTACAAAACCTACGAAATGCTCGCCGTGCTGACGCTGATCTGCGTGTTGCTGTTCTTGCCGTTGTCGCTGCTGCTCAGCCGCCTGGAAAGGAGGCTCCAGCATGGCCAGTTCGGGTCTTGAATTGCTTTGGGTGTCTTTGCCGCAGTTAGGCAAAGGCGCTGCGCAAACCTTGTCGATTTCGTTTTTGAGTATCGCCATCAGCACAGTGGGCGGGGTGCTCTACGGCGTGCTGTGCAGTCTGAATTCGAAGTGGTTGAACGCGTTGCTGCGAGTCTATCTGGAACTGTTCCGGGCAATCCCGGTGCTGGTCTGGCTGTATTTGCTGTTCTTCGGCCTGCCGATTTTTTTCGGCCTGAGCCTGCCGAGTTTCTGGTGTGCGGTGCTGGTGCTGTCGTTGTGGGGCGCCAGTGAAGTTGGCGAAGTGGTGCGCGGCGCCCTGCATTCCTTGCCCCGTGGCCAGCGTGAGGCGGGGCTGTCGATCGGGCTGTCCGGGCCGCAGCTGTTCGGTTACGTGTTGCTGCCCCAGGCACTGAAACGCATGACGCCACCGACCATCAACGTCTACACGCGGATCATCAAGACCAGCTCGCTGGCGGTGTTGATCGGCGTGGTCGACGTAATCAAGGTCGGCCAGCAGATCATCGAGCGTACCTACGAGTCGGTGCTGATCTACGGCGCGTTATTCCTGTTTTTCTTCTTTATCTGCTACCCGCTTTCGGCCGCTTCCCGCGTGCTGGAACGGCGCTGGACGCAAGCATGAATGCATTGATCGAATTCAAGGGTTTCAACAAGTTCTTCGGTGAGCATCAGGTCCTCAACGGGATCGACTTGAGCGTCAAAACCGGCGAGGTGATCGTCATTCTTGGCCCCAGCGGCTGCGGCAAAAGCACTTTGCTGCGTTGCCTAAACGGTCTGGAAGTTGCCCACAGCGGCGAGCTGCGTTTCGCCGGGCGCGAGTTACTGAACAAGACCACCGATTGGCGCGAAGTGCGCCAGCAGATCGGCATGGTGTTCCAGAGTTATCACCTGTTCCCGCACATGAGCGTGCTCGACAATCTCCTGCTCGGCCCGCTCAAGGTGCAAAAACGCCCAGCGCGTGAAGCTCGCGAACAAGCCTTGGCGCTGCTGGAACGGGTCGGTCTGGCGGACAAGCGCGAGGCATTCCCGCGCCAGCTTTCCGGTGGTCAGCAGCAACGCATCGCCATCATCCGCTCACTGTGCATGAACCCGCAGGTGATGCTGTTCGATGAAGTCACCGCGGCCCTTGATCCCGAGATGGTCAAGGAAGTGCTGGAAGTGATTCAGGGCCTGGCCCGCGACGGCATGACGCTGTTGATCGTGACCCACGAGATGGCTTTCGCCCGCGCGGTGGCGGACCGCATTGTGTTCATGGACGCCGGGCGCATCCTCGAACAAAACCCTCCCGAGATTTTCTTTACGAACCCGCAAACCGCACGAGCGCAGCAGTTCCTGGAGAAGTTCTCCTACGTCGAAGCACTGCCCAAAAAGACACTTGCAAAGGAACTGGAACCCTCATGAAAACTGCCAAGTCTTCACTGCTGCTACTCCCATTGTTCGGCCTCGCGCTGTTGGCCGGGTGCAATAAATCCGAAGCGCCTGCCAAACCTGCGGCCTCTACCGCCAGCGCGGCACCGGCGGCCAGCTACCTGGAGAAAATCAAGGCGCGGGACAAGCTGATCGTTGGTGTATTCACCGACAAACCGCCGTTCGGCTTCGTCGATGAAGCCGGACGCTACGTGGGGTTTGACACCGACATCGGCCGTCAATTTGCCAAGGACCTGCTGGGCGACGAGAACAAGGTCGAGTTCGTCGCGGTCGAGCCGGCGAGCCGGATTCCGTTCCTGCAAAGCGACAAGGTCGATCTGATCCTCGCCAACATGACCGTCACCCCGGAGCGTAAGGAAGCGGTGGAGTTCACCAACCCGAACCTCAAGGTTGCGGTTCAGGCGCTGGTGCCGCAGGCAAGTTCGGTCAAAAACCTCGATGACCTGGCGACCCGCACCACTATCGTGACCACTGGCACCACTGCCGATATATGGCTGACCAAGAACCACCCGGACTGGAAGCTGCTGAAGTTCGAGAAAAATTCCGAGTCCCTGCAAGCCTTGGCCAATGGTCGCGGCGATGCATATGCGCAAGACAACCTGGTGCTGTTCAGCTGGGCCAAACAGAACCCGGGCTACCGTGTGCTGACCGAAACCCTCGGTGCCGAGGCACCGATTGCGCCTGCGGTAAAGAAGGGCAACATCGAACTGCGTGACTGGGTCAACGCCGAGCTGGCGAAGCTGGGTGAAGACAAATACCTGCTCAAGCTTTACGACCAGTACGTGCGTAAAGAACTGAGCGATGACACCCACCCTGAAAGCGTGATTGTCGAAGGCGGGAAGTGGCAGGGCTGATTGTTTGAGCGTTCCCATGCTCTTGTGGCGAGGGAGCTTGCTCCCGCTCGGATGCGCAGCAGCCGCTTCTGACAAAACGCATTCTTAGGTTTAGGGCCGCTACGCGCCCCAGCGGGAGCAAGCTCCCTCGCCACAAGAGCATGGGAACGATCTGTGTAGGCTCAGTCCGGCCAGTTCCACGCAGGTTCGTCCAGCATCCCCTGGCCGACGATCCCCGTCTGGCCGAAATTTTTCTCCAGCACGATGGCGTTGCATTCGGGGGCTTGCTGCAATGCTGCGATCAAGCGGCTGGCGTGGGACACCACCCACACCTGGCACTGCTCCGAGGCGCGGATGATCAGTCGCGCCAATGCCGGCAGCAGGTCCGGGTGCAGGCTGGTTTCCGGTTCGTTGAGCACCATCAGCGTCGGCGGCCTTGGCGTCAGCAGGGCGGCGATCAGCAGCAAGTAACGCAAGGTCCCGTCCGACAGCTCGGCGGCGGATAGCGGTCGCAATAATCCTTCCTGATAAAACTCGATGGCAAACCGCGCGCCTTGCAGCGGCTGGATGTTCAGCCGGGCGCCGGGGAATGCATCGCTGATCGCCGCGTGCAGCGCCTCGGGATCACCGATTTCTATGATGGTTTGCAACGCTGCCGCCAGGTCGCGGCCATCGTGATGCAATACCGGCGTGCGCGTGCCCAGTTGTGGTTGACGAACCGGCGCCTCGGCGTCGCTGCGAAAGTGATCGTAAAAGCGCCAACGGCGAATGAACTCACGCAGCTGCAATACCTCGGGTGAGGCGTGCAGGCTGCCGACCTGATCGAACAGGCTGTCGAATGCCGGTGTGTGCTGGGCCAGCACCTCCCAATCGCGCTCGACCCGCGAGCGAATCACCGCCCCTGCACGATTCACCAGCAGACTCGCCGGGCGGTACAGCGGCCCCGACCAGATGCATTCACGCTTGATTTCCGGGTCCAGGGAAAATTCTGAGCGCGACGGTTCCGGCAGGCCCAGGGCGATTGCGTAACTGAAATCCTCACCGGCAAAGCCCAGGCGCAAGCGCTTGGGCGACCGGCGCACGCTGGCTTCGACCGCCACCTCACCGTTGCGCATGCGCCGGCTGATGTTTTCCGGGCCGGCCCAGAAGGTCGAATCCAGCCCACCCTCGCGCGCCAGTGCGTTGACCACGCCGCCCTGAGCGGTTTCGGCCAACAGCCGCAGAGCGCGGTAGAGGTTGGACTTGCCGCTGCCATTGGGCCCGGTGATGAGATTCAGGCGCCCGAGCGGGATCACCAATTTATTGATCGAGCGGTAATTGGCCACCGCGAGGGTTTTGAGCATCCGCGAGCTCCTGCTGTGTTGCCCGGCAGTGTGCCTTATTGTCGGCAGAACGATGATCCTCAAAAGTGTGCGGTTGTTGCTGTGCAACGCCGGTCCCGGACGGAAGTTCGTCGTTGGCCTGAGTTTCTTTGCCTTGCTGGCTGCGAGGCCTTCGGCAAGGCGCTGCACCCGCGCATAGACGAGCTGACGGCCGAGCTGCGCCGGAATTCCTTGTCGACCTGAATGGAGCGCGGGAACGATTATGCCTAAGAGGCTTTACGCCAGACACTCGCCAACCAAGGCTGCTGATCCCGCGGCAGCCCGGCCGGCCGGTAGTAATGCTCCAGCTCGACAAACCCCGCTTCAGTGAGCAGCTTTTGCCACGCCGCCAGATCGTGATACGCGCCAAAGCGCGGGCCATTCCAGCCTTCGCGGTTATCCCCGCGTGGATTCGAACTGAACAACACACCGCCCGGCTTCAACGTCCCGTGCAACTGTTTCAGCACCCGAGGCAACTCCTGAACCGGAACATGAAACAGCACCGCGTTGGCGAAGATCCCGTCGAAGCGTTCGGCCGGCAGATCGAGTTTCAAAAAGTCTTGCTGCCAGACCTCACAGCCGCTGTCCTCGCGGGCCATCTGGGCGAAACGTTCGGAGCCGTCGAGGCCAATGGCAATATGGCCCATGCGGGTGAAGGTTTGCAGGTCGCGGCCGGGGCCACAGCCGAAATCGAGCAGGGTGAACGGCGCCGAGCCCTGTATGTGCCGCAACAGCGCGTCGATGTTCTGGCTGACATCGTGGTCGCGTGTGCCTTCACGGAAACTCTCGGCCACCTGATCATAATGGCCCAGAGTGGTCGCGGTGATCTGTTTTAGGTCGTCGGGGGTGTGTTTCATGGCGGCTGCGCAGGCAAAGGGTGAGTTCGCCGAATATACCCCTTGAAGATGATCGTTCCCATGCCGATGATCGTTCAGCGCTTGTTCAATCCTCGAGCCAACCGATCCCCTCCCAACTGAATCACCGCCACCAGAATCACCAGCAACACAATCACCGTCAGCATGATCTGGCTATCAAAGCGCTGATACCCGTAGCGGTACGCAATGTCGCCCAGTCCACCAGCACCAATGGCGCCGGCCATGGCCGAGGAGTTGATCATCGTGACCAAAGTAATGGTGAAACCACCGACGATTCCCGGCAGCGCCTCGGGCAACAACACATGCCAGACGATATGCCAGCGTCGGCAACCCATGGCCTGGGCAGCCTCGATCAGGCCGTGGTCGACCTCGCGCAAGCTGACCTCGGCGATGCGCGCAAAGAATGGCGTGGCGGCGATGGTCAGCGGCACCACGGCGGCCCAGACACCGTAGGTGGTTCCGACGATCAAGCGGGTGAAGGGGATCAGCGCGACCATCAGAATCAGGAACGGGATCGAGCGGAACAGGTTGACGAAGGCCCCCAGCGCACGGTTCAGCGCAGGCGCTTCATAGATGCCGCCCTTGGAACTGGTGACCAGAATCACCGCCAGCGGAATACCCGCCAACAGCGCGATCAGCGATGACACGCCGACCATCAGAAACGTGTCGATAACGCCCTGCAGCAATCGATCAAACCACATAACCCAGCACCTCCACCTGTTGTGCCCAGTGACTGGCGCGCTGGTGCAACTCTTCGGCGCCCAAGGACGAACCGGTTACCGCCAATAACAATTGCCCTAGGGCGTGCCCCTGAATCCGTTCGACGCCGCCTTGCAGCAAGCGCACGCGACCGCCGAGCGCACTGAACAACGCCGCCAGATCAGGCTCATCAGTGCTGTTGCCGGTGAACTGCAAGCGCAGCACTACCGCCGATTCCGACGATTGCGCTTGCGCCTGCAAGCGGCTTTGCAGTTCTTCCGGCAAGCCATGTTGCAGAGGCGCCAGCAGGGTTTTGCTGACCTCGTGCTGCGGGTTGCCAAACACTTCCCAGACCGGTCCTTGCTCGACAATCCGCCCGTGTTCGAGCACCACCACCCGATCACAAATGTCGCGGATTACCGCCATTTCGTGGGTGATCAGAATGATCGTCAGCCCGAGACGCTGATTGATCTCGCGCAACAGGCCGAGGATCGATTGCGTGGTTTCCGGGTCGAGGGCCGAGGTGGCCTCATCGCAAAGCAGAATCTCCGGGTCGTGCACCAGCGCCCGGGCGATGCCGACACGCTGTTTTTGCCCACCCGAGAGCTGCGCCGGATAGGCCTGGTGTTTGCATTGCAGACCGACCAGTTCCAGCAGTTCACGGACCTTCTGTTCACGCTCGGCTTTCGGCACGCCGGCGACCTTGAGCGGCAGCTCGACGTTCTGCCACACGGTTTTCGCCGACATCAGGTTGAAGTGCTGGAAGATCATGCCGATCCGCCGCCGCAGCGCCACCAGACGGTCTTCATCGAACTCGCCGATGTCCACCTGATCGATCAGCACCCGACCGGTGCTCGGTTGTTCGAGGCGGTTGATGGTGCGGATCAGCGAGGACTTGCCGGCACCGCTGCGGCCGATGATGCCGAACACTTCACCGCGCTGGATCGCCAGGTCAATGCCGTGCAGCGCAGCGACCGGGCCTTGTTGGCCGTTGTAGGTTTTGCCCACGCTGATAAAGCGCACATGGGCACGGTTGAACTCAGGGTGCAGCTCGGTCTGTTCTGCACTGCTGGACGGCGGGATTTGCAGTCTAAGTTGGGCATTGGCGGCATTCATGGTCAGCCTTCCCAGCCAGCTTGGTAGAGCTTGCCGTGGGCTTTATCCAGCGCGGCGCGAACCACCGGCGAATGCTGGTAGATGTCGACGAACTTGATCAGGCGCGGGTCGGTTTTGCTTTTTGGCTGGATCACGAACTGGATCACGTATTCCTTGTGATCGAGGCCGTCGAACAGCAGCGCCGAGCCGGCATCGAAGGTCTTGGCCAGACGAATGTAGGCCGGGTAGCCCTGCACCAGATCGGCGTCGTCATACGCGCGCACCAGTTGCACGGCTTCAACCTGAAGGATTTTCAGCTTTTTCGGATTGGCGACGATGTCGTCTTCGGTCGCCTTGTAGCCCACACCCGGTTTGAGGCTGATCAACCCGGCCTTGGCCAGCAGTTGCAAGCCGCGACCGCTGTTGATCGGGTCGTTGGCGATGGCCACGCTAGCGCCCTCGGGAAGCTCGTCGAAGCTTTTGTATTTCTTCGAGTACAGGCCGACGTTGTTGATGATGCCCGGCGCAAACGGCACCAGATCAAACCCGGCAGCGGCCTTGGCGTTTTCCAGAAACGGAATGTGCTGGAAGTAGTTCACATCGATGTCGCCCGAGGCCAGGCTGACGTTCGGTGCAATCCAGTCGCTGAACTCCACCAGCTCGACCTTCAGGCCTTGTTTACCGGCCTCTTCGACCGCTGCTTCCAATGGGATGGCGAAGGCTGCGGTGGTGCCGATTTTCAGCGGTGTGTCGGTGGCGAAAGTCATGGAGCTGAAGAGGCCGAGGGCCAGGGCCAGTGCTTTGACTGGGAGGGTGAACAAGTTGTTTTTCATGGTGGGTTTCCAGTCAATTATTGAATGTGTGACTCATATTTGTGGCGAGGGAGCTTGCTCCCGCTGGGCCGCGCAGCGGTCCCAAAACCATTCAATGAGGCGTGCCTGTTAAAACTCGGCAGGAGGTTGCGCGACTGCTGCGCAGTCGAGCGGGAGCAAGCTCCCTCGCCACAACGGTTAGTGTCGGTAGGTGGATCCTGTGTGTTGCTCGGGCAAATGCGCCTCTGCGTGAAACAGCTTTTCGCGCAAGGTGCCTTCGTCATAAGCGGTCTTGTACGACCCGCGGCGTTGCAACTCGGGAATCACCAGGTCGATGAAATCGACGTAGCTTTCCGGGGTGACGATGCGGGTCAGGTTGAAGCCGTCCAGACCGGTTTCCGCGATCCAGGATTCCAGCTCATCGGCGACCTGTTCAGGCGAGCCGACCACGGTGATGTAGCGGCCGCCCAAGGCGTGTTGCTCCAGCAACTTGCGTCGGGTCCAGTCGTTGTTTTGCAGGTTTTTGGTGGCGGACTGGATGGCGTTGCTTTTCACGTACTGGATCGGTTCATCGAGTTCGTATTCGGAAAAGTCGATCCCGGTGGACGCCGAGAAATGCGCCACCCCGGCTTCGGCGCTGGCGTAGCTCAGGTATTCAGCGTGCTTGGCCCAGGCCAGCTCCTCGGTTGCACCGACGATTACGTTCAGCCCCATGAAGACCTTGATGTCCTCGGGGTTGCGCCCGGCAGCGGTGGCGCTGGCGCGGACCTTGTCCACCTGAACCTTGGTCGTGGCCTTGTTCTGGCCGCTGATGAACACGCACTCGGCGTGTTGCCCGGCGAACACCAGGCCGCGATCCGAACTGCCGGCCTGAAACAGCACCGGCGTGCGCTGCGGCGAGGGTTCGCAGAGGTGATAACCCTCGACCTGATAGAACTCGCCGTGGTGCTCGACCTTGTGCACTTTGCTCGGTTGGGCGTAGACCCGCTGCTCGCGGTCGTTGATCACCGCATCGCTTTCCCAACTGCCTTCCCAGAGTTTATACAGCACCTCAAGGTACTCATCGGCCTGGTCGTAACGTCGGTCATGTTCGATCTGTTCGTTCAGGCCCATGGCCTTGGCGGCGCTGTCGAGATAGCCGGTGACGATGTTCCAGCCGACCCGGCCACGGCTCAGGTGATCGAGGGTCGACAGGCGCCGGGCGAACAGGTACGGCGGCTCATACGTCAGGTTGGCGGTCAGGCCAAAGCCGAGGTTCCTGGTCACCGCGGCCATGGCCGACACCAGCAGCAGCGGGTCGTTGACCGGCAACTGGATCGACTCCTTGAGCGGCACATCGACCGAGTGCTGATAGACGTCATACACCCCGACGATGTCGGCGATGAACAGCCCGTCGAACAAGCCCCGCTCCAGCAACTGCGCGAGTTCGGTCCAGTACTCGACCGTCTTGTACTGGGTCGAGTTGTCCCGTGGATGAGTCCACAGGCCGTGGTTGATGTGCCCGATGCAGTTCATGTTGAAGGCATTGAGCAGGATCTTTTTTTTCTTTGTCAGAGGCGAGGGCATCAAATAGTCCCTCGCAGTGGCGGGTTTTCATCGTTGAGGTAGTAGTTGCCAATTGCGTGGTACTTCCAGCGCACCGGGTCGTGCAGGGTGTGCACGCGGGCGTTGCGCCAGTGACGATCCAACCCGTGCTCGGCGAGGGTGGCCTGGCTGCCGGACAGTTCGAACAGCGTGCTGCCGGCCGCCAGGGAGATTTCCGTGCTGATGGCGCGCGCTTCGGCCACGGCAATCGAGGCCGCCGCGATCGTTTCGGCGTTGGTGTCGGCCTGGGCGCGGTCGAGGAATTCTCCTGCACGCTCCAGCAGTGCTTCCGTCGCGTGCAGGCGAATGCTCAGGTGGCCAAAGCTTTTGATCGTCAGCGGGTCTTCGGTGGCGTTGTCATTGCCGGAGTCGATCCACGGGCGGGTTTTGCTTCGCACGAAATGCAGCGCGTCTTCATAGGCTGCGCGAGCAATGCCGGTGTCGATGGCCGCATGAAGAATCTGCGCCAGCGGGCCGACCGGGGTCGGACGTTCGAAGGCGCTTTGAAACGGGATCACGTCGTCTGCCGAGACGTAGACGTCTTCGAACACCACCGAGCCGCTGCCGGTGGTGCGCTGGCCGAAGCCGCTCCAGTCATCGATGACCGTCAGGCCCTGGCTGTCACGCGGGACGAAGGCCAGTTGCTGGACGCCGTTTTCATCGACCACCGTGGTCGGAATCCGTTGTGCGTAGATCGCCCCGGTGGAGTAGAACTTGCGGCCGTTGATGCGAAAACCGTTGCCATCGGGAGTCAGGCTGGTGACCCGGTGGAGAGCGGTTTTGGTCCCGAGTTCGGCCAGTGCATTGCCGAAGCGCTGACCGGCGAGGACTTCGGCGTACAGGCGTTTTTTCTGCTCGGATGTACCGTTTACGCGCAGCACTTCGAGGGCATAAAAGTGGTTCTGCGGGATCTGCCCCAGCGAACCGTCGGCCTGGGCGATCAGTGCGATGACTTTGGCCAGGGTGACGTTGGAAACCCCCGCACCGCCGTATTCCCTGGGCACGCTGATGCCCCACAGGCCGGAGCGCGAAAAGACTTCCAGTTCGGGGTAGGGCAGGCGTCGCTCACGGTCGCGCAGGGCGCTGTCGCGTTTGAAGTCTTCGGCCAGATCGCTGGCGACGACAAGGGCTTGCTCATCGCTGGTGATGACCGCGACGGGGTGAGAAAGAGTCATGTGTTTCTCCAGAGATCTGGTCAAAAGTGTTCTGGTCGTTCAGATCCAGGAATGCCGTGCGGGTAAAGTGCCGTTCAGGTGATAAGTGCCCACGGCGTGGTACTTCCAGCGCACCGGATCGTGCAGGGTGTGCACGCGGGCGTTGCGCCAGTGGCGATCGAGGTTGAACTCGGCGAGGGTGGCGCGGCTGCCGGCCAGCTCGAAGAGCTTTTCGCTGGCCAGCAGCGAGATTTCGGTGGTCAGCACCTTGGCCTCGGCGACGGCAATCGAGGCACGGGCTGCGGACTCGGCGGTGACCGGCGCGGCGCTGACTTGATCGAGCACGTTCCCGGCTTTGCGCAGTAGCGCTTCGGCAGCGTGCAGTTCGATTTTCAGTTTGCCGATGTCGGCAATCACGTAGAGGTCATCGCTGGCGCGTTCGACGTTGGCGTCGATCCACGGCCGTGCGCGTTCGCGAACGAAGCTGATGGCGTCATCGATGGCGCCGCGGGCAATGCCGGCGTCGATGGCGGCTTGAATCAGCTGTGACACGGCGCCCTGGATGTTCGGGCTGTCGTTGATCCGCCAGTTTTCCACCACCAGATCAGCATCGACCCGCACATTGTTCAGCAGCACGGTGCCACTGGCCGTGGTGCGCTGGCCGAAGCCCGACCAGTCGTCGACGATGCGCAGCCCCGGAGTGCCGCGACGGACGAAAGCGATGACTTGCTTGCCGTCGTCGTTGAGTGCCTTGACTGCGACCCAGTGCGCGAACAGCGCGCCCGTGGAGTAAAACTTCTGACCATTGATGACGTAGCCATCACCGTCGGCGGTGATGCGGGCCTTGAGCTCCAGGGTGTTTTTGGTGCCGCGTTCCGGGCCCGCGTTGCCGATTCGCCAACCGTCGAGCACGCTCTGGAACAGCTGCTTTTTCTGTCGTTCGTTGGCGGTGTGCTGGAGCAGGTTGAGAATCCCGAAGTGGTTCTGCGGGATTTGCCCGAGTGCCGGGTCGGCCGCGGAAATGATCGCGAAGACTTCAGCGATGGTGACGAATGAAACCTCGGGGCCGCCGAACGCTTTGCCGATGGCAATACTGCCCAGGCCACTGCGGGTGAACTGTTCGATTTCCGCCCAGGGCAACTTGCGCTGTTGATCGCGTCGCGCGGCTTGCAAGCGGGCGACCTGAGCAAGTTCACGGGCTGCTTCGAGGGCTTGTGCGTCGTTGCGCAAAACCTGCGCGGGCAACAACAGCGGGGGAATGTCCAGATCACTCTGAACGTTTGCATCTGCCAGATTAGACATCAGCGCCGCTCCTTGGCTGCACGCAATGCCCTGGCGATTTGCACCGGGGTGATTATGTTCCTGACCATACCTACCTCACATCTCATGGATAAGCCGCAGCGTGCGGCGAAATCAAAATCAAGAATGTCCGGTGGTCCGGTTCATATACCCTAATAGCGTATTAAAAATTAATGAACTAACTTTTAGGAATATGCATAGAAGGGTGTCATCAGCCCTGTGGTTGTTCGCATGGGCGGATGTAACGCAACCCTGTAGCAGCAGGCTGCGCCAGCTGCTACAGGGATCTCATCGGTCGCAGGGGGCAGGGGCCTTCAGCACTTCCTGGCCGGTACTTTCAGGTAGGTATTGGCGCAGCCGACTTTCAAGGTGCGTGCCGGCGCCCAGCGCGAGTTGTTACCGACGCGATCGAGGATGCAGTAGGTGACTTCCAGCCGGTTATCTTCACCGGCTTCAAGAATCACTGAGGGCGGCACCCAGACGTTGATCGGGTGGCCGACTTCGCCGGGTTTGATCTTGGGCAGGTCCATGCGCACATCGCCCCAGCGCAGGGTGATTTCATCATCAGCCGCCATGTTCAGATAAGGTTCGATGATCAGTGGCACGCCACGTTTGATCTGGTTCGGATTGACCCCGTGACGGCGAATCATCTCGGGAATACCCAATGGCTCCAGGTGCTGGTTTTCATCTGCGCACAGGGTGTGTGGCTGACCACCCGGGCAGTCGAGTTTGACCTGGACCTGTTTCACCGCGGACAGCGCCGGGCCTTGCCCGACTTGCATGAGCCGGTAGTGGATACGCGAGCTGCCGTTGCGGATAAAACTCTCGGGAATCCGCAGGTTGAGTGGCTGACCGACTTCTGCGCGGTTGAGCACCTTTGAGGCCACATAGCAGTTATCCCAGAACAGTTCGATCAGATCACCTTCGTCCATACCGGCATAAGGTGGTATTTCGATCAGCAGGTAAGCCGCGGAAGTGATGTTGATGGCAGAGCCGGGCGACTGCGTCAGGCCGGGAGCCGCCAGTTCAACTTTGTTCGACATACAAGTCATGTGTGTTCTCCTTGAAACATCGCAGCGAAGTCCATTTCGGAAGTGTCGAAGGCGTTAGGGTAGTAGGCGATTAACTATATTCAAGTACTGTGAAATGCCTGTTAGCGCCTAGATAAGGGAGTGGTCGACGGGGTGTCAATAGACGCAAGTTGAGAACGTGGGAATGCCAGGCTATTCAGATATTTCCTACCTCTAATTAGCGATCGATGGACATGCTGTTCGGCTTTTTCCTGGGTGCGCTCGATTTGTGAGCCAGTGTTTCCAGTGTTTTTCGGCATTGAATCAGTCTGAGTGTGTTGGAGGTTACGTGGCGGGAGGATGTTGCAGGAGGTATCTATATACCGCTTTCGACTGGGGTGATTAATTAATTACGGAAATCGGCGGGAGGCGGGTGAGACGAGTCAAGTGGTGTGATAAATGTCACTTCCTTCCGTGGAAGTTGACAGTGCTTACTCTATTTTTGATGGTGATTGTTAACTTCGGGAGTTGAGGAACTTGTTGAGGAATTGTCGGGTTCGTTCTTCTTTTGGATTGGCAAACAATGCCTTTGCTTCACCTTGTTCGACAATGACGCCCTTGTCGAAAAACACCACCCGGTTCGCCACATCACGAGCAAAACTCATTTCGTGGGTAACGATGACCATCGTGCGTTTTTCTTCGGCCAGACTGCGAATGGCCGCCAGCACTTCGCCGACCAGTTCCGGATCGAGCGCCGAGGTTGGTTCGTCGAAGAGAATCACTTCCGGCTCCATGGCCAGCGCCCGGGCGATTGCCACGCGCTGTTGCTGCCCACCGGACAGCCTGCGCGGATAGGCGTCTTCCTTGCCTGCCAGGCCGACCTTGGCCAGCAGTTTTCGACCCAGCGCCAATGCTTGGTCCTTTGGCATTTTCTTCACCACCAAAGGGCCTTCGATGACGTTTTCCAGGGCCGTGCGATGAGGGAACAGATTGAAGTTCTGAAACACGAAACCGACATGCTGGCGCAAC
This sequence comes from Pseudomonas helvetica, assembly GCF_039908645.1. Taxonomy (NCBI): domain Bacteria; kingdom Pseudomonadati; phylum Pseudomonadota; class Gammaproteobacteria; order Pseudomonadales; family Pseudomonadaceae; genus Pseudomonas; species Pseudomonas helvetica. The sequence goes on from NZ_CP150917.1 coordinate 251,394, forward strand.
CGGCGCACCAGGCTCTGCTGCTGGTTCAGCGGGCGGCTGCCATCGATCTCGATGTCGCCGACCTTGATCCGGCCGCTGGTGGGTTCTTCAAGAAAGTTCAGGCAACGCAGGAAGGTGGTCTTGCCCGAGCCGCTAGGGCCGATGATTGCCACCACCTCGCCTTCTTCAACCTTCAGATCGATGCCATTGAGCACCACTTGACCCTTGAACTGCTTTGTCAGTTTTTCCACGACAATCATGGGGTCAGGACTCCTGGTCGTGCCGATTGACCCGCTCTTCCAACTGGTTTTGCAGGTGCGAGAGCACCGTTGCAAGCACCCAGTAGATCAGTGCGGCGGCAAGATACATGGTAAAAATTTCGAAGGTACGGGCGGTGATCAGCTGTGCCTGACGGAACAGTTCCGGCACCTGAATGGTCGCCGCCAGCGCGGTGTCCTTGACCAGCGAAATGAAGCTGTTGCCCAGTGGCGGCAACGCCGTTCGCGCAGCTTGCGGCAGGATGGCCCGGCGCAGGGTTTGCGCGCGGGTCATGCCGATACTGGCAGCGGCTTCCCACTGGCCGCGTTCGATGGAACTGATCGCGGCACGGAGGATTTCGCAGGCGTAGGCAGCCATGTTCAGCGAGAAGCCGATCAAGGCCGCTGGCAGCGGATCAAGTTCGATACCCAATTGCGGCAAGCCGTAATAGATCACGAACAGTTGCACCAGCAACGGCGTGCCGCGAAAGAACGACACATAGATGCGGGCGATCCAGCTCACCAGCTTGAAGCGCGACAAGCGCATCAAGGCCAGGCTAAACCCCAGCAACAGACCAAAGAACATCCCGCCCAGGCTGAGGATGACCGTGAAATACGCGCCCTTGAGCAAAAAGGGCGCGGAGTCCAGTGCGAGTTGGAAAGCTTCTTCCATTATTGGGTGACGTCAGCGCTGAAGTATTTTTCCGAAAGCTTTTTCAGCGTACCGTCGGCACGCAGCTTGTCGATGGCCTTGTTCACCGCAGCCAGCAGCTCAGGCTCGCCTTTGCGCAGGGCAATGCCGGCTTCCTGACGGGAGAACGCTTCGCCAGCGGCGGTGGTGTCCTTGGCCTTCTTGGCGTATTCCAGCGCGGCGAGGCGGTCGATCAGAATGACGTCGGTGCGGCCAACGCGCAGGTCCTGGAACTTGGTCGGATCATCTTCGTAGGTGCGGACTTCAGCACCCGGCACATTGGCCTTTACCCACTGCTCATAGTTGGTGCCCAGGCCTACGCCGACTTTCTTGCCGGTCAGGTCGGCGGCGGTCTTGATGTTCAGCTCCGCAACCTTCTTCGTCAGCACCAGCGCCTGAATCCCGGAAACGGTGTAAGGCTCGGAGAAGTCATACTTCTTCTTGCGCTCTTCGGAGATGGTCACCTGGTTGATCACTGCGTCCAGGCGCTTGGACTCCAGCGCCGCGAGGATGCCGTCCCATTTGGTCGGTTGCAGTTTGACCTTCACGCCCAGCTCTTTGGCCAGGGCTTCGGAGAACTCCACTTCGAAGCCGGCCAGTTTGCCGTTGGCATCGACGAAACTGAACGGTGGATAAGTGCCTTCCAGGCCGACGTTGATCACGCCAGCTTCCTTGATTTTTTGCAGCTGCTCACCGGCCACTGCTTGCCCCAACAGGCCAGCACCGAGTACCAGGCCCAGCGAGCCCACCAGCAGATTTCGACGAAATGCGGAAAAATTCATGACAAGCCCCTGTGTTTTTTTATGAAGACGTTTTTTGGAGAAGCAGGCAAAACCGAGAATTGAACGGCTGCAACATCGTGCCCTAAAAGCAGCGTATGCGTCTCGCGGCAATTGCGCCTGCGGCGCGACTATATGACGAGGCTTTTAGATGTGAAAATAATATAAATTCAGCTTGTTATTCTTTATTGGAATATAAATGCTTCGTGTAATTCCTATGGTGAGGGAGCTTGCTCCCTCACCACAGAAGATCTTTTTCCGGCTGGCTCAAAACGCCGAGCTATAGGCAAACAACGCCGGCGCACCTCCGGTGTGCAGGAAGATGATCGGGCCGTCATTGAAGCGCTGCCGGCCGATACCGTCGAGCAAGCCGGCCATGGCCTTGCCGGTGTAGACCGGGTCGAGCAACAGCCCTTCCTGGCTGGCCAGCAACTTGACGGCAGCGAGGGTTCCAGCGTTCGGCTCGCCGTAACGCGGAGCGAAATACTCGTCCCACAATTGCACCTTGAAACTCGCCGGCAGGTTCACGCCCAGCAGTTCGGCAGTGCGCTCGGCCAGGCCCTGGACTTTCGGTCGCTGGTCTTCGTCGCTGCGCGAAACGGTGACGCCGATCACCGGCAAGTCCGGCAGTACTTCGCTCAGCGCCAACGCCAGACCGCTGTGAGTCCCGGCGCTGCCCGAAGCCAGCACCACGGCGGCGAACTCCAGGCCGCTGTCCTCGATTTGCCCGGCCAGCTCCAGTCCGGCTCGTACATAGCCCAGCGCGCCCAAGGCGTTGGAGCCGCCAATCGGCACCAGATAAGGTTTTTTGCCGTTACTGCGCAGACGCTCGGCCAGGGCTTGTAACTGTTGGTCGGCGTTATCGAGGTTCTCTACCAGCTCGACCTTGGCATCGAACAAGTCCAGCAGCAGGCGATTGCCGTTGCCCAGGTAATTACTGTCATCAGTGCCGATCGGATTCTCCAGCAAGGCGACGCAGCCCAGGCCCAGTTTGGCGGCAAGCGCTGCCGTCTGACGCACATGGTTGGACTGGATGGCGCCAGCGGTGATCAGCGTATCGGCACCTTGCGCGAGCGCGTCGGCGGCGAGGTATTCGAGTTTGCGCAGCTTGTTGCCGCCCATGGCCAACGGTGTCAGGTCGTCACGTTTGACGTAGACATCACGCCCTAGCCAGGTCGACAAGCGTTCGAGTTTTTCCAGCGCGGTAGCATTGGCAAGAAGGTCCAGACGATTAAAACGAGCCAGCTGTTGTTTGATCATGGGGCCGCACGGGTTGTGGGAGATGACTGGACTATAGGCAGGCCGATTTGCTCGGGCAACCGACAATGTCGCTTATGCCAAAAAGTGTTTAATACAGCACTATTCGTTCTTAATTCCGCTTTGAGCGCATACCGTAAAGTGAACTCCGTTCAGGCGGCCTTACTGTCCGGCCGCCGCACGTGAGGAGTTTTACCGTGAGCCAGCGTTCCAGCCATTGGCAATTACAGACCATCGTCAGCCAACTGCGCACTGCCCGCGACCAGTGGCGTGCGCAGAACGGTCGTATCAGCGGCGAGCAGGGCGGGCGTGAGCTGCCATCGCGTGCGGCGATGGCGGAGATTCTCGAAGCATTGTGCGGTGCGCTGTTCCCGATGCGCCTGGGCCCGGTGGATCTGCGTGAAGAGAGCGAAGACTTTTACGTCGGGCATACGCTGGATGTGGCGCTGAACGCGCTGCTGGCTCAGGCGCGGTTGGAGCTGCGCTATGTCGCGCGACAAAGCGCCCGGGTCGATACCGAAGTCGAGGCGCGGGCGATCAGCCTGATCCAGGATTTCGCCCTGGCCTTGCCAGGTCTGCGCAGCCTGTTGGATTCCGATGTACTGGCGGCGTATCACGGTGACCCGGCAGCACGCAGTGTCGATGAAGTGCTGCTGTGCTATCCGGGGATTCTGGCGGTGATTCACCATCGTCTGGCCCACCATTTGTACCGCGCCGGGCTGCCATTGCTGGCGCGGATCAGCGCGGAAATCGCGCACTCGGCCACCGGCATCGACATTCACCCGGGCGCGCAGATCGGCCGTAGCTTCTTCATCGACCACGGCACGGGCGTGGTGATCGGCGAAACCGCGATCATCGGCGAGCGGGTACGCATTTACCAGGCCGTGACCCTCGGCGCCAAACGCTTCCCGGCTGATGAAGACGGCCAGTTGCAGAAGGGCCATCCGCGCCATCCGATCGTTGAAGACGACGTGGTGATCTATGCCGGCGCGACCATCCTCGGACGGATCACCATCGGCAAGGGCTCGACCATCGGCGGTAACGTCTGGCTGACTCGCAGCGTACCGGCCGGATGCAATTTGACCCAGGCGAACTTGCAGCATGATGACGGGACGCAGAAGTAAGCCCTGAGGCTGATGATAGTTCCAGCCATTCCCTCCTTGAGCTGGCGTGAAGGCACTCATTTTTGTGGCGAGGGAGCTTGCTCCCGTCGGCCGGTCCGCGTTCGGGCGAAGCAGTCGTCAGCTTCTATGTTTTTAGGGCCGCTGCGCGTCCCAGCGGGAGCAAGCTCCCTCGCCACAGACGTACCGCCGAACCTCGCGATTAGTCCTCACAGCCTATCCATGTTTAACTTGAACGTTCATTCAAGTTAAACCGGTGGTTCGCTGCCCGCTCACAACAGGAGGCTAGCCTTTGCTGAGTCCGTTATTGACAGCCACGTTTTACCCCCTCGAGGTGCACGCTTCATGAGTGCATCGTTCACCCCTCCAAGCGGCCAGATCCGCATGAATCCGCCGGTGTTCTACTTCGCGGCGACCTTCATTTTACTGTTCGGCCTAGTGGTCATCGCCTTCCCGCAAGAGTCCGGCGCCTGGTTGCTGGCGGCGCAAAACTGGGCGGCCAACACGGTCGGCTGGTACTACATGCTGGCGATGACCCTGTATCTGGTCTTCGTGGTGGTCACCGCCTTGTCCGGCTACGGCAAGATCAAGCTCGGTGCCGACCACGACGAGCCCGAATTCAGTTACCTGTCCTGGGCCGGCATGTTGTTCGCCGCCGGGATCAGCATCACGCTGTTTTTCTTCTGCGTCTCTGAACCGCTGACGCACATGCTGCAACCGCCGCAGGGCGAGGCCGGCACGGCCGATGCGGCACGCCAGGCGATGCAGGTGCTGTTTCTGCATTGGGGCCTCCACGGCTGGGGCGTGTTCGCGTTTGTCGGCATGGCGCTGGCCTATTTCGCCTATCGGCATAACCTGCCGCTGGCCCTGCGCTCGGCGCTTTATCCGCTGATCGGCAAACGCATCAACGGCCCGATCGGTTACGCGGTGGATGGCTTCGGCATCATCGCCACGGTGTTCGGTCTGGGCGCTGACATGGGTTTCGGCGTGTTGCACCTCAACTCCGGCCTCGACTACTTGTTCGGCATTGCCCACACCCAGTGGATTCAGGTCGGCCTGATCACGCTGATGATGGGCGCGGCGATCATCGTTGCCGTCGCCGGCGTCGATAAAGGCGTGCGGGTGATGTCCGACATCAACATGCTGCTGGCCTGTGCGCTGTTGCTGTTCGTGTTGTTCGCCGGCCCTACCCAGCACCTGCTCAATACTCTGATCCAGAACCTCGGCGATTACCTCGGCGCCTTGCCGATGAAGAGTTTCGACCTTTATGCCTATGACAAACCCAGCGACTGGCTGGGCGGCTGGACGGTGTTCTACTGGGCCTGGTGGATCGCGTGGTCGCCGTTCGTGGGCCTGTTCATCGCACGTATTTCCCGTGGCCGGACCATCCGTGAATTCGTCTTCGGTGTGCTGTTGATTCCGCTCGGCTTCACCCTGGCGTGGATGTCGATCTTCGGTAACAGCGCCATCGACCAGGTACTCAACCACGGCATGAGTGCCCTTGGCCTGTCGGCCATCGAGAACCCGTCGATGACCCTCTACTTGCTGCTGGAAACCTACCCATGGAGTAAAACGGTGATCGCCGTTACGGTGTTCATCAGCTTCGTGTTCTTCGTCACCTCGGCCGACTCCGGCACCGTGGTGCTCTCGACGCTGTCGGCCAAGGGCGGTAACGCCGATGAAGACGGGCCGAAATGGTTGCGGGTGTTCTGGGGCGCGATGACCGCGCTGGTCACCAGTGCATTATTGTTTGCCGGCAGCATCGATTCGTTGAAGTCAGCGGTGGTACTGACCTCGTTGCCGTTCTCGCTGATTCTGTTGCTGATGATGTGGGGGCTGCACAAGGCGTTCTACCTCGAATCGCAGAAGCAGATCGCCCAGCTGCATTCCTTGGCTCCAGTCTCGGCATCGTCACGGCGCGGTAAGGGTGGCTGGCGTCAGCGTCTGAGTCAGGCTGTGCACTTTCCGTCGCGTGACGAGGTGTACCGTTTTCTCGATACGACGGTGCGTCCGGCGATTGAAGAAGTGACGGCGGTGTTCGCTGAAAAAGGCTTGAACGTAGTCACCCAACCGGACCCGGCCAACGACAGTGTCAGCCTGGAAATTGGTCACGGTGAGCAGCATCCGTTCATCTACCAGGCGCAAATGCGCGGTTACTTCACACCGTCCTTCGCCCGTGGCGGGATGGGCTCCAAAGAGCTCAACAACCGTCGCTACTACCGGGCTGAAGTGCACCTGAGCGAAGGCAGTCAGGATTACGATCTGGTGGGCTACACCAAGGAGCAAATCATCAACGACATCCTCGATCAGTACGAGCGACACATGCAGTTCCTGCATCTGGTGCGCTGATCGAGGCCGGTGGTGCTCAGGCGATGTTCAAGGTCATGAACAACACCAGAGCGGCCACCGGTACGCTGAACACCATGAAGCCCACCATCAATTCGGAGATTAGCGGTTGCCCGGCGGTGATCATGCCGATAGCGCCGTTGATCACCGTCAGCGCCAGCCACAGGACGACGAAACTGTAGGTCAGGGTCTGGCGGCTGAAGCCGAGCTTTTCACCGATGAACAGCATCAGCGCCAGCAAGACCAGGCCGAAGGTGATGATGATCGTGGTGTGCATGAAGTGTGCTCCTGAGTCGGTATTTGTCATACCGAGCATAGGCGGCGTTCAGCAGAATGGCGCTTAAACCAACCCACTGGCGGGCACCTCCAATGCCGGTGTCGATGTTCTGCCCGCACAACCGACACATGTCGCCACGAGTTCGGGTGTTTGCGATGGGCTAATATTTAACCGAGTGTGTATGGTGTGTATTGGGGTGTCCCTTTGCCGGGTAAAGTCGCAGCAGATGCTGACGACAAAGGGAACAATCAACAGCATTTTGAAACAGGCGGGCTTGAAATGAGCCTGGAGAATATCGATCAACGCCCCGATGGGGGCGGATTGGAAGGGCCTATCCCCATGAAATTCCCAGTCGTACTGCACAAGGATGCCGGCTCAGATTACGGCGTGATCATCCCCGACGTTGCGGGTTGTTTCTCAGCAGGTGGAACGGTGGCGCAGGCGCTCGAAAACGTTAAAGAAGCGCTGGCGTTGCATTACGAAGGACTGGTCGCTGATGGCGATCCATTGCCGCAGGTGCGCGAGATCGACGAGCACTTCGAAAACCCGGATTACGCGGGAGGTGTTTGGGCAGTGGTCGAGTTTGATGTGACGCCGTATTTCGGCAAGTCCGTGCGTTTCAATGCAACGTTGCCAGAGCAGTTGCTGGAGCGCATTGATCAGACGGTCAGACGCGATCAACGGTACAACTCAAGATCCGGGTTTCTGGCAGCAGCGGCCCTGCGCGAACTGTCGGCGTAAGGACAAAATCAAGAACTGTATGAAACGTTTCAGCATTTAGTCGAACTCCCCGTTTTGAATGCGTTGCCTGAGCGTATGCTGGGCAACGCTGACGACTTCGTCGCTCATAACAAGAGAGGGCTCGATGACTTACACCGCTGCTGCTGATCGTTACGACTCCATTCCTTACCGCCGCGTCGGTCGCAGCGGGCTGGTGCTGCCGGCACTGTCGCTGGGCTTGTGGCACAACTTCGGCGACAGCACGCCGATCGATACCCAGCGATCCTTGCTGCGTACTGCCTTCGACCTGGGTATCAATCACTTCGACCTGGCCAACAACTACGGCCCGCCGTACGGCAGTGCCGAGATCAATTTCGGCCGTTTGCTGCGCGAAGACTTCAAGTCTTACCGCGACGAGTTGATCATCTCCAGCAAGGCCGGTTGGGACATGTGGCCTGGCCCTTACGGCCAGGGCGGTGGCTCGCGCAAATACGTGCTGGCCAGCCTCGACCAGAGCCTGCAACGCTTGGGCGTCGACTATGTGGATATTTTCTACTCCCACCGCTTCGACCCGGACACTCCGCTGGAAGAAACCGCTAGTGCGCTGGCCACCGCCGTGCAGCAGGGCAAGGCGCTGTACATCGGTATCTCGTCGTATTCCGGGGCGAAAACCCGCGAAATGGCTGCACTGCTGAAAGAGTGGAAGGTCCCGCTGTTGATCCACCAGCCGGCCTATAACCTGCTCAACCGTTGGGTGGAAAAGGATCTGCTGGACGCCACCGATGAACTCGGCGCGGGTGTGATTGCCTTCACGCCGTTGGCTCAGGGGTTGTTGACCGACAAGTACCTCAACGGCGTACCCAAAGATGCACGGGTCAATCGTCCGGGCGGTGACTCGTTGCAAGCCTCGCACCTGTCCGATGCCAACATCGCCCTGGTGCGCGCCCTCAACGAAATCGCCAAGCGCCGTGGCCAAAGCCTGGCGCAAATGGCCCTGGCCTGGACACTGCGCGACCCGCGTGTGACCTCAGCGCTGATAGGTGCGAGCCGACCAGAGCAGATTATCGAGAACGTCGGGGCGTTGAAAAACTTGAGCTTCAGCGTTGAGGAACTGGCAGAGATTGACCGGTTTGCCCAGGAGGGCGGGATCAATTTGTGGGAGAAGCCTTCGACGGCGGAATAACCCCGTAATGATCATTCCCACGCCCCACGTGGGAATGATCATCTCAGCGGAAAAACGGCACATCCCCCAACACTGTCGCCCGGTGCATCACTCGCCGTGCCGGTCGGTAATCGTCCACCGCGAAATGCTGGGTCACGCGGTTATCCCAGAACGCCACGTCGTTTTCCTGCCAGCGCCAGCGAATGGTAAATTCCGGCCGGGTAGCATGGGCGAACAGCAGCTTCAGAATCGCTTCGCTTTCGGTTTCCGAGAGCTCATTGATCTTCGTCGTGAAGCCTTCATTGACGAACAACGACTTGCGCCCGCTCACCGGGTGCGTGCGGATCACCGGATGCGACAGCGGTGGATTTTTCTTGCGGGCGGCCTCCCACTGAACCAAGGCTTCAGGCGTGGTGCCAAAGCGCTCCAGCGGGAAGGATTTGACGAAATCGTGGGTCGCGGTCAGGCCTTGCAGCAGGTTTTGCAGAGGCGTCGACAGGGTTTCGTACGCCGCAATACCGCTGGCCCACAAGGTGTCGCCCCCAAACTCCGGCAACAGCTTGGCGCTGAGCACCGCGCCAAGGGCCGGGGTCGGCAGGAAGGTCACGTCGGTGTGCCACACGGCGTTGTCACGCACATCGGTATGAGCGGTGTCGAGGATCAACACTTCTGGCTGTTCCGGTACATTCGGGTAGATCGGGTGAATATGCAGGTCGCCGAAGTTCGTCGCGAAGCGTGCCTGCTGTTGCGGGTTGATCGGCTGCTCGCGGAAGAACAGCACTTGGTGCTTGAGCAGTGCCTGCTCGATCGCATCGCGCTGTTCGAGGTTCAGCGGCTGGGAGATATCGACGCCGCTGATCTGCGCGCCGAGGGCGGTGCTGAGTGGGGTGACGGTCAGGCTGCTCATGGCTTTCTCTTCAATTCGGGCGCCGAACTGTCGGCGTAGTCAGTGCTTAAAAAACGTCTCAATGCGCCTGGCCATGCCACGGCACCAGTTTGCGTTGCAGCGCTCGCAGGCCCATTTCCATGGCGAAGGCGATCAGCGCGATCACCAGAATCCCCAGCACCACCACATCGGTGACCAGAAATTGCGCGGCCGACTGCACCATGAAGCCCAGGCCGCTGGTGGCGGCGATCAACTCGGCAGCCACCAGCGTCGACCAACCCACGCCCAAGCCAATACGCACGCCGGTCAGAATGTCCGGCAACGCGCTCGGCAAAATCACATGGCGAATCAGCTGGGCCCGGGTCGCGCCTAACGACTGCGCCGCGCGCAACTTGGCCGGGTCGACGGTGCGCACACCGGTCGCGGTGGCGATGGCGATCGGGGCGAAGATCGCCAGATAGATCAGCAACACCTTGGACAGCTCACCAATGCCGCACCAGATCACGATCAACGGCAGATAGGCCAACGGTGGTATCGGCCGGTAGAACTCGATCAGCGGGTCGAGAACGCCGCGTGCGATGCGGTTGTGACCAATGGCGATACCGACCGGCACGGCGGTCAGGACTGCAAAGCCCAGGCCCAGACCAATCCGGCTGAGGCTTGCGCCCAGATGTTGCCAGAGGGTCGAGTCCATATAGCCCGTGGTCGCCAGCAACCAGCCTTTTTGCAGGACAGCCGCCGGCGGTGGCAGGAACAACGGCTCGATCAGACCACTGGCGGTAACAGCCCACCAAACCGCGAGCAAAGCGATCAGCGTCAGTACGCTGATCCAGCGTGTGCCGAGGCTGCGACGCAGCGGAATCAGCGTCGATGGGCTGGTGGGGCTGGCCGTCGTGGCCGGGATTTCATAACTGCTCATGCGCGCTCCTGCCGCTGGGCGGCGCTGCGTTGGGAGAACACACGGGCGAGTACGTGTTCGCGGGTTTCGATAAAGCGTGGGTCGGATTTGATCGCACGAGCCGATTCGCCAGCGGCGTAACGCTGACCGAAATCCAGCTGCAGGCGCTCGACGATTTGCCCAGGGTTGGGCGCCAACAGAATCAGATCCGTGGCCAGGAATACTGCTTCTTCAATGTCATGGGTAATCAGGAACACCGGTTTGGCGGTGCGTCGCCAGACTTGCAGCAACAGTTCCTGCATCTGTTCGCGGGTGAACGCGTCGAGGGCGCCGAAGGGTTCGTCCATCAGCAGCACGCGTGGGTCGGCAGCGAGTGCGCGGGCCAGGCCGACACGTTGTTTCTGACCACCTGAGAGCTGCCAGATGCGGCGCGCATCAAAGCCTGCGAGGTCGACCAGCGCGAGCATTTCCCGGGCGCGGACTTCGCGTTTATCACGCGGCACGCCGGCCAGTTCCAGACCGAAACCGACGTTGGCCAACACGTCCTGCCAGGGCAGCAGCGCGTCGTCCTGGAACACCACGCCACGCTCGGCGCTCGGACCTTTGACCGGCACGCCGTCAAGGGTGATGCGTCCGGCGCTGGGTTCGACAAACCCGGCAATCAGGTTCAACAGCGAGGTCTTGCCGCTGCCGGACGGGCCGAGGGCGACCAGCAATTGCTGGGGCCCAAGGCTTAAGGAAATATCCGCCAGCACCGGTTCCGGGTTACCAGGGTACTGTGCGCTGATGCGCTCCAGCTGAAGCAAGGCCATCGCGGTCAACTCCCGATCAATTAGTGATGTACTTGGCGCTGACGTAAGGGGCGTAGTCCGGCAGCACAGCCTCGACCTTGCCTTGTTCCTTGAGGAACGCCGCGGTGTCGGTGATGGCCTTGGTGGTCGGCGCGCCGAGGGTGATCACCTGATCAGCCGCCAGCGGGTAGACGTTGCCTTGCAGCAGCAACGGAATGTCGCTGGCCTTGGCACCGGAGAGTTTCACCAGTTTGTCGACATTGCCCTTATCCGCCAGCCAGGCTTGCGGGTCTTTGCGGTAGCGGGCGTAGGCGTCGAGGGTGACTTTGGCGAAGGCACTGACGATTTCCGGATGCTTCTCGGCGAAATCCTTGCGCACGATCCACGCATCGAAGGTCGGCGCGCCGAACTTGGCCAGTTCGCCGGAAGTGATCAGCACGTTGCCGTTTTCCTTGGCAACACCCAGCGCCGGGTCCCACACGTAGGTCGCGTCGATGTCGCCGCGTTTCCACGCGGCAATGATTGCCGGCGGCGCGAGGTTGAGGATCTGGACTTTCGACGGGTCGATGTTCCAGTGCTTGAGCGCGGCCAGCAGGCTGTAGTGACCGGTGGAAACGAATGGCACGGCGATTTTCTTGCCGATCAGGTCCTGCGGGGTCTTGATCCCGGAACCGTCACGGGCCACCAGTGCTTCGGCGGCGCCGATCTGAGTGGCGATGAGGAAGGTTTCGACCGGAACCTTGCGGGTGATTGCAGCCGTCAGCGGGCTGGAGCCGAGGTAGCCGATCTGCACGTCGCCCGAGGCGATGGCAGCGATGATGTCGGCACCGTTGTCGAACTTACGCCAGTCGATTTTGGCGTGGGTGGCGGTTTCGTAACTGCCGTCAGCCTGGGCGACTTTGGCTGGGTCGACGGTGGTCTGGTAGGCGACGGTGACATCAGCCGCTTGGGCGAAAAAGCTCGCTGCAGCCAGGGAAGCGGCCGCCAGGAGGCGTAGGGGGAAGTGCAGTTTCATCATGAAAGTCCTCATCAGGCGGCCGGGGTTTCGGCGAGTGATGAGACTAAATGATCTAAGAATTCGAAAATAAATAACTTTTTCGAATGAGCTTATGAGCGGAAAAACCTGACAGCGAGCTGTGTACAGCATTGTGGCGAGGGAGCTTGCTCCCGCTCGTCTGCGAAGCAGACGCAAAATCAGCGACGGGTTTTATCAGGTAAAACACCATCGCTGGAATTGGGAGTCCTTCGGACTCCAGCGGGAGCAAGCTCCCTCGCCACAGAGGTGTATATCTAGTTACTGATCGCCAGAATGCTCGCCTGGTACGACCCGACAAACACGTCGAAATCGCCGACTTCGTTCTGCTCAAGCTCAGTTTGCTGGGCCAGCGACGAGCGCGCCAGCTCTTCAAAGCGCGCCTGCTCTTCGGCAGGCAGCGGCTCGCTGCGGAAGAACTCGGCGTGGGCCTGACTCTGGCGCAGGGAGAACTGGGCGAAGCTTTCCTTGTGCTCGGTCATCGCTGCCAGTACTTGCGCGGAAGGGGTCAGGGAAGGGTTCTGGATTTTCGCCAGTTGTGCGTCGAGGGCTTTGCTGTGGGCGTCGCCGCCGTGGCTCTGATCGAGCAGCGCGGCCAGCGGGGCGATTTTTTCCAGCAGCTCCAAGGCCCACTCTTTCATGTCCACCGACTGACCATCGCGTTGCAATTGCAGGCCCGGACGACGACCTTCCTTGACCACGCTGAGGAAGTTCGAGGTGGCGTTGCCGCAGGTGGTGGCGGTCAGCAGCGGGCTGTCGTTCAGCGCGCAATACAGCAGGAATGCGTCGAGGAAACGTGCCTCTGGCAAGTCGATACCCATCGGCATGAACGGGTTGATGTCCAACAGGCGCACTTCAACGTACTGAATGCCACGGGCCATCAGCGCCTGGATCGGCCGCTCGCCGGTGTAGGTCACGCGTTTCGGGCGGATGTTGGAGTAGTACTCGTTTTCGATCTGCAGGATGTTGGTGTTGAGCTGAACCCACTCACCGTCCTGGTGCGTGCCGATTTCGACGTACGGCGGGTACGGCGTGGCCACTGCTTTGCGCAGGCTGTCGGTGTAGCTGTTCAGGTCGTTGTAGCACGGTGTCAGTCCGGCTTGCGCGTTGCTCTGGTAACCCAGGTCGCTCATGCGCAGGCTGGTGGCGTACGGCAGGTACAGGGTTTCGGCGTCAAATTGCTCCAGCTGATGGGAGCGACCGCGCAGGAAGCCGGCGTCCAGCGCTGGCGAAGAGCCGAACAGGTACATCAGCAGCCAGCTGTAGCGGCGGAAGTTGCGGATCAGCGCGATATAGGCCGCCGACTGATAGTCGCGGTCGGTGCCGACAAAGCCTTCAGCCTCTTTGAGCAGCGGCCAGAGCTTTTCCGGCAGGGAAAAGTTGTAGTGAATCCCGGCGATGCATTGCATGGTCTTGCCGTAACGCAGGGCCAGGCCTTTGCGGTAGACGTACTTGAGCTGACCGATGTTGGAGGTGCCGTAGTAGGCGATCGGGATATCTTCCTCGGCCGGCAGCGGGCACGGCATCGACGGACTCCACAGGTACTCGTTGCCGAGCTTGCTGTAGGCAAAACGGTGAATCTTGTCCAGGCTCGCCAGCGTGTCCGCAGGGTCCGGCAGTGCAGGCGTGATGAACTCCAGCAGCGACTCGGAATAGTCGGTGGTGATCTGTTCGTTGGTCAGCGCGGAACCCAGGCTTTCAGGGTGCGGCGTTTGCGCCAGGCGACCTTCGCCCGTCACGCGCAGGCATTCACGTTCGATGCCGTGAAGACACTGTTCGAGCAGAGAGAGGTTAGCGCGCTCGCCGAGCAGAGCCAGGCGGCGGTTGAGAAGTTCGCTCAAGTTGGATTCCTTCACGCGTCAGTCGCCCCAATATGGGGGTGGGCAGGACGGTCTACAAGGGTGAAGTTAAAACTGGCGTTTTCGCCTCATTATCGAGCTGCAATGACCCACTCGCAAAGGCCAATACTCCATCCCTGAAACTGGCTATCGCGCACGAAGAAACGTCGGCGCAGCTTTCGCAGCGCCGAAATTAACTCAAATTGATGATGCGCATCTACAGGACAGCGAACGTGCCTTGTGCTTTTGCGACCAGTTTGTCGCCTTGCATCACATCGGCTTCGACCACGAGCGTGCGCCGGCCCGGGTGAATCACCTGCGCCGTGCACATCACCTCGCCTTCAGCCACGGCGCGGATGTAGTTGATCTTGCACTCGATGGTTGCGCTCTGCTGGTCAAAACCATGGGAACTGGAACAAGCCAGCCCCATGGCAATGTCCACCAGACTGAACAACGCCCCGCCGTGCAGCTTGCCGCCGCGATTACGCAGCTGCGGCTCAAGCGCCAGGGCGACTTGCGCCACCCCGACCTCAAGACTGTGCAAGCGGCAACCCAGCAGCTTGAAAAAAGCGCTTTCGGTCAACCCCGCAGGGATTTCCATCAGCGTTTCTTCAGCTGCTTGGCATTGGCGAACAGCGACGCCATGGCATTGTTGCCTGGAGCGGCTGCCGTGGTTTCTTTACGCGGTGCAGGGTTCGAAGACTGACGCGGCGCTGAACCTGGACGCGCGCCACGAGCGCCGTCGATCTTCTCACCCGGGGTGTCGCTCATGCGCATCGACAGACCCACACGTTTACGCGGGATGTCGACTTCCATGACCTTGACCTTGACCACGTCACCGGCTTTCACCGCTTCACGCGGATCCTTGATGAATTTCTCCGAAAGCGCGGAGATATGTACCAAACCGTCCTGATGCACGCCGATATCGACGAAGGCACCGAAGTTGGTCACGTTGGTCACCACGCCTTCGAGGATCATCCCCAGCTGCAAGTCCTTGAGGTCTTCGACGCCTTCCTGGAACTCGGCAGTCTTGAACTCTGGACGCGGGTCACGGCCCGGCTTTTCCAGTTCTTGCAGGATGTCGGTGACCGTTGGCAGACCGAAGGTTTCGTCGGTGTACTTCTTCGGATCGAGACGCTTGAGGAAAGCGGCGTCGCCGATCAGCGAACGGATATCGCGGTCGGTTTCAGCGGCGATGCGTTGCACCAGCGGGTAGGCTTCCGGGTGAACCGCGGAGGAGTCCAGCGGGTTATCACCGTTCATCACGCGCAGGAAGCCGGCGGCCTGTTCGAAGGTCTTTTCGCCGAGACGGGCGACTTTCTTCAAGGCAGCGCGGGTTTTGAACGCACCGTTTTCATCACGGTGGGTCACGATGTTCTGCGCCAGGGTCGCGTTGAGGCCGGAAATGCGGGCCAGCAGCGCAACGGAGGCGGTGTTCACGTCGACGCCAACGGCGTTCACGCAGTCCTCGACCACCGCGTCCAGGCCACGCGCCAGTTTCAACTGCGACACGTCGTGCTGGTACTGGCCGACACCGATGGATTTCGGATCGATTTTCACCAGCTCGGCCAGCGGGTCTTGCAAGCGACGGGCAATCGACACCGCGCCACGGATCGACACGTCGAGGTCCGGGAATTCCTTGGAGGCCAGTTCCGAGGCCGAGTACACCGAAGCGCCGGCTTCGGAGACCATGACCTTGGTCATTTTCATCGCTGGGTATTTTTTGATCAGGTCCGCGGCGAGCTTGTCGGTTTCACGGCTGGCAGTGCCGTTGCCGATGGCAATCAGGTCCACCGAGTGCTTGGCGCACAGGGCGGCGAGCACGGCGATGGTCTGGTCCCACTTGTTGTGCGGCACGTGCGGGTAAACCGTGGCGTGATCCAGCAGCTTGCCGGTGGCGTCGACCACCGCCACCTTGCAACCGGTGCGCAGGCCCGGGTCCAGGCCCAGCGTGGCACGTGGGCCGGCGGGAGCGGCCAGCAGCAAGTCGTGCAGGTTGTGCGCGAACACGTTGATCGCCTCGGTCTCGGCGCCGTCGCGCAGCTCGCCGAGCAGGTCGGTTTCCAGGTGGGTGTAGAGCTTGACCTTCCAGGTCCAGCGCACCACTTCACCGAGCCATTTGTCGGCTGGGCGGTTCTGGTTGGCGATGCCGAATTGCTGACCGATCATGCCCTCGCACGGGTGCATGGTGCCCGGCAGCTCGTCACCGACTTTCAGTGCGGAGCTGAGAATGCCTTCGTTGCGGCCACGGAAAATCGCCAGGGCGCGGTGCGATGGCATGCTTTTCAGCGGTTCGTCGTGTTCGAAATAGTCGCGGAACTTGGCGCCTTCTTCTTCCTTGCCGGCGATCACGCGGGCACTGAGCGTGGCTTCCTGCTTCAGGTAATTGCGCAACTTGTCGAGCAGGTTGGCGTCTTCGGCGAAGCGTTCCATGAGGATGTACTTGGCGCCTTCGAGGGCCGCCTTCACATCCGCCACGCCTTTTTCGGCGTTGACGAAGCGTGCGGCTTCGGTGTCTGGCGTCAGGTTCGGGTCGTTGAACAGGCCGTCGGCCAGTTCGCCAAGGCCGGCTTCCAGGGCGATCTGGCCCTTGGTGCGGCGTTTTTGCTTGTACGGCAGGTACAAGTCTTCGAGGCGGGTCTTGGTGTCGGCGAGTTTGATATCGCGCTCGAGTTGCGGGGTCAGCTTGCCTTGCTCTTCGATGCTGGCAAGGATGCTGATGCGCCGTTCGTCGAGTTCTCGCAGGTAGCGCAGACGCTCTTCCAGATGACGCAATTGCGTGTCATCGAGGCTGCCGGTCACTTCTTTCCGGTAGCGGGCGATGAAGGGCACCGTGGCGCCTTCATCGAGTAGCGCGACGGCCGCTTCGACCTGTTGTGGGCGTACACCGAGTTCCTCGGCGATGCGGCTGTTGATGCTGTCCATAAAACCACCTGACAAATTGTGAAAGCAGGCTCGCGGGCGCAGGGAATAAGGCCCGGCGAGTCTGGTTGAGCGGCCTGGCGAGCGCCGCTACCTGGATCAAAAGGCATCCCATTGACCCGTGGAATCGAACAATTACTGCCGGGCGATGAAAAATAAAAAGCCGCCACCGGCAGTAACGATCAGACGTTGCCCGACACAAAAGGCCGCGCATTATAACCGCCGTTCTGCCCGATGGGGGCATCGCAGGCTGTAGGCATAAAGGCCATGTCGCTGGCGGTAGAGGAAAAATCTGCTAACAATGCACACGGTGCGTATAACGGCAGCTACGCCATAATGCGCACCGAGATCAAAGGAGCATCCAATGAGCAGCACTGCACAAACTGCTGAAGGCGAAAAAATTCTTATCGTTGACGACGATCCGGGGCTCAGCAGCCTGCTGGAACGTTTTTTCGTCAGCAAGGGCTATCGTGCCCGCGCCGTACCGAACACCGAACAGATGGATCGTTTGCTGGCGCGTGAAGTGTTCAACCTGGTCGTCCTCGACCTGATGTTGCCCGGCGAAGACGGCCTGACTGCGTGCCGTCGTTTGCGTGGCGCAAACAATCAGATTCCGATCATCATGCTGACCGCCAAGGGCGATGAGCTGAGCCGTATCAAGGGCCTGGAACTGGGTGCCGACGATTACCTGGCCAAGCCGTTCAACCCGGACGAGCTGATGGCGCGTGTCAAAGCGGTCCTGCGTCGCCAGTCGGCTCCCGTACCGGGCGCACCGGGCAGCGAAGACGAAAGCGTGACCTTCGGTGATTACGAATTGTCGCTGGCGACTCGCGAACTCAAGCGCGGCGACGAAGTACACATGCTCACTACCGGTGAATTCGCGGTGCTCAAGGCGTTGGTGATGAATGCGCGTCAACCACTGACCCGCGACAAGCTGATGAATCTGGCCCGTGGCCGCGAATGGGATGCCCTTGAGCGTTCCATCGACGTCCAGATCTCCCGCCTGCGCCGGATGATCGAGCCTGATCCATCGAAACCACGCTACATTCAAACGGTCTGGGGCGTGGGTTACGTGTTCGTTCCGGACGGCACCGCGACCAAGTGATCGGTGATTTGTAGGAGCGGGTCAGCCGGGTAACGTGTCACCCGGTTGATTCGCGATCCGCAACTCTGCGAGCTTCGCTCGCTCCTGCAAAGTATGTAGCGGTTGTCTATGAAAACCCCCGTGTGGTTCCCCCAAAGTTTCTTCTCTCGCACCCTCTGGCTGGTGCTGATCGTCGTGCTGTTTTCCAAGGCGCTGACCCTGGTTTATCTGTTGATGAACGAGGACGTGCTGGTGGATCGCCAATACAGTCACGGTGTCGCGCTGACCTTGCGTGCCTACTGGGCTGCGGACGAAGAAAACCGGGCAAAGATTGCCGATGCCGCGACACTGATTCGTGTGGTGGGCGCCGGTGTTCCCGAGGGTGAACAGCATTGGCCCTATAGCGAAATCTACCAACGACAGATGCAGGCCGAACTGGGTGCCGACACCGAAGTGCGATTGCGCATGCACGCACCGCCGGCGCTTTGGGTTCGGGCCCCGAGCCTGGGTGACGGCTGGTTGAAAGTGCCGCTGTACCCGCATCCGTTGCGTGGCCAGAAAATCTGGAACGTACTCGGCTGGTTTCTCGCCATCGGCTTGTTATCCACCGCTTCGGCGTGGATTTTCGTCAGCCAGCTCAACCAACCGCTCAAGCGGCTGGTCGATGCCGCCCGGCAACTGGGCCAGGGGCGTAGCGTGCGCCTGCCGATCAGCGACACACCGAGCGAAATGACCGAGGTCTATCGGGCGTTCAACCAGATGGCGGAAGACGTTGAACAGGCCGGCCGCGAACGTGAATTGATGCTCGCCGGGGTATCACACGACCTGCGCACACCGTTGACCCGCTTGCGTCTGTCGTTGGAGCTGATGGGTAATCACAGCGACCTGAGCGACGACATGGTGCGTGACATCGAAGACATGGACGCGATTCTCGACCAGTTCCTGGCATTCATTCGCGATGGTCGGGACGAGTCGGTCGAGGAAGTCGACCTGAGTGATCTGGTGCGCGAAGTAGCGGCGCCTTACAACCAGAACGAGGAGCGGGTGCGCTTGCGTCTGGAGCCGATCCAGCCATTCCCGTTGCGCCGGGTCTCGATGAAACGTCTCTTGAACAACCTGATCGGCAACGCCTTGCATCACGCTGGCAGCGGCGTTGAGGTGGCGGCGTATGTTTCGGGCGACGTCAGCGCACCTTACGTGGTGCTGAGCGTCATGGACCGTGGCGCCGGGATCGATCCGTCAGAGCTGGAAGCGATCTTCAACCCGTTCACCCGTGGCGACCGCGCGCGGGGCGGCAAGGGCACCGGGCTAGGGCTGGCCATCGTCAAGCGGATTGCGTCGATGCATGGCGGCAACGTTGAACTGCGCAACCGCTCCGGTGGCGGCCTGGAAGCGCGAGTGCGGTTGCCGCTTGGGCTGATGTTGCCGAGGGATGCTGTCTAACGGCAGGTCGCGATCCTTGTGGCGAGGGAGCTTGCTCCCGCTCGGTTGTGCAGCAACCGCAAAACCAGCGATTGTGTTTAACCTGATCCAGCACAACCGCTGCATTTGGGAGTCCTTCGGCCTCCAGCGGGAGCAAGCTCCCTCGCCACCATGGGACTGGCCGAGCGCTAGCCTTTTCCTTTGGTCCGCGTCATATTCGGCCCGCCGTTCTTCTCGATGTGCTGAATGATGATCCCCGCCACGTCTTTGCTGGTGGTGGTTTCGATCCCTTCCAGCCCTGGCGACGAGTTCACTTCCATCACCAGCGGCCCATGGTTGGAACGCAGGATATCCACACCCGCCACGCTCAAACCCATGACCTTGGCCGCACGCAGCGCGGTCATGCGCTCTTCGGGGGTGATCTTGATCAGGCTGGCGCTACCGCCACGGTGCAGGTTGGAACGGAACTCGCCGGGCTTGGCCTGACGCTTCATCGCGGCGATCACCTTGTCGCCGACCACGAAGCAGCGAATGTCCGCGCCGCCGGCTTCCTTGATGTATTCCTGAACCATGATGTTCTGCTTGAGGCCCATGAACGCCTCGATCACCGACTCCGCCGCCGTCGCCGTTTCACACATCACCACGCCGATGCCCTGAGTGCCTTCCAGCACCTTGATCACCAACGGTGCGCCGTTGACCATTTCGATCAGGTCGGGAATGTCGTCCGGCGAGTGAGCAAAACCGGTGACCGGCAAACCGATACCGCGACGAGAAAGCAATTGCAGCGAGCGCAGTTTGTCCCGCGAGCGGGCGATGGCCACCGACTCGTTGAGCGGGAACACGCCCATCATTTCGAACTGGCGCAACACCGCGCAGCCGTAAAAAGTTACCGAGGCGCCGATCCGCGGGATCACAGCGTCAAAGCCTTCCAGCGGCTTGCCGCGGTAGTGGATCTGCGGCTTATGACTGGCGATGTTCATATAGGCGCGCAGGGTATCGATCACCACCATCTCATGGCCGCGTTCGGTGCCGGCTTCAACCAAACGACGAGTGGAATACAGACGCGGGTTCCGCGACAGCACAGCGATCTTCATGCAACACCTGTGGAAGAGGTAGTGGACACCGGGAACACCGGCTTGTCTTGAACGTATTTAATGCCTGGATTGACCACCAATTGGCCGTCGATCAGGGCTTTGGAACCGAGCAGCAGGCGATAACGCATGGACTTGCGGCAGGCGAGGGTGAACTCCACTCGCCAAACCCGATCGCCGAGCGCCAGGGTGGTACTGATCACGTAACGCACCTGTGCTTGGCCGTTGGAGCTTTTAATGGTCTTCATCGTCACCAACGGCGCTTCGCAGCGGCGGTGACGCAACTGCACCACCGTGCCCAGGTGCGCGTTGAAACGCACCCACGTTTCCCCGTCGCGCTCGAACGGCTCGATTTCGGTGGCATGCAGGCTGGAGGTGCTGGCGCCGGTGTCGATCTTCGCCCGCAGGCCCGCAACTCCCAAATCAGGGAGCGCCACCCACTCGCGCAGACCCACAACGGTCAAATGGTCAAATGTCTTCAAATGTGCTCAACCGGTGAGGAACCGTTCGCACCGCAAAGCGGCCGAATTTGCGGTATTCACGCAGAATAAAGGTTAAAAGGCGACAGATATCTACGGCCCGGATTTTCGGCTGCCGAGCAAGGCCCGATAGCGTCGCGCATTGTATGCTGAACCGGCGAAATTCATGGCACGACAGAAACGGTAGTACAGTTCAGAAATATTTCAGAATGAGGAAAACCCATGGCACAAAAAAACGAAGAGGACGACAAAGTCCGTCTCGATAAGTGGTTGTGGGCGGCGCGCTTCTACAAAACCCGTGCGTTGGCCAAATCAGCGATCGAAAGCGGCAAGGTGCATTGCCGGGGGGAGCGCTGCAAGCCGGGCAAGGAACCGAGGATTGGTGACGAGTTTCAGATTCGCGCAGGTTTCGATGAGCGTACCGTGGTGGTCCAGGCACTCTCGATCGTCCGCCGTGGCGCCCCTGAGGCCCAGACGTTGTACGTTGAGACCGAAGCCAGTATCGCCAAACGCGAAAACGCCGCAGCCCAGCGCAAGGCCGGCGCCCTGGGCGTCAGCACCGACGGCAAACCGAGCAAGAAACAGCGCCGGGACCTGTTCAAGTTTCATGGCAGCAACGCTGGCGAGTAATCGCGCTTTTGTGGCGAGGGAGCTTGCTCCCGCTGGCCGGTCCGCGTTCGGGCGAAGCAGCCGTAAACCCAGCTTCCGGGTAGTACCTGACCTCACCGCGTTGGCCGGGTCTGGGAGTCCTTCGGCCTCCAGCGGGAGCAAGCTCCCTCGCCACAGGCTAACGGGGCTAAACTAGCGAGCATCGTTACGTCGCGGTTCGAGCTTGCTTGGAACAAACCCGGATTGTTCATAAAATGCCTGCCATGGCCAATATTAATGCACCGAAACGGTGCGCAAGGCGCGGCTTTCAGCCCTTGTCATCCTTTAGTCTTCACTTCAGATACCCAGACCTATGACTGATCTACCGGATACCGACTTCACCCAACGCTTCATCTTCGATGACAGCGACACCCGCGGCGAGCTGGTGGCGTTGGAGCGTAGCTATGCCGAAGTCCTCGCCAAACATCCCTATCCGGAGCCGGTCGCGCAACTGCTTGGCGAACTGATGGCGGCTGCGGCGCTGCTGGTCGGCACCTTGAAGTTCGATGGCTTGCTGATCCTGCAGGCGCGTTCCGAAGGCCCGGTGTCGCTGTTGATGATCGAGTGCTCCAGCGAGCGTGAAATCCGTGGTCTGGCCCGTTACGACGTAGACCTGATCGCCGCTGACGCGACTCTGGCCGACATGATGCCCGACGGCGTGCTGGCGCTCACCGTCGACCCGACCCAGGGCCAGCGTTACCAGGGCATCGTCGACCTCGACGGCGCGACCCTGGCCGACTGCTTCACCAACTATTTCGTCATGTCGCAGCAAGTCGGCACGCGCTTCTGGCTGCACGCCGATGGCCGTCGCGCCCGTGGTCTGCTGCTGCAACAGCTGCCGGCCGACCGCCTGAAAGACGAAGAAGAACGTGCCGCCAGCTGGCAGCACATCACCGCGCTGGGCAGCACCCTGACCGCCGATGAATTGCTGAGCCTGGACAACGAAACCATCTTGCATCGTCTCTACCACGAAGAGCAGGTGCGCCTGTTTGATGTGCAGAAACTACGCTTCCATTGCAGTTGCTCGCGTGAGCGTTCTGCAAACGCGCTGTCCAGCCTGGGTCAGGAAGATGCTCAGGCACTGGTCGTCGAGCACGGTGGCCACATCGAAATCGACTGCCAGTTCTGCAACCAGCGCTACCTGTTCGATGCGGCCGATATCACCCAATTGTTCGCCGGAGCGGGTGTCGATACGCCGTCAGATACCCGTCACTAAAACGCTTCAGCGCAGGTAAATTCACTGGTAAACGCCGGAATAACGCCGTCCTGACGGGAGGGCCCTACTATTTTTGGGCTTTTCTGGCATAATCCGGCCCACTTTTTTAGCGGTAGTAGTGCGCGACTTTCTACTACAAAACGTTTGGAGCACTCGGCCACTGGCCGACGGGGAACCTCATGACGCAAGCCAATAATGCTGTGTACACCGATCTGAGTGTTGATGATCTGGTTAAAGAAGCCCTGAGTCGCGGTGAGGGCGAGCTTGCCGATACCGGCGCGCTGGTCGTTCGCACCGGTCACCGTACCGGTCGTTCGCCAGTCGACCGTTTCATTGTTGAAGAGCCGACCACTCAGGCCGCCATCGCCTGGGGCCCGATCAACCGCAAGTTCCCGGCCGACAAGTTCGATGCCCTGTGGGCTCGTGTTGAGGCGTTCAACAACGCGCAAGAGCATTTCGTTTCCCACGTGCACGTAGGTTCGGCTGAAGAGCATTACCTGGCCGTGAAAATGACCACCCAGACTGCCTGGCAGAATCTGTTCGGTCGTTGCCTGTTCATCAACCCGGCGAAGTACAACCCGGCTGGTCGTGAAGAGTGGCAAGTTCTGAACGTCGCCAACTTCGAGTGCGTGCCAGAGCGTGACGGCACCAACTCCGACGGCTGCGTGATCATCAACTTCGCGCAGAAGAAAGTGCTGCTCGCCGGCATGCGTTACGCCGGTGAAATGAAGAAAGCCATGTTCTCGGTGCAGAACTTCCTGCTGCCGGCCGCCGACGTGCTGCCAATGCACTGCGCCGCCAACATCGGCGAAGAGGGCGACGTGACCCTGTTCTTCGGTCTGTCCGGCACCGGCAAGACCACCCTGTCCGCCGACGAAAGCCGTTACCTGATCGGTGACGACGAACACGGCTGGGGCGAGGGCGTGGTGTTCAACATCGAAGGCGGTTGCTATGCCAAGTGCATCGACCTGTCCGAGAAGAACGAGCCGGTCATCTGGAAAGCCATCAAGCACGGCGCCGTCCTGGAAAACGTCGTGATCGACGACGCCAAGCACGCCGACTACACCGATGTCAGCCTGACCCAGAACAGCCGCGCCGCCTACCCGCTGGAGCACGTTGCCAAGCGTTCCGAGAAGAACCTGGGCGGCGAGCCAAACGCAGTGATCTTCCTGACCTGCGACCTGACCGGCGTGCTGCCGCCAGTGTCGATCCTCAATGAAGAACAAGCGGCCTACCACTTCCTGTCTGGCTACACCGCGCTGGTGGGCTCGACCGAAATGGGTTCGGGCAGCGGCATCAAGTCGACCTTCTCCACCTGCTTCGGCGCACCGTTCTTCCCGCGTCCGGCTGGCGAATACGCAGAACTGCTGATCAAGCGCATCCGCGGCTTCGGCTCCAAAGTCTACCTGGTCAACACCGGCTGGACCGGCGGCGGCTACGGCGTCGGCAAGCGCTTCAACATCCCGACCACCCGCGCGGTGATCGCAGCGATCCAGAGCGGCGCGCTGATCGGTGCAGCCACCGAACACCTCGACACCATCAACCTCGACGTGCCATTGGCTGTGCCAGGCGTTGAAACCGGCCTGTTGAACCCACGCAACACCTGGGCTGACAAGGCTGCTTACGATGAGGCTGCCAAGGCGCTGGCCGGTCTGTTCATCGAGAACTTCAAGAAGTTTGAAGTGAGCGACGCGATCAAGGCTGCTGGGCCGAAGTTGTAAGTATCGGTAGTGGTTTGAGGTAAGAGAAAGCCGCCCTTAGGGGCGGCTTTTTTGCGGGCGCAATTCAGGCCAGCGGAGGTAGAACTACCAATATTCCAGCTGAAAAGGCACTAAACGGCCAGAATAATGGCACTTATGTGTTCGGCTTGCCTTCCAGTTCCTGCGTTTCCCAGCGTTGCGCCCTGATGGCCTGGTAGAGCATGCCAATGGTCAGCGGGACTTTGTCGCCGCGTCCCTTGGCCCGTCGTTTGAGAAACACGTCAAAGCCTTCGGGCTGAAAGTAGCGATAGGCGTCGTAGTCGACGAAGTCGATAGCGAACTGTTCTTCCAGAGCTTCCATCAGGTGTCGTGCATCCGAGCCGTCGCAGCCGAGGTCGAAATTGATCGCGGTACTGAGGCTGATTGTTTTTCGTTCGGGCAGGCCGAGTTCTTCGTGCAGCAGCTGCATGAGTAACTGCATGGCGTTGTCGTCGGGGAAGTTGGGGGCGAGGTTCATTGCGGGGCGTCCGGTTGGGCTTAGGCGGATCTTATTGGTCGTCAGGCTTGGGGGGAAGGGCGAATGGTGGCGGTTCTTCTTGTCGGAACTTTGCGAGTACTTCTTCTCGTGTAGGGAGTGGTTTGTCGAGGTCCGCCGGGAGGTGTCGAATCCTGCGAGACGCAGACTGGCCAGGTAGTTGGATCGGCGGACCTTTTCGTAATGCGCTTGTTTTTGTTTGAAGGTTAATTGGCTCATGACGGCAGTCTCGGGGCTGCTGTTTCTTTCATTTATGTCTGAAAACAAGCGGTGCGTTCATCGCTGGCAAGCCAGGCTCCTACAGGAACGTGGCGTGCCAGCGCGTGTGGTGTGTCAGGCCGGCGCTTTCCAGTTCAGCATGCGTTGTTGGGCGACCTGGAGCAGGTCGCGGCCGTCCTGAGTCAGCAGGTAGAGGGCGTGGGTGATGTGCGGAATGTCTTTGACGTCGCCGTGTTTGAAGCATTGGCAGTGCAAGGTTTCGAGTAGATCACTGGAGGCGCGGATGCGTTGTAGCGCGGCTTCGAGGATGTCTTGCGGGTCGGCCTCTGTGTCGATGATCAGGGGCGAGGTATCAGTGAGGTTGGTTTGAAGTGGACGGTAACGGTCTACAAACGGATTTAATGTGGTCATTGAGGAGCGCCTCTATTTAACGGAAATGTGTGCCTCTCGTCCGGGTGACCAAACCCGGTCGCTGATTTTGCAGCGACGCTAACGACTATAGGTGTGGTGTGCCGGCTGGCGATAGCCGACAAGGAGCACGAGGTTGTAGGACGGGGACGAAGATTGGTAAGGCCGTGTCTATCGGTCTGTCCGCCGACGTAGGACGTCTCGTTTTTTTAGCTCGCCATCCGCTGCCGAGCCACCTCAAGCAACTCACTCCCATCCTGAGTCAGCAGATACAGCGCATTGACGATATTCGGAATGTCTTTCACATCTGCTTGCTTGAAGCACAGGCAATAAAGCGTTTCGAGCAGGTCGCTGGAGGCGCGGATGCGTTGTCGGGCGGCGTCCAGGATGGCGTGGGGGTTGGCTTCGGTGTCGATGACCAGCACCGGGGTTTCGCTGTAGCTGGTTTTGAGTGGGCGATAGCGGTTGTTAGACGGATCGAGTGGGTTCATTGAACGTGTCCTGTAGGAAGTCACGACGTCGCTCCTGCAGGCCGACACACGGGGTTTAGCCGCGCCGCAAACTATAGAACCCGATCCCGAAGTCTCGCAAGACAGCCCGAATGGACAGGTTTTGTAGGGGGTTTACTTGCTCTTAAGGCTGGGGACTACACATAGCCCGAGGTTTTTTACAGCGATTCCCTTAGAGGTCAATTTTCCTACGCGATTGTCAGGCGAAACGCGGCAAATTTCGGTATGGTGCGCGCCAGAATCCGTAGGGCGTTTCTAGACGTCTGTTTAAACACTTAAAGGGAATTAGGTATGCGATTGCATCGTATGGCTTCGATTTTGTCGCTGTGGGCCGCTTTTGGCTCGGCGCAGGCTGAACAACTGCCGATCGAGGTGTTGAGTGCGGTGGTCAAGGATCAGAAGATCGCCGACGCTGAAGTGCTGTTGCAACGCAACGGCGCGCAGAACGTGGTGGGGCGTACCAATGCTCAGGGCCAGGTCAGCCTGACCGCCGATTTTGCCGATGACGCCAGCAACCTGCTGATCATCAAGAAGCCGGGTTACTCCAACCTGGTGGTCAAGTGCCCGTGCAAGGGCATGACCTATGCCGTCAGCCCGGTGATGACCAACCTCGACGGCCTGCGAGTGGTGCTGACCTGGGGCGCAACCCCGCGGGACCTCGACTCGCATATGATCTTCCCCGGCAACAACATCTACTTCGGCAGCAAGCAGGGCACCGACGCTCATCTGGATGTCGATGACACCACCAGCTATGGCCCGGAAACCATCACCCTGGAGAAAAAGCACTACGGTGAGAGCTACGTTTACGCCGTGCATGACTTCAGTAACGGCGGTAATCCAAGCTCGCGTGCGCTCTCCGACAGCCAGGCCAAAGTGTTCGTGTACATGGGCCAATCGCTGGTACGCACTTACTACGTGCCGCAAAACCGCAGTGGCAATCTGTGGACCGTATTCCGCATGACCGGCAGCGGCGATTTCCAGGACATCAATAACTTCACGGGCTCGCAGGTCGATGCCAAGAACGTATTGAACGAAGTCTCGCCGTTGCTCGATGACAGCATGGCCGTCACTGCCGTGGCGGTCAGTGCTTCGGCACTGTCGGATGCGAAAAGCCTGAACCAGAAAGGCGAAGCGGCCTACCACGCCGGCGACCTGCCGCAGGCGATCGACTTCTATCGTCAGGCTATCGAACTGAACAACGGTTTCGGTCAGGCCTACAGCAACCTGGGTCTGGCGTATCAGAAGGCCGGCAACACTGCCGAGTCGATCTGGGCCAACCGCAAGGCTATCGCTCTGGCCAGCGGCAATTCGGCTGCCACTGTTCGCGCCAGTTCCTACTACAACATCGCCCGTATCTATGAAGCGGCGAATCAGTTCCCCGACGCATTGCGTCATTACCAGTTGGCCAAGCAGCAAAAAGCCAACCCGGTGTATGACAAGGCGATCGAGCGCGTGCAAAACCGCTGATCGGTTTGCGTTGAGTTGACCCCACAACGCGCCGCTATCGGCGCGTTGTGCATTTAAGGAGCTGGGTATGCGGTTGCGGGCTTTTACTTTTTTACTGCTCGGTTGCCTGTGGGCAAACACTGCGCAGGCGGTGGGTGCGGCGGTATTCGCGACGATTGATCGTGGCGGCTGGCCAGGTTCGCTGGCCACTGAGGCGGGTTTTGATACGGCCTCGCGCGCCGAGATGCTGATGTTCGGCAAGGCGTTGCTGGCCAGCGAAGCACTGGACGAAAACGCCCTCAAGCAGCGTTTGGGTGTGAAGCAAGTCGAGTTCAAATCCGTGGAGCAGGTGCGCCAGCGTTTCTGGGACCGGCTATTGAGCAACTACCGCAGCGCCAGCCAGAACTGCGAGGCCGAGCTGTTTTGTCCACAGGTGCGTGGTCTCGACGATTTGCGTCAGCAGGCGGCTAGCTTCACCGGCGAGGTCGTCCCGGCCTATGCCGCATGGGCTTCGGTCAGCCGGGTATTTCACGAGCAGTATTTGAACGAGCAACTGCGTCTGGCCGCGTTGTTCCCGAGGATCAGCAGCGAGATCGAGCGCTTCGACAGCGCCGAACTGACCGGCGATGAGCTGGCCGACCGACAGTTTCTGCTGACGTTCGACGATGGCCCGAGTGGCATCGACAAGCACACCGATACCGTGGCCAATGTGCTGCGGGCCAACGATTTGCACGGCGTGTTCTTTGTGCTCGGCGAGCCCTTTCAGGCACGCTTGCGTCAATCTTCGCCAGACAAAATGCGCGAGTTGTACCGAGGCCAGTGCGTTGCCCTGCATGGCTGGGAGCACAAATCCCACAGCGCCTGGAGCGAGTGGCAATCGTCGATCAACCGTTCGGTGACGCTGGTACGCGGTACGGTTCCGGATGACTATCAGTCGTTGTTTCGCCCACCGTATGGCCAGCGTCGCAGCGATAGCGCCGGGTTCTTCAAGGCTCAGGGGCTGAAAGTGATGCTTTGGGGCATCGACTCCCAGGACTGGAGCAAACAGATCAACGCAGACGCCGCGACCCAACGTGTGCAGACCCTGATGCTGCTATGGCGCCGCGGGATCATCCTGTTCCATGACATCCACGACAAGGCACCGAAGGCCGTTCCCGCGTTGATTGCGGCGAATCAGCGCAACGGTGTGAAGTGGGTCGACTGTCGGGCCCAAATGTAGGCTCGACTCATTCGTTTACGATCGTTCCACGTCCGGCGCGGAACGATCGATGCTCTTGCGACACGCCCTCCCTGTATCATTCCGTATCTCTTTAGCGCCCGACCTTTTCTCGACTCGCTGCTTTGGCCGGCTAGGCTTTCGGCATGGCAGCAGTCAACGGAGTGACAGCTTATGCACAACACCCTCGAACAGGTCTTTGGTTATCCACAGTTCCGGCCCGGCCAGGAGGCGGCGGTCAGTGCAGTGTTGGCCGGGCGCTCGGCGGCGGCGATTTTTCCGACCGGGTCTGGCAAATCCTTGTGCTATCAGTTGCCGGCCTTGTTGCTGCCGCACCTGACACTGGTGGTGTCGCCGTTGCTGGCGTTGATGCAGGACCAATTGGCGTTCTTGCAGCGTCACGGCATTGCCGCGGCGAGTATCGATTCGGCGCAGAGCCGCGATGACGCCAACGAGGTGATGGCGCGGGCGCGTTCCGGCGAATTGAAGATCCTGATGATTTCCGTGGAGCGCTTGAAGAACGAGCGCTTTCGCAACTTTTTGCAGCAGGTGCCGATCTCGTTGCTGGTGGTGGACGAGGCGCACTGTATCTCCGAGTGGGGCCACAACTTCAGGCCCGACTATTTGAAACTGCCGGACTACCAGCGCCAGTTCAACATCCCGCAAGCCTTGCTACTGACCGCCACTGCCACGCCCAAGGTGATCGCCGACATGCAGGCGAAATTCGCTATCGCGGCGAACGATGTGGTGACCACCGGTTTCTATCGGCCCAACCTGAATTTGCTGGTTGAACCGGTGCGTGGCCAGGACAAGCGCCGGCGTCTGGTGGAGTGGATGAGCCAGCGTGCCGGGCAGCCGAGCATCGTCTACGTGACCTTGCAGAAAACCGCCGAACAGATTGCCCAGCACCTGAGCCAAAACGGTCTTCAGGCCGAGGCCTATCACGCCGGTTTGCCCCACGAACAACGGGAAGCCATTCAGCGTCGGTTCATGGGCGGGCAGTCCAATTGCATCGTCGCCACCATCGCGTTCGGGATGGGTATCGACAAGAGCGATATCCGCAACGTGGTGCATTTTGACCTGCCGAAATCCATCGAAAACTACAGTCAGGAAATTGGCCGTGCCGGGCGTGACGGGCAGCCTTCCGACTGTCTGGTGCTGGCCAACCGCGACAGCCTCAACGTGTTGGAAAACTTCGTGTACGGCGACACGCCGGAGCTGGACGGCATCCGCTGTGTGCTCGACGAACTGCAAGCGGCCGCGCCAGATGGGCAGTGGGAGTTTTTACTGGGACCGCTGGCTGACCAGAGCAATATCCGCCAATTGCCGCTCAAGACCTTGCTGGTGCAACTTGAACTCAAAGGCTTGATCGCCCCGCGTTACGCCTACTTTGCCGAATACCGTTTCAAGTTCCTGCTGGAGCCTGAAGCCTTGTTGGCACGTTTTGAAGGCGAGCGACGGGACTTTGTCGCGGCGATCATCCAGACCTCCAGCCGTGCGCGAACCTGGGCCACGGTAAATTTCGAGGCGCTGTACCAGCAGCATCTGGCCGAGCGCAACCGGGTAGTCAAGGCGCTGGATTACTTCCAGGAGAAGGGCTGGGTCGAGCTGGAAAGCAAGCAGATGACCGAGGTCTACAGCCTGCTGTTGACGGACTTCGATGCTCAGGTATTGAGCGCCGAGTTGCATAGCTATTTCACGCAACATGAACGTGCCGAAATTGCCCGGATTCACGCGATGCTCGATCTGTTCGCCACCGAGCACTGCCTGGGTTATCGATTGGCGCAGTACTTCGGCGACGACAATGCGCCGCAGCAGTGCGGGCATTGCTCGGTGTGTCATGGGCAGGTTGCCCGCCTGCCGGAACCGCCTGAGCTGCCGGCGCTTGTGGATAAAAACTTCGAGTCGCTGTGTGGCGACTTTATCCACAGGCATGAGGCGTACAACGGAGATCTACCGGGTGCGGAACGGCTGACGCGATTCTTGTGCGGTATCAGCGTGCCGTTGTTTACCAAGCTCAAGGCGCGAGCGATTCCGGGGTTTGCAGCGCTGGAGGATTATCCATATGCCGAGGTACGCGAGTGGGCCGAAGCGAATCTGACTGACTGAACTGTCACTCATGTAGGAGCGGGCCGGGCGGTTTTCGCCTTAGACTGGCTGTTCAATTCCAGGAACCGACACTGATGTCCAACCCGATACCCCAGCGCTCCGACTACCGCTACTTCCAGCCGATCATCACCCGCTGGCACGACAACGATGTCTATGGCCATGTGAATAACGTGACCTATTACAGTTTCTTCGACACGGCGGTGAATACTTATCTGATCGAAGTCGGTGGTCTGGATATTCACGGCGGTGAAGTGGTGGGGTTTGTGGTGAGTTCGGCGTGCGATTACTTCGCCTCGATCGCTTTTCCCGAGCGCATTGAAATCGGTTTGCGGGTGGGCAAGTTGGGCAGCAGTTCGGTGCAATACGAATTGGCGGTGTTCAAGGCCGGGGAAGCGGACGCCTGTGCGGCAGGACGCTTTGTGCATGTATTTGTGGATCGGGCCTCGAATCAGCCGGTGGCGATTCCTGCCGGGTTACGCAGGGCGTTGGAGCGGTTGCTGGTGTGAAACGAAAAATCGCAGCCCGAGGGCTGCGATTTTTTGGAGTCCGTTGCGTGACACTACTCGAGTATCAGTCGCGATAGTACCGGTGGTGATGCTTGCGATGGCCGTAAGCATGGCCACGGCCAGGGTGGTCATCATCGTCGCGGTAGTAACGGCGGCCACCACGGTCACGACCGCCACGGTCTTCGTCATAGCTGCTGTTGCCCATATGGTTACCCAGCGCACCACCCACGCCACCGCCGGCGGCTGCGCCGATCAGGCTGCCTGTGGTGCCGCCCATGCTGCGGCCGACCACGTTACCGCCGGCTGCGCCGAGCGCACCACCGATGGCAGCTTCGCCACGGCTGTGTCTGTTGGCACCTACCGCACTACCGCCGGCGCCGCCCAGGGCTGCACCAATGGTCGAGCCGGTGCTGCCACCCAGCGATTGACCAACCACTGAGCCAAGTACCCCGCCCAATGCGCCGCCAACACCTGCCTCGGCGGTGCCACCGGCAGATGCGGCGCCACTGATCAGGCCAAGGGACAACAAGAGAATCGAGGAGAACTTCATGAGAGGAGCCTCAAAGGGATGACGGCGCGATCCTGAGGCTGTGTCGCGATGGTTACAATAGAAATCCGACGAGTAACACGACTTGTGCACAATTTGCTAAGTTATTGTTTTATAGACGGAACTTAATGGATTTTCGCGGGTCTTTAGCTACTTGCGACAGGCCGCTTTGATACAAAAGCGGCCTTTTTTGTGGGCGTTTGGAAAGTGTTCTGACACCGGGTCAGTGAGGTGAACATAGTCCTGTGGCGAGGGAACTTGCTCCCTCGCCACAGAGGTTTGACTTTGTCTCAGGCAGACTTCGCCATGATCAACCCGGTTTCGCTTGCTGCTTCCAAACGGATCGCCACGAACTTGGAGGTCGGTGTGTGGCTGCCATCACCGATGCTTTCCAGCGGCACCAACGGGTTCACTTCCGGGTAGTAGGCGGCGGCTTGTCCGGCGGGAATATCGAACGCCAGCAAGGTGAAGCCTTTGACGCGGCGCTCACGGCCGTCATCCCAGATCGATACGATATCGGCTTTCTGCCCCGGTTTGAAACCCAGGCGGATGATGTCGGCTTCGTTGACGAACAGCACGTCACGCTGGCCTTTGACCCCACGATAACGGTCGTCGAGACCGTAAATGGTGGTGTTGTACTGATCGTGAGAGCGCATTGATTGCATGATCAGGTCTGGTAACTGCCCGGTGGCGCGGGTGCGCTCGTGCACCAGATCAGCTGGCAGGATGTTCGGGCGGAAATTGGCGCGGCCCGACGGCGTGTGCCAGCGCCGGGCACGTGCGCTGTTGCCGAGATAAAAGCCGCCCGGGTTCTCGATTTTCTGGTTGAAGTCCTTGAAGCCCGGAATAGTGTCGGCAATCAGTTCGCGGATACGGCGGTAATCGGCCACCAGCCAATTCCAGTCGACAGGCGTGGCGCCCAAGGTTGCGGCAGCGATGCCGGCGATGATCGACGGCTCCGAGCGCATCTGTTTCGACAACGGCTGCAGTTGGCCGTTGGAGGCGTGAACCATGCTGAACGAATCTTCAACGGTCACCGCTTGCGCCCCTTCGGTTTGCAAGTCGATGTCGGTGCGCCCGAGGCACGGCAGGATCAGCGCCTCTTTACCGTGCGCCAGATGGCTGCGGTTGAGCTTGGTGCTGATTTGCACGGTGAGGTCGCAATTGCTCAGGGCCTGGAAGGTCCGTGGGCTGTCCGGCGTGGCTTGGGCAAAGTTGCCGCCCAGACCGATGAAGACTTTCGAGCGACCGTCGAGCATCGCGTGGATGGCCTCGACCACGTTGTGACCGTTTTCACGCGGCACCTTGAACTGGAAGCGGCGCTCCAGCGCATCGAGGAAAAACGCCGGTGGGCGTTCGTTGATGCCCATGGTCCGGTCGCCTTGCACGTTGCTGTGCCCGCGCACCGGGCACAGGCCCGCGCCCGGCCGACCGATGTTGCCGCGCAGCAGCATCAGGTTGGCGATTTCCTGGATGGTCGGTACCGAGTGCCGGTGCTGGGTAATGCCCATGGCCCAGCACATGATCACGTTCTTGCCTTTGGCGTACATGCGCGCCGCTTGCTCGATCTCCTCCAGAGTCAGCCCGGACTGCTCGACGATCTGCTCCCATGAGGTGTCGTCGATTTCGCCCAGGTAGTCGAGCACGCTGACGGTGTGTTCGTTGAGGAAGTCGTGGTCGAACACCGATGGCGCGTCAGTTTGCTGCGCCTCGCGTTCCCATTGCAGCAGGAACTTGGCCATGCCGCGCAGCAGCGCCATGTCGCCGCCCAACGCTGGGCGGAAGTACGCGGTGTTGGTCGGCTTGTCACCGTTGGTGAGCATTTCGATCGGGTGCTGTGGGTGCTGGAAACGCTCCAGGCCACGCTCTTTGAGCGGGTTGATGCACACCACCTGAGCGCCGCGCTTCACTGCTTCGCGCAGAGGTTCGAGCATCCGTGGATGGTTGGTGCCGGGGTTCTGGCCCCAAACGAAAATCGCGTCCGCGTGTTCGAAGTCGTCGAAGGTCACGCTGCCTTTGCCGACACCAACACTCTGCGCCATGGCCACACCGCTGGCCTCGTGGCACATGTTCGAGCAGTCAGGGAAGTTGTTGGTGCCGAAAGCGCGGACGAACAGCTGATAGAGATACGCCGCTTCGTTGCTGGCGCGGCCCGACGTGTAGAACTCGGCCTGATTCGGACTCGGCAGGTTCTGCAGGTGTTTACCGATCAGCGCGAAGGCTGCTTCCCAGCTGATGGGAGTGTAGCGGTCGGTTTCGGCGTTGTAGCTCATCGGCTCGGTCAACCGGCCCTGGTATTCGAGCCAGTAGTCACTTTGTTCCAGCAGCGAGCTGACGCTGTGCTTGGCGAAGAACGCGGCATCGACCCGGCGCTTGGTGGCTTCCCAGTTGACCGCCTTGGCGCCGTTCTCGCAGAACATCACCATGCCCTTTTCCGGAGAATCGCCCCAGGCACAACCGGGGCAGTCGAAGCCGCCGTTCTGGTTGGTCTTGAGCATTATGCGGAGGTTTTTCAGCGCGTTATCACTGGTCAACCAGGCCTGGGCGACGCTGATCAGCGCGCCCCAGCCACCGGCTGGGCCTTTGTAGGGTTTGTAGCGGGGGACGGGTTTCTGGTCGGCTTGACGATGTTGACTCACGCTTGGTTCTCCGTCGCAGGGCTGTAGACCCGCGGCGCACTTTTTTGCGGCAGGTGGATAAGATTGAGGTTGTGCCGGCGTGCCCATTGCACGGCCAGGCCGGTGGGCGACGACAGGCTGACCAGGGTCTGGATGCCGGCGCGCAGCACTTTCTGGATCAGTTCGAGGCTGCAACGGCTGGTGACTATCACCAGTCCACCTGCCATCGGGATGTTCTGGCGGATCAGCGCGCCAATCAGCTTGTCGAGCGCGTTGTGCCGGCCGATGTCTTCACGGCCCAGTAGCAACTCGCCCTGGTTGTTCATGAACACAGCGGCGTGCACTGCGCCGCTGTATTGGCCCAATGGCTGGAATTCACCGATGCGCTGGCGCAGGCCTTCAAGCCATTGTGCGGGCGGTAAGGGGGCACCGGGCAATACGTTGAGTTGCGGCAAGGCTTGCTCTACCGCTTCGACGCCACAGAGTCCACAACCGCTGGTACCGGCCAGTTGCCGGCGCTGCTGCTTGAGGTTCCAGAACGCGCGGCTGGAAATACTGACCTGCGCGTACTGCGCCGAACCGGACCCGCTGAGTTGCAGGTCATAGAGGTCGGACACGTCACTGATGATCCCGCTACCCAGGCTGAAACCGACGATGAAGTCTTCCAGGTCACTCGGTGTCACCAGCATCACCGCCTGGCTGATGCCGTTGTAGGCGATTGCCAACGCCACTTCCTCAGCGAGCGCGGTGCTGGCTGATTCGCTATGGTCGAGGTTGCAATACTGATAGTTCTGACTGGCGGCTGGCGTGGGCATTTCGACGGCGGGCGCCCCGCAAACCGGACGCTTGGCTTTCATGGGGCAATACCGGCGGTTTATCCAGCCTTAAGCCTAGGCGCGTCAATGTGTCACGTCTAATCGCTATTACTGATCTACCGATAGATGGCGTCGATCAAGAGTTCGTAAGTGATTTCTGATAGTACGCGAAACACGCTTCAGCCAATGCCGAGCGCGGTGTACCGCGGCGCATGATCAGCCCCAGCCGGCCAAGGGTTTGCGCATTTTCAATCGGTTGCAGGCGCAAATGCTCGGTCAGTGTTTCGAGCCCGCCTTCCAGTGGCATCACTGCGCAACACAGGCCACCGTGCACAGCTTGCAACAATTGATGGACCGCGTCGGTCTGTAACAACGGCTGCGGGCTGAGACCACGGCTGTGGAAGTTGTGGTCGATGGACTGGCGAAAGTGCATGCCGCTGGTGAGCATGCCCAAGGGCAGCTCGATCAGAGCCTCCCAGCTCAAGGGCTTTTCACCGAAGCTGAAAAAGCGCTGGTCGTAGAGCAGGCCCATGCGGGTTTCGCTGAAGGCCAATGAATCGAAGCGCTCGCTGTCGAGGCGCTCGAGATAGGACACGCCGAGGTCCAGGCGATTGTTCGCCAAGTGTTCGAGGATTTGCTCCGAGCTCAAGGCCGAGAGTTCGAAACGCAGGTTCGGGTGTTCGGCGTGCAGTTTCTGCATCAGTGGCAGCGGATCAAAACTCGACAGCGGCACGACGCCCAGGCGCAAGGTGCCGACCAGGTTGCCGCGACAGGCTGCGGCCTCGGCCTGCAAGCCGTCACAGGCGGCCAGCACGGTGCGCGCCCAGGCCAGCACCCGCTCGCCCGGTGCGGTGAAACCTTCGAAGCGCTGGCCACGATTGACCAACGGCAGATCGAGTTCTTCTTCAAGGCTGCGCAAGCGCATCGACAGAGTAGGCTGAGTGATGTGGCAGCGCGCTGCGGCTTGGCCGAAGTGTCGGGTTTCGTCGAGGGCGATGAGGAATTTCAGCTGTTTGATGTCCATCGTCGCTCCGTGGCGCAGGCAAAGGGCGCGATTCTAGCGCTTGTGCCGAAGTTGAGTCATTGGTCGGGCACTGTGGATTTCTAGACCGTGTGATGGCCATCGCGAGCAAGCTTTGCTCCTACAGACGATTACGCGATCACACGATTACGCGATCACACGGTCCGTAGGAGCAAGGCTTGCCCGCGATGCAGGCGACTCGATCTCAGAGGCCTGCAAGGAGATCCCGATAATCCCCGACGGCTGCAAATTCCGCAGTGTCTTTCGGTTCTTTTCGGCTGTCCGGCTGGCTCACGGCCAACAGATGCGCCACGCCAAATTCCCGGGCGCTGCGCAGGATCGGTAATGTGTCGTCGATGAACAGGCTGCGGCGTGGGTCGAAGTCGATGTCTGCGTGCAAGGCGTCCCAGAATTGCGGGTTTTCCTTGGCGAAACCGTAATCGTGGGAGCTGATCAACCGCTCGAAGTAGGGCGCCAGTTCGACTTTTTCCAGCTTCAGCGACAATGAGTCACGGTGGGCGTTGGTGATCAGGATCACGCGCTTTCCGGCCTGCTTGATCGCTGCCAGAAAGGTATCGGCGTCCGGTCGCAATGCGATCAGATGGGCGGTCTCGAGTTTCAACTCGCGCACCGGCAGCTTCAGCTCAGCGCTCCAGAAGTCCAGGCAATACCACTGCAGCTGACCGGCGTTGCGCTCGAACAACGGCTGCAATTCCAGCTCGGCCATGGCCCGACTGACACCATGCAGCTCGGCATAACGCTTGGGCAGGTGTTCCATCCAGAAATGGTTGTCGTAGTGCAGGTCCAGCAGCGTGCCGTCCATATCCAGCAGAACGGTATCAATGTCGCGCCAGGGCAGTGATGGCATTGAAAACTTCTCCAGCGGTAAAAAGATATCCGACATAAACAATCAAGAAAGCCGCGTTATAGTACCGCGTTCACGCCAAGGAGCCGCCATGCGCCAGAAACCCGAAGTATTAGCCCGCGAGATCGTCGCCACCACCCGCTTGTTCTGCGTTGAAGAGGTGCAGTTGCGCTTTTCCAATGGCGTCGAGCGCACCTATGAGCGATTGGTCGGCAAGGGCGCGGGGTATGGCGCAGTAATGATCGTGGCGATGCTCGATTCCGACCACGCGGTGCTGGTTGAAGAATACTGCGGCGGAACCGATGCCTATGAACTGTCGTTGCCCAAGGGCTTGATCGAACCTGGCGAGGATGTGTTGGCAGCGGCCGAGCGTGAGCTCAAGGAAGAGGCCGGTTTTGGCGCCCGGCAACTGGAGCATCTGACCGAGCTGTCGCTGTCGCCCGGTTATATGAGCCAGAAAATTCAGGTGGTGTTGGCGACTGATTTGTACGAAGAAAGCCTTGAAGGCGATGAGCCAGAGCCGATGCGTGTGGACCGGGTCAATCTGCGAGAGCTCGCGGCGCTGGCGCAGAACCCGCAGTTCACCGAAGGCCGCGCCTTGGCGGCGTTGTACCTGGCCCGTGATTTATTGACCCAGCGTGGAGTGTTTCAACCGTGAGTGATTTCCCCCAGGTTCATCCTTTGCTGGCCCCCGTGGTCGAGTTGGCGTTGAAGGCCGGCGAAGTCATCCTGCCGTTCTGGCGCACAGGCACGGACGTGACCACCAAGGCTGACGATTCTCCGGTCACCGCCGCCGATCTCGCCGCTCATCATCTGATTCTGGCCGGGCTGACAGCACTTGATCCGAGCATCCCGGTGCTCTCGGAAGAAGACGCCAACATTGCGCAATCGGTGCGCGCCGGTTGGCAGCGCTGGTGGTTGGTCGACCCGTTGGATGGCACCAAGGAGTTCATTTCCGGCAGTGAAGAGTTCACTGTCAACATCGCGCTGATCGAACAGGGACGTGTGGTGTTTGGCGTAGTGTCGATGCCGACCAATGGCCGCTGCTACTTCGGTGGCGCCGGACTTGGGGCCTGGCGTGCCGACAAGGATGCTGCGCCGCTGCCGATACAGGTCCGTGACGTACTGCCTGCTGGCGAAGCGTTCACCGTGGTCGCCAGTCGTCGACATTCAAGCCCTGAGCAGGAGCGCTTGCTCGCTGGCTTGAGTGCCAGTCTGGGTGAGCTGCAACTGGCCAATATCGGCAGTTCGCTGAAGTTTTGCCTGCTGGCCGAAGGCGCGGCGGATTGTTACCCGCGTTTGGCACCAACCTCCCAGTGGGATACGGCTGCCGCACAAGGCGTGCTCGAAGGTGCGGGTGGCGAGGTGCTGGAGTTGAGCGGTGAGCCGTTCAGCTATCCGGCGCGAGAGTCGTTGCGCAATGCGTTTTTCCTGGCGCTGCCGGCCAAAGCCGCGTGGCGCGAGAAGCTGCTGGAACTGGCTCGCTCCTGAGCACACCGCAGCCTTGTGGCGAGGGGGCTTGCCCCCGTTCGGCTGCGCAGCAGTCGCAATACAGTCAATGGGGTTTAACGGATACCGTTCGGTGTCTGGGCTCGGGGTCGCTTCGCGCCCCAACGGGGGCAAGCCCCCTCACCACAAGTTTTGCGTAAACTTTGGCTGACCTCCTGCAAAGGGACTACCGATGCAGCACATACTGCCCGGTAAACGTCACCGCATCCTCATCGCTATCGACGTTGACGACCCGTGTATGCAACGCCAACCGCGCCCGGCCGTAGCGTTGGTACATCGCCAAAAACTTCCTCCACACTGCCGCACTTGGCGCCGTGCAAATGGCAATGGCATCGCCAGTGACCGGCAGCGGATAGCTGATCTGACCTTCCTGAATCACGATGTGCCCGCCCTCGACGCCTTCTTCGCGCAGGCGCAAATGCAGCCAGCCCCAACCCGCCAACACCGCGCCACAGTACAAACTACCGCCAAACATGGTGCTCTTGTGATTGACGTTGGCCGCCAGCGGCAAGTGCAGGCGTAATTGCCGGTCGTGCCAGTCGAGTACCTTGAGGCCCATATCCCGGGTGAGGGGAATGTCGCGATGGAGGACGGATTCAAGGTGACGGCTGTCGCGGTTCATGCACGGGCCTCGCAGTGTGGGACGCTTGGGTGAAGGTTAGTCGGCATGGCTCAATCGAGCTCGTCGGCATTGCTGTTGGTGCCAGCGCCATCGGCGAAGTTCAAGCCGTGTTTGCGCAGTTTGTCATGCAGGGTTTTGCGTGGAATACCCAGCGCTTCGGCGACACTGCGCAGTGAGCTGTGAGTGCGCGCCAGTTCGGCGGCGATCAGGTTCTTTTCAAAGCTTTCCACCTGCTCGCTCAGATTGCCGCCGAGCACTGCACTGTGCGGCGCAGCACTGCCATCCGGAACGCTGTTGTCCAGCGCCAGTTCCAGACCCAGGGCGAATCGCTCGGCGGCGTTTTGCAGTTCGCGGACGTTGCCGGGCCAGGAATGGCGCAACAGCAGGGCTCGTTGTCCGGGTTGCAGTTCGTGGGGTGGCAAGCCATGGCGCTCGCTGGCTTCGTTGGCGAAATGCTGGAACAGCATCAGCGCGTCTTCGCCCCGTTCGCGCAGCGGTGGAATGCGCAGTGGTGCGACGTTCAGGCGGTAGTACAAGTCCGCGCGAAAACGCCCTTGATCGGCCGATTGGCGCAGGTCTTCCTTGGTCGCGGCGATGATCCGGATGTCCAGCGGGATCAGCTGATTGCCCCCCAAACGCTCGACCACCCGCTCTTGCAGCAGGCGCAGCAATTTCACCTGCACATCCAGGCTCATGCTTTCGATTTCATCGAGGAACAGCGTGCCGCCGTTGGCGAATTCGAATTTGCCGATACGGCGTTTTTGCGCGCCAGTGAAGGCGCCGGGTTCGTGGCCGAAGAGTTCGCTTTCGACCACCGATTCGGCCAGTGCTCCGGCATTGATTGCCACAAACGGGCCATTGCGGCGATTCGACAGGTCGTGCAGGGCACGGGCCACGACCTCCTTGCCGGCACCGGTTTCACCGAGGATCAGCACGTCGGCCTTGGTCGGTGCCAATGCGCCGATCTGTTCGCGCAGGCGCAGCATCGGCGCCGATTGCCCGACCAGTCGGGTGCTCAGCTCGTTGCGATCGCTCAAGGCCAACCGCAGACTGCGGTTGTCCAGCACCAATTGCCGCAGGGCCAGGGCGCGGCGCACGCTGTCGAGCAATGCGTCACTGGCGAACGGTTTTTCGAGGAAGTCATAAGCGCCGGCACGCATCGCCTGCACCGCGAGCGGTACATCGCCGTGGCCGGTGATCAGCAACACCGGCAGTTCCGGGTCCTGGGCGTGCAATTCATTCAACAGTTCGAGACCGTCCATGCCCGGCATGCGAATGTCACTGACCACCACGCCCGGCCAGTCGCGCTCAAGGCGCGAAGCGAGGCCCTTGGCTTCGGCCAACGGGAGGATTTTCAGACCGGCGAGATCCAGCGTCTGGCTCAGGGCCTGGCGCAGATGCGGATCGTCGTCGATCAGCACCACCTGGATACGGTTGTCTATGAGGTTACTCATTCACTGCGGTCCTCGGACGGTTGCAGACTTACACCGGGTGCGCCCGCGCGCAGCCGCAGGGTGATCAGGGCGCCGCCTTCCTTGTGGTTGGCGAACGACAGTTCACCGCCGAAGGCGCGCATCAACGTGTCGCAAATGGCCAACCCCAGTCCAAGGCCCTGAGTGCGGGTCTTGGTGGTGTAGAACGGTTCACCTGCGCGACCGAGGGCCTCCATGCAGAACCCCGGGCCGTTATCGCGAATGTACAGGTTGACGCCGTCGGCGGTGGATTCGGCACTCAACCAGAGTTTACGGGGCGGGCCTTTTTCGGTCAGGGCGTCGAGGGCGTTGGCCAACAGGTTACCGAGTACCTGGCGCAGACGGGTTTCGCCGGCCTCGACCCACAGCGTGGCAGCCGGCAGGTCACGGATCAGTTCGACTTCCATTGCCCGCCTGCGCTTGGCCAGCAACGCCAGTGCATCATCCAGCGCCGGTTGCAGCGCAACGCTTTCCGGGGCGTGACGGTCGCGACGGGCGAAGGCACGCAGGTGAGCGATGATCGAGGCCATGCGCCCGGTCAGCTCGCTGATCAGTTTCAGGTTGCCGCGGGCATCGTCGGTGCGTTGATGGTCAAGCAGCACTTCGGCGTTTTCCGCGTAGCTGCGAATCGCCGCCAGCGGTTGATTGAGCTCGTGACTGATGCTTGCCGAC
This sequence comes from Pseudomonas helvetica, assembly GCF_039908645.1. NCBI lineage: Bacteria > Pseudomonadati > Pseudomonadota > Gammaproteobacteria > Pseudomonadales > Pseudomonadaceae > Pseudomonas > Pseudomonas helvetica. The sequence goes on from NZ_CP150917.1 coordinate 293,080, forward strand.
ATGGTGCCCAGCGCCGAGAGTTTGCCGGCCTGGACCAGATCGTCCTGGGCGCGCACCAGCTCTTGTTGCGCCTGTTCGCGCTCCAGCACTTCCTGCTTGAGACGGCGGTTGAGCCCTTCGAGGTCGCTGGTTCTTTCGGCGACGCGCGCTTCCAGTTCGCGGCGGGTCTTGGCCTCGAAGGCGATGCGCTGCAAGTAGTGGCGACGGCGTTGCATCATCAGTCCCAGCAGCAACATCAACACCAACAGCGTCGCCCCACCGATGGCCACTACTGTGCGCACGGGGCGGTCGATCAAGGTTCTGGGCGCGAGGATGCTGACGCTCCAGCCGGTTTCTTCGATCTGCTGAGTCTGGATCAGCCAAGCGTCCGGGTTGAGGTTCAGCGGTTGCGGATCACGGGTCGGGTAGGGCTGGACGGCAGAGATCGCGTGGCGTTCTTCGTCAGTCAGCGGTCGGGTCGCCCTGAAGCGCCACTCCGGGCGTGAGGTGATGATGACCACCCCGTTGTGATCGGTCAGCAGCAGTTGCTCGGGGGTTTTACCCCAAAGGCTTTCAGTGTGGTCGAGGTCGACCTTGACCACCAGAACACCAATGATCTGCTCGCCATCGCGCACGGCTCCGGCAAAGAAATAACCGCGTTTGGCCGACGTCGTGCCCAGGCCGAAAAAGCGCCCGAGGCGGCCTTGCATGGCTTCGCTGAAATACGGTCGGAAGGCAAAGTTACGCCCGACAAAACTATCGTGTTTGTCCCAGTTGGACGCCGCCAGGGTCTTGCCGTGGGTGTCCATCAGGTACATGACTTCGGCGCCAGTCTGGGCGCGGATGTCCTTGAGCAGGCGATTGGCGTTGTCGGTGGCCTGCGGCTCATATGGCGCGGCGAGAACGGCACGTAGGGCCGGTAGATCACCGAGGATCTGCGGCAAGACTTCATAGCGGTGCAGGGTCCCCAGCAGGTTGGCGACGTAGAGGTCCAGCGTCTGGCGGTTTTGTCCAACCAGCTCGCTGCGGTAATAACGCTCGGCCAGGTGCTGCAGTGGCCACAACAACGGCGCCAGGCACAGGGCGAGCAGCGCCAGGCTGCGCCAGCGGGGTCTGCGGGGGAGTGTTGGGGTCATAAGCATCGGGCGCCTGAAGGTACAGGCGCATTATGCCTAGGCTTGTTCGGCAAGACACTCGCGCAACGCGTCGCGCCAGTCGGGTTGGCTGACCTGCCATTGCTGTTGCAGAAGGCGGCAATCCAGACGCGAGTTCAGTGGGCGAGTGGCGGGTGTCGGGTAGTCGCGGCTGGGGATCGCCTCCAGGCTGGCGCAGGTTTTGTGCTGCGTCTGTAAATGTTCGGCGATGGCTTGAGCAAATCCAAACCATGACGTTTCGCCCTGAGCGGTCAGGTGGTAAGTGCCCCAGGCACCGGCTTGCCCCGATTGCCAGCGCTCGATCAAGGCGCGCGTGCTGGTGGCGATGGTGCCGGCCCAGGTCGGTGCGCCGATCTGGTCGGCGACGATGCGCAAGTGCGGTTTCTCTTGCAGTAACCGTTGCATGGTCAGCAGGAAGTTGCGCCCGTGGTTCGAGTAGACCCAACTGGTGCGCAGAATCAGGTGCTGACCGTTGACGGCGCGGATGGCCTGCTCGCCGGCCAGTTTGCTGGCGCCGTAGACGCCCAGCGGGTGGGGTTCGTCGGTCTCGGTATAAGGCGAGGCTTTGCAGCCGTCGAACACGTAGTCGGTTGAGTAGTGAATCAGCGGGATACCCAGTTCCAGGGCCTGCTCGGCGAGCACTCCCGGCGCTGTGGCGTTTATCGCGAACGCCAACTCGGGTTCACTTTCCGCTTGATCGACGGCTGTGTGTGCGGCGGCATTGATGATCAGATTCGGACGTAAAGCGCGAATCTGCAGACGGATCTGCTCTGGATATGCCAGATCGAGCTGATCGCGCCCCAGCACGATCAGTTCGCCGAGCCCTTTGAGGCGGCGTTGCAGCTCGATGGAAACCTGACCGTGCTGGCCGTTGATGAGGATTTTCAGGGGCGTGCTCATGCAAATACCTGCGCCTCGCGCAGAAGCTTGCCGGCCTGGTCCTTGGCCGACAGCTGTGGTGTTTGCGTGAGTTGCCAGTCGATGGCCAGATCGGGATCGTCCCAGCGAATGCAGCGTTCGGCCGATGGGGTGTAGTAGTCGGTGGTTTTGTAGAGGAACTCGGCGTAGTCGCTCAGCACGACGAATCCATGGGCAAAACCTTCGGGAATCCACAGTTGGCGATGGTTTTGTGCAGACAAGCGCACGCCCACCCAGCGTCCAAAATTCGCCGAGCTGCGGCGGATGTCGACGGCGATGTCGAGGACTTCCCCATCAGTGACCCGCACCAGTTTTCCCTGGGTATTTTCCAGTTGGTAATGCAAGCCGCGCAGCACACCTTTCTGCGAGCGTGAGTGGTTGTCCTGAACGAACGTTGTGTTCAGCCCCGTCGCTTGCTGAAAATCCCTGGCGTTGAAGCTTTCGTAGAAAAATCCACGCTCGTCACCAAACACTTTCGGCTCGATGATCAGAACCTCGGGCAATTGGGTGGCGATGACCTTCATTGGTGTGTTCCGGCGAGGCTGAACAGGTACTGGCCGTAACCGGTCTTGCCAAAGTATTCGGCGTGCTTGAGCAAATGATCGCGATCGATCCAGCCCTGGTAGTAGGCGATTTCTTCGAGGCAGGCGACTTTCAGGCCTTGGCGATGCTCGATGGTCTGCACGTATTGCGACGCTTCCAGCAGGCTGTCGTGGGTGCCGGTATCGAGCCAGGCAAAACCCCGGCCGAACCGCTCGACGCGCAAGTCGCCACGCTGCAGGTACGCATTGTTGATGTCGGTAATTTCCAGCTCGCCACGAGCCGATGGTTTGACCGCTTTGGCGATCTCCACCACCGAATTGTCATAGAAATACAGGCCGGTGACCGCGTAACTCGATTTGGGATGCAGGGGTTTCTCTTCGATCGACAACGCGTTGCCCTGATCGTCGAAATCAATCACACCAAAACGCTGCGGGTCTTTGACCCAGTAGCCGAAAACTGTGGCGCCTCCGGTGTGCTCGGCGGCACGTTGCAACTTTTCGGTGAAGTGCTGTCCGTGAAAGATGTTGTCGCCCAGGATCAGGCACACCGAATCGTCACCGATAAACTCCTCGCCAATCAGGAACGCCTGGGCCAGGCCGTCTGGAGACGGTTGCTCGGCATAGCTGAAATGCACCCCGAACTGACTGCCGTCGCCCAACAGATTGCGGTATTGCGGCAGGTCCTGAGGGGTGGAAATCACCAGGATTTCTTTGATGCCCGCGAGCATCAGCACCGAGATCGGGTAATAGATCATCGGTTTGTCGTAGACCGGCAACAGTTGTTTGGACACCCCGAGTGTGATCGGGTGCAGGCGGGTACCAGAGCCGCCTGCCAGAACAATTCCCTTCATCATGCGATCAAGTCCTTGAAGTCAGTGAAACCCAGGCGTTGGCCTTGATAGCTGCCATCCTGGACTCGTTGGCACCAGTCTAGGTTATCGAGGTACCACTGCACGGTTTTACGCAGGCCACTGGCGAAAGTTTCTTCGGGAACCCAACCCAGCTCGCGTTCGATTTTGCTGGCGTCGATGGCGTAACGCTGGTCGTGGCCGGGGCGATCCTGGACAAAAGTGATCAGGTCGGCGAAGTGCGCGACGCCTTCAGGTTTTTGCGGCGCCAACTCCTCCAGCAGGCTGCAGATGCTGCGGACTACGTCGATGTTTTTCTGTTCATTGTGGCCGCCGATGTTGTACGTCTCACCGACCACACCGTTGGTCACCACGGTGAGCAGTGCGCGGGCATGATCCTCGACGAACAGCCAATCACGCACTTGCAGGCCGTTGCCGTACACCGGCAGTGGCTTACCGGCGAGGGCGTTGAGGATCACCAGCGGAATGAGTTTCTCGGGGAAGTGGAACGGCCCGTAATTGTTCGAGCAATTGGTCAGCAGCACCGGCAAACCGTAGGTGCGTTGCCAGGCGCGGACCAGATGGTCGGACGCAGCCTTGCTGGCGGAGTACGGCGAGCTCGGCGCATAAGGTGTGGTTTCGGTGAACAGGTCATCGACGCCATGCAGGTCGCCATACACCTCGTCGGTCGAAATGTGGTGAAAGCGAAAGGCGCTTTTCTCAGGTTCGGCCAGGCCGTTCCAGTAGGCGCGGGTGGCTTCCAGCAGGCTGTAGGTGCCGACAATGTTGGTCTGGATGAAGTCCGACGGGCCATCGATGGAACGGTCGACATGGGACTCGGCCGCCAGGTGCATGATCGCCTGCGGCTGGAACCGCGCCAGTACCGCACTGACGGTGGCCTGGTCGACGATATCGGCCTGCACGAACTCATAGCGGGTGTTGGTGGCGATACTGCTCAGTGACTCTAGATTGCCGGCGTAGGTCAGCTTGTCCAGGTTGAGCACTTCATGTTCAGTGTGGCGGATCAGGTGGCGAATCAGCGCCGAGCCGATGAAGCCGGCACCGCCGGTGATGAGAATGCGCATGTGGAGTTGCCTTTTTCGTCGAACGATTATGCGTATGGATCATAGCTTGTCGGCAGGAGGGGGGCGGCACAAGAGGGGTGTTGGTCGGATTTGGAAAAGATCCGGGATTGAGGTTCTCTTTTATCCGGCTTTCACCATTGATCCCTATAGGCGAATCCTAATTGATAGTCGTGAGCGCTCAGATCAATGGTGTGGTTAAAGTAAGGTTGAATGAGTGCTACCCACTCAGGCAGTAAATTGAAAACCCCCTGATTGACTGTGTTTTCAGGCTGCAGGCCCAATGACTCGATGACTGCGCCGTCGTCCCCGAAGTCCTGTGAGTAAATTTCCCCTTCACAAAACTCGGTAGTTTTGTTGAACCAGTGCAACTTCAATTTCAAACCCATATCGACCTCACATGTATTTTTTGATATTCCGGCCTTTTTTTGCCGGTTTAAACTGCTCGCCAGTGATGTAGTCGAATGACCCTATGTGACTGCCATCACTGGCTCGGTACGCCTCAAGCTCAGCATGCTGTGAATCCCACTCATAGATGATCCGATCCTTTGTATCTTTCCAGCGCTCGCGTATACCCGCTCCTCCTTGTTTTGGTGTTTTGCCAGGAACCCTTCTAAGCCCTGGAATTCCGGTTATCAGAGCCGTGGCAGGCGCGTCGTGATATTTGCGACCAGGCTCAAGAACACCCTTCCTCGTAGGCGCATTCACCACCACATAAAGCGGCCGCACCCCCGAGTCCGCCGGGAATACCAGGATGAAATCCTGATACTCCGGTGGATAAATCGGGTTCACGAGGATGCTGTTGCTCGCCTCGGTCGGAGGATAGACCCAGATGTTCGGCGCTTGCGGCGCGGCCTCCAGTGCCGGGATGCCGAGGGTGTCGGCGGGGTCGATAGCCGGGGTCCAGATCAGTTCCAGACCTTCGCCGAATACGGCGACCTGTTGCGCCCCGCGTGCCTGGAACTGGATCACCGGAATCCGTTGCCATTCGGCGTTGTTGCCGGTGTAGAAGCCGTAACCCATGAGGGTGCCGTCAGCCTGTTGCTCGACGCGCAGGCGCACCCGTGAGTTGGCGTGTTCAAGCGAGCGCAGTTGCTCTTCGCTATAGAGGGCGCTGTCGCCCAGTTCGGAGGGCCAGAGCAGGGCGACCAGACCGGTTAGCAAGCCGGCAGCAACAGTGCCGCCGACTGCTGTGACAGCACTGACCGATGACCCGCCCAGAGCAAGGCCGCCAAGGCCGATTGGCAATGCACTGCCACTGATTTTCTTCAGCGGCACGGCGCCAGGACTGTCGGTCTCTCGCCCGCCCAGCAGGGCGAAGTTTCCGTAATCCTTCAACGAATCCAGCGGCACGAAACCGGACGGATTGGCGTAATTGATGATGCCGTCCGGCAACTTGCAGGATTTGGCGAAAACGCAGCCCAGCGGTTTGTTGGGGGCGGGATCAGCGGGTCGATTCACCGGCAAATCGGGAATCGGCGGATACAGGTTGGGTGATGGCGGCGGCTGCAAAATACGGCGGCGCAGCTGTTCTTTGTACGTCAGCGGGTATGAGCGTTCTGGCATGTGCGGCGGGCTTCCCTGTCCATGGGAGGCAGCCTAGGGGCGTGAGAACGCGCCGAACATTCCTCGGGTTCGACACGTTTCGTGGGAAAGTTCACCGCTGTGTGGCGTGGCTTGAAGCCTCCCGCCGTTATCCATCACTGACCGGTATAAGGGGGTTGCGTATCGCGGTCAGCAGTGGCGATATAGACGCCTTATAAAAATTCCAGGGGTCGTTGTATGTCGCTCGCCACGTTGATTCACCGTGCCAGTCTGCCCAGCCCGCAAGTCACCGTGCAGCAAGCGCTGGAGCTGTTGCGCGAGCACTACGGCCTGAGCGGGACATTGCAGTCGCTGGGCAGCCAGCAGGATCTCAACTACCGGCTCGACAGCGACCAGGGCCGTTTCGTCTTGAAAATCTGCCGGGGTGACTACGCGGCGCTGGAGCTGCACGCCCAGCACGCGGCACTCAAACACCTGGGCTCGCAGCCGGGTTTGCATGTGCCACGGGCGATTCCGGCGAAAAACGGCGAGGACCTGCTGACCCTGGAACTCGCCGGGCAAGCACTGCATGTGCGTTTGCTCGATTACATCGAAGGTCAATCGCTGACCCACCTCAAGCACCTTGGCCATGAACTGGTTGCCGGCCTCGGCCAGCTCTGTGGCGAAATGGATCTGGCGCTAGCCGGGTTCGAGCATCCGGGGCTTGAGCGTGCCTTGCAGTGGGATGCCCGGCACGCCAATGCGTTGATCAATCACCTGCTGCCGGTGATCCGTGATGAGCGGCAGCGAGCATTGATCGCCGAGGCCGCGCAACAGGCCGAGCGGCGTTTGCAGCCGCTGATGGTGAAGTTGCCGGTGCAGGCGATTCACATGGACATCACCGATGACAATGTGGTCTGGAAACGGGATAAGCAGCGTCACTGGCGGTTGCAGGGCGTCATCGATTTTGGCGATCTGATTCGTACCTGGCGCATTACCGATCTGTCGGTGACCTGCGCTGCGCTGCTGCACCATGCCGATGGCGATCCACTGTGCATTTTGCCGGCGGTGCAGGCTTATCACGCGGTCAATCCGCTGAAGCACGAAGAGTTGCTGGCGCTGTGGCCGCTGATCGTCGCGCGTGCAGCGGTGCTGGTGCTCAGCGGTGAGCAACAGATCAGCATCGATCCGCAGAACCAATACAGTCGCGACAATCTGAACCACGAGTGGGAGATTTTCCGCGTTGCGACTTCAGTGCCATTTGAACTGATGGAAGCGGCGATTCTGATAGCGGTCGGCCAGTCGTTGCCGGCAATTGCCAGTCAGGGTTTTGCGCCATTGCTGCCGAGCCTGGTCGGCCGCGAGTTTGCCTTGATCGACCTCGGTGTCTTGAGCCCGCATTTCGAAGCGGGCAACTGGGAGCAGGACGGCATCGATCAACGTCTGTTGGTCGAAGCGGCGGCAGCCCATGGTTTGGCGGCCAGTCGTTACGGGCAATACCGTTTATCGCAGACGCGTCCGGACAGTGCCGTCGAGCCGGACACGTGCCCGCTGCACGTTGACTTGCAGGTGCCACAGGGCACAACGGTTGAAGCACCCTTTGCCGGTGTCGTGCACCTGTGCGCCGACGGCCGCGTGCAACTGGACAGCGCACAATTGAGTGTGCGCCTGTGGGGTGTCCATCCCTCGCTGCACACCGGTGCGGCCGTGCTCAAAGGGCAGGTGCTGGGTGAAGTCAGCGGAGCGTTGCGGGTTCAGCTCAGCCGTGGCGCGGAACTGAATCCACCACTGTTTTGCTCACCGTCCCGCGCATCTGCCTGGCAGGCGTTGTGCCCATCGCCCGCGGCGTTGTTGGGGCTGGCTTGCGACGCAGAGGCCGAACTTGATCCGCATACTTTGTTGGAACGCCGCGATGCGAGTTTTGCCCGCTCGCAAAAACACTATTACGTCGATCCGCCGCGCATCGAGCGGGGCTGGCGCAATCATCTGATCGACATGCAGGGCCGCTCCTACCTGGACATGCTCAACAACGTTGCGGTGCTCGGTCACGGTCACCCGCGCATGGCCGCCGAGGCCAGCCGTCAGTGGTCGTTGCTCAACACCAACTCGCGTTTCCACTATGCGGCTATCGCTGAGTTCTCCGAGCGTTTGCTGGCACTGGCGCCGGACTCGATGGATCGGGTGTTTCTGGTCAACAGCGGTACCGAGGCCAATGACCTGGCGATTCGTCTGGCGTGGGCCTACAGCGGCGGTCGCGACATGCTCAGCGTGCTTGAGGCGTATCACGGCTGGTCGGTGGCCGCCGATGCGGTGTCGACTTCAATTGCAGATAACCCCAAGGCTCTCAGCAGTCGTCCGGACTGGGTGTACCCGGTGACGGCGCCGAACACCTATCGTGGCGAGTTCCGTGGCCTCGACAGCGCGCCGGATTACGTGCGCAGCGTCGAACACAACCTGGCGAAGATTGCCGAGCAGAAGCGACAACTGGCCGGTTTTATCTGCGAGCCGGTGTACGGCAACGCCGGTGGAATCTCTCTGCCACCGGGTTACCTGAAACAGGTGTATGCGCTGGTCCGTGCCCAAGGTGGCGTGTGCATCGCCGATGAAGTGCAGGTCGGCTACGGTCGCATGGGCAAGTTCTTCTGGGGCTTTGAAGAGCAGGGCGTAGTGCCGGACATCATCACCATGGCCAAAGGTATGGGCAACGGCCAGCCATTGGGCGCGGTCATTACCCGTCGCGAAATCGCCGAGGCGCTGGAGGCAGAAGGCTATTTCTTCTCGTCGGCAGGCGGCAGCCCGGTCAGTTGCCGCATCGGCATGGCGGTGCTGGATGTGATGAAGGAAGAGAAACTCTGGGAAAACGCCCGGATCGTTGGCGGGTATTTCAAGGAGCGGCTTGAGGCGTTGATCGAGCGCCATCCTTTGGTAGGCGCGGTGCATGGCTCCGGTTTCTATCTGGGCGTGGAGTTGATTCGCAACCGCGAAACCCTGGAACCGGCCACGGAAGAAACCACGGCGTTGTGCGACCGCTTGCGCGAATTGGGCATTTTCATGCAGCCGACCGGCGATTACTTGAACATTCTCAAGATCAAACCACCGATGGTGACCACGCGACACAGTGTGGATTTTTTTGTCGATACCTTGTCGAAGGTGCTGGACGAAGGCCTCTAAACACACTCCCACGGGATTGCTATAAGTTCGATTGATATCGGGATTTAAAGGAGTATTTTCGACTTCGTGATTATATATCGCTTTAAAAGCCGATTTTTATCGGTTATAAAGTCGCCTAACGCAACGGCGTAGATCACCGCGCCTGGCCGTTCCCATTTCTGTCATCGGTCGATGCCACAATCGACCCTCTGAACCCGCCCGGGAGATGATTCATGAGCCGTATCGTTACCGTCGCCGCTACCCAGATGGCTTGTTCCTGGGACCTTGAAGCCAACATCGAGACCGCTGAGAAGCTGGTCCGTGAGGCCGCAGCCAAAGGCGCACAGATCATCCTGATCCAGGAACTGTTCGAGACCCCGTACTTCTGCCAGAAGCCGAACCCGGATTACCTGCAGCTGGCCACTTCAGTTGAAGACAACGTGGCCATCAAGCATTTCCAGAAAGTCGCCAAAGAACTGCAAGTCGTGCTGCCGATCAGCTTCTTCGAACTGGCGGGTCGCGCACGTTTCAACAGCATCGCGATCATCGATGCCGATGGCAGCAACCTCGGGATTTATCGTAAAAGCCACATCCCGGACGGTCCTGGCTACCATGAAAAGTACTACTTCAACCCGGGCGATACCGGCTTCAAAGTCTGGAACACCCGTTACGCGAAAATCGGCGTGGGCATCTGCTGGGATCAGTGGTTCCCGGAATGCGCCCGCAGCATGGCGTTGCAAGGCGCGGAAATCCTGTTCTACCCAACCGCCATCGGCAGCGAACCGCACGACAAGAGCATTTCATCCCGCGACCACTGGCAGCGCGTCCAACAAGGCCATGCCGGCGCCAACCTGATGCCGCTGATCGCCAGCAACCGTATCGGCAATGAAGAGCAGGACGGCTACGACATCACCTTCTACGGCTCCTCGTTCATCGCCAACCAGTTCGGCGAGAAAGTCCAGGAGCTCAACGAAACCGAAGAAGGCGTACTGGTTCAGAGCTTCGACCTCGACGAACTGGAGCACATCCGTAGCGCCTGGGGTTCGTTCCGTGATCGTCGTCCAAACCTGTACGGCGCAATCAAAACCCTCGACGGTTCCCTGGAGTCCTGATCACTATGACTACTTTGCACAGCACGCCTCGCGCTGACGGTTTTTACATGCCCGCCGAGTGGGCAACCCAAACCCAGACCTGGATGGTCTGGCCGGAGCGCCCGGACAACTGGCGCCTGGGTGGCAAGCCGGCGCAAGCCGCTCACGTTGCGGTGGCCAAGGCCATCGCGCGTTTTGAACCGGTGACCGTTGCCGTCTCGGCGGCCCAGTACGAAAACGCCCGTGCGCGTCTGGATGTGCCGAATATCCGCCTCGTCGAGATGTCCAGCGACGACGCTTGGGTCCGTGATACCGGCCCGACCTTCGTCATCAATAACAGCGGCGAAGTCCGTGGTGTCGACTGGGACTTCAACGCCTGGGGCGGCTTTGATGGCGGTCTGTATTCGCCGTGGAATCGTGACTCGCAAGTGGCCGGCAAGATCCTCGAGATCGAGCGCAGCCCACGTTACCGCACCGAGGGTTTCGTGCTCGAAGGCGGTTCGATCCACGTCGATGGCGAAGGCACGCTGATCACCACTGAAGAATGCCTGTTGAATCGTAATCGCAATCCGCACATGAGCCGTGCCGACATCGAAGCGGTGCTGAGCGCACAATTGGCTGTGGATAAAATCATCTGGCTGCCGGACGGTTTGTTCAACGACGAAACCGACGGTCATGTCGATAACTTCTGCTGCTATGTGCGTCCCGGTGAAGTGCTGTTGGCCTGGACCGACGATCCGCAGGATCCGAACTACCCGCGTTGCCAGGCTGCAATGAAGGTCTTGCAAAGCACCAAGGACGCCAAGGGCCGCCCATTTAAGGTGCACAAAATGCCGATTCCGGGGCCGCTTTACGCGACCGAGGAAGAGTGCGCCGGTGTCGACCCGGTAGACGGTACTCAGGAGCGTAACCCTTCTGTGCGTCTGGCCGGTTCCTACGTGAACTTCCTGATCGTCAACGGCGGCATCATTGCGCCGAGCTTTGACGATCCGCTGGACGCGCAAGCCAAGGAAATCCTCCAGAACCTGTTCCCGCAGCACGAAGTGGTGATGGTGCCGGGGCGTGAACTGTTACTGGGTGGCGGTAACATCCATTGCCTTACCCAACAACAGCCGGCACCGCACAAAGGTTGAGTGAAGTTGTAACAATCGGTGGCGCTGGATTGATCCGCGTTTTATCCGGTTCATGTGAGTGACCCCTTATCTAACCCGCAGCTCCTATGGACTGCGGGTTTTTTTATATCCACATGCTGGCCTGGCAGGCACTTTGGCATAGCTCTTGTATCTGTCTGAGAGCAATTCTCGGGAATGTAGAACCGCGTTGTTCTGTCATAAACCTTGGATAAGTTAGCCGCTCACGAACCAGGAGAGAGCGCCGGAAATGAATATGGTCAGCGAGCGGACATCGCATCCCTTGGCAATGAATGGCGAATCGCTTCAGGTGCTGGCGCAATGGTTGAAATCCAACGGAACGCGACAGGTCAGAGAACCTGACCCGCGCAGGATGATGATCGAGCGTTATCCCGCTGGTTTATTCAGTGAGGCAGAACTTGAAGCCTTGTGGGATGTGATTGAAGGATAGAAAGCAAAGGATTGGTAAAGCGCTGCCCGGATGGCAGCGCTTTTTTTTTTTGCCCTTGGAAAAGCGGGTTCAGGTTTGGTCCAGCCTGTCGTAGCCCAAACACACCATTTGACCGATCTGCGAAACAGACTAAAAGCCATTACGGCGTTTTTCCCTCTCCGTCATAGGAATAGTCTGCCGGCATCGAATTCCTACGACTTTGCTGGAGCTTTCCATGTCTACCGCGACCCTTCATTACATCTACGACCCACTGTGCGGCTGGTGCTACGGCGCCAAACCATTGGTGCAAGCGGCGCAGGCTGTTTTGCCGGTGATCGCCCATGGCGGCGGCATGATGACCGGCGCCAACCGGCAGACGGTTTCACCTCAACTGCGTGATTACGTGATGCCTCACGACCGACGCATCGCCGAGTACACCGGGCAGCCATTTGGTGAGGCGTATTTCGAAGGCCTGTTGCGCGATCACACTGCCGTGTTTGATTCCGCGCCACCGATTGCTGCCGTGCTGGCCGCTGAACAACTCGCCGGACGTGGGCTGGAACTGCTGGGGCGTTTGCAGAGCGCGCACTACGTGGAAGGTCGGCGGATTGCCGATGAAGCGGTGTTGTTGGAACTCGCTGCATCGATTGGCCTGGAAGCTGAGTCTTTCAAGCGCGAGTTCAAGGACGCACTGGCGAACGAAACCCAAGACCACATCAAGAAAAGCCGCGCACTGTTGGCGCAGGTTGGTGGCCAGGGCTTCCCGACCTTGGTGCTGGAGCAGGACGATCAATTCACCGTGGTCGACATCAGTCCATGGCTCGGTAAGCCTGAAGCATTTGCGGCCTGGTTGAGCCAATCAGTCGTCGCCCATCCGAACGAATCCACTTCCCCGGTTCAAGCCTGTGGCCTGGACGGTTGTGCTCACTGATCTCATCGACTACGCGGAGCGACCCATGGATAACCTGAGCCTGATCAAAAGCACCTATGAAGGTGCCAACTCCCAGGAGAACGCGCGCAACACCGCCGCAGCGTTAGCCACTGATGCACAGTGGACCGAATCGGCGGGGTTTCCGTATGCGGGGACGTACGTTGGTTTCGACGCCATCGTCGAGAATGTCTTCAAGCGACTGGGCACTGAATGGGAAAATTTTCAGTTCAAGGTCGAGAGCTACGTCGCGCAGGGTGACAAGGTATTCGCCTATGGAAATTACAGCGGAATCTACAAGGCCACGGGTCGTTCGATGAACGCCCGAGTCGCGCATTTGTGGACTTTGGCGAACGGTAAAGTCACTCATTTCGAGCAGTTTGTGGACAGCCACACGGTGCAATTGGCGATTGCCGAGCAGTAAGTTCTTAGACGATTTTCGCCTAATTACAGAAGATTCACGAAATTGACACATGCTTAAGGGCGCGGCTAGGATTCGCCCCAACGCCTGTGGCCAACCGCCACGACTCCAAAAAATAATAAGGGCCTGCCTCGCTTTTGCGTGGGCGGGCCTTTTGTTTTGGAGTGAAAAAAGAGCGCAATAGCAGCCATTTCAGCCAGCGGTCACAGCGCGTATCAACCCGTAATAAGGAAAATAACATGTTGAATAAGCGGATCGGTCTGATCGCTCTGGGGATTTTTAGCGCCACTCAAGCCATGGCTAACGACCAGGCGGAGTCCAAAGGTTTTGTTGAAGACAGCAGCCTGAAAGTGCTGTTGCGCAACGCCTACATCAATCGTGATTACAAGAACGGTAAAGAAGACAAGGCCGAGTGGGGCCAAGCTGCCATTGGCACCTTCTCCTCGGGTTTCACCCAAGGCACCGTGGGTGTCGGCGTTGATGCCTTCGGTCTGTACGCCCTGCGCCTCGATGGCGGCAAGGGTCGTAGTGGCGCCGGCGGTATCGACTTCTTCAAGCAAGGCGACAGCGGCGAAGCTGCCGATGACTTGGCCAAGGCTGGCGCGGCGGTAAAATTCCGCCTGTCCAACACCGTGCTGACCTATGGCGACCAGATGCCGGAGCTGCCGGTGCTGAACTACGACAACTCGCGCCTGCTGCCTGAAAGCTACACCGGCACCTTGATCACCTCCAAGGAGATCAAAGGCCTGGAGCTGAACGCTGGTCGTTTCACCGCCGAATCGCGCAAGAGCGCCGAAGGTCGTGACAGCGGTGGCCTGAAATCGATCAACGTCTTGGGCGGTCGCTACCAGTTCACGGAACAATTCAAAGGTGCGTTCTACGCGTCCAACGTAGAAGACGTTCTGAAGAAACAGTACGTGAACCTGAACTACGTGTTCCCGCTGGCCACCGATCAGTCCCTGACCTTCGACTTCAACGGCTACCAGACAAAGCTGGACAAGTCCTACGCCCTTGATAACAAAACCGAAGGCCAGGACAACAAAATCTGGAGCCTGGCAGCGACCTACGTCACTGGCCCGCACTCGTTCACCCTCGCGCACCAGCGCAGCACCGGTGACAGCAACCTCGGCTACCCGTACGGCGGCTACCAGAACGATGGCAGTCGTTTCGGTGACGGTGGCAACACCATCTACCTCGCCAACTCCTACTGGTCCGACTTCAACGCTGAAGACGAACGCAGCTGGCAGCTGGGCTACGGCCTCGACTTCGGCGCTTTCGGTGTGCCTGGCCTGACCTACAACGTGGCGTATGTGCGTGGCGACAACATCACCACCGCCACCAGCACTGGCGGCACCGAGCGCGAAATCTTCAACCAGTTCAAGTACGTGGTCCAAAGCGGCCCGGCCAAAGACTTGAGCGTGAAAGTACGCAGCTCGGTCCTGCGCGTGTCGCAGAAATCCAGCGACTACAACGTCAGCGGCAACGAAGTCCGTGTGTTCGTGGATTACCCGATCAACATCTTCTGATGATCGGTTGCGTGGTTGAGGCCTGAAGCAAGGCCGAAATGAGAAAGCCCCGACTGGTTCGGGGCTTTTTCTTGCGTGCGGATCAGGTTCAGACAGCGACGTTACTGGCTGCGGTTGTTACCTGGCGCGGCCAACACCTTCACCACGTCATCGATCACCGCCTTACTCATCTCCCGCAAATAGTGCGACGCCCAGGCATCGCGGTCCGTATTGCGCTCCATCGCCGCGTCTTCGGCCAGCAGTTTGGAAAGGTGGAGCAAGTCGGAAACGTGGGACAGGGCTTCGCGGATCGGGACGCCACTGTTGACGCGGAAGAGGGGTTGGTCGGAGTGGATGGAGAAGGGCCGCAAGCGTGGCGAATTGGAAGCTTTGGTCGGGGGAGTTTTAGTGAAAAACCTGGCGACGACCTTATCAGTGCGAGTAAACCGGGCATTGGATATGGCCCATAAACACGCTCAAAATCAGCGTTCTTCCAGGGGTTTTCAGGGGCGGAAAGTTGGTTTAGACATATCAATATCCTGCCTATATTCATTACATCACGTCACTAATGATGTGCTTGAACCCATCTTTATCCCGCCAAGGCAACGCCATACAGTCGACTCCACCACCTGCCCATCATCCCGAAGGGAAGGTCACTGGAGAGTCGTCATGCCTTTCGTCAGCGTACGCATTACCCGCGATGGCGTTACCTCGGAGCAGAAAGCTCAGGTGATCGCCGAAATCACTGAAACCCTGGAGCGGGTCCTCAACAAACGCCCGGACCTGACCCACATCGTGATCGAAGAAGTCGACACCGATAACTGGGGCTATGCCGGGATCACCACCACCCAGTACCGAAAACAACTGGCAGAGGGGCAGTCATGAGTCAGCCCGTCACCATCGATTTCATCTCCGATGTGGTGTGCCCGTGGTGCGCCTTGGGTGTGACGGCGCTGGAGCGGGCTATCGAGAATCTGGCCGGTGAAGTATCGGTCAAGCTGACCTTCAAACCCTTCGAGTTGAACCCGGACATGCCGGCCGAAGGTGAGAACGCGGTCCAGCACTTGATGCGCAAATACGGGCGCAGCGCCGAGGACATCGCGGCCGGCAAAGCGATGCAGATCGCCCGTGGTCAAGCCATCGGTTTCACGTTCGATCTGCAGAAACGCAGCCACTTCTACAACACCTTTGATGCTCACCGCCTGTTGTTCTGGGGATTGCAGGAAGGGCGGCAGATTGAACTGAAGAAAGGCTTGCTGCGCGCTTATTTCAGCGACGGCCAGAACCCGAGCGATCGCCAGACGCTGGTACGCCTGGCGGCTGATGCGGGCCTGGATGCGGCGCGTGCGCGTGAGGTGCTGGCGTCCGGAGCGTTTGCCACAGAGGTGCATGAGCTTGAAGCGTTTTACCGCGATCACGGCATCAACTCAGTACCGGCCATGATCCTCAACGATCGTCACCTGGTGTCCGGTTCGCAATCGGTCGAGTACTACGAACAGGTGCTGAGGCAAATGACGCAGGCTCCTGCCGAAGCCTGATTGATCACGTTTAAAACTCCATTATTTTGTAGAGGTTCATCATGAGCAATTCGAAAAAAGTCATTGTTATTACCGGCGCATCCCAAGGTCTCGGCGCGGGCATGGTCAAGGCTTTCCGTGATCTCGATTACCGGGTGGTTGCCACCTCGCGCTCGATCAAACCGTCCACCGACCCGGACATCCTCACCGTGGCGGGCGACATCGGCGACCCGGCGATCGCCGAGCGGGTGATTCGTGAAGCGATCGCACGTTTTGGCGGTATCGACACCCTGGTCAACAATGCCGGGATTTTCGTTGCCAAACCGTTCACCGCCTATACCCACGAAGACTACGCCGCTGTGCTGTCGGTGAACCTGAATGGCTTCTTCTACATCACCCAACTCGCCATCGCGCAGATGGAAAAACAAGGCCGCGGCCACGTCGTCAACATCACCACCAGCCTGACAGACCACGCCGTCGACGGCGTGCCGTCGGTACTGGCGTCGTTGACCAAAGGGGGCCTCAACGCCGCAACCAAATCCCTGGCCATCGAATACGCCAAGCGTGGCATTCGAGTGAACGCGGTCAGCCCCGGCATCATCAAAACGCCAATGCACGCCGAAGAAACCCACGAAGCGCTGGGCAATTTGCACCCGGTCGGGCACATGGGCGAGATCAGCGACATCGCCCAGGCCGTTGTGTATCTGGACTCCGCCGGATTCGTCACCGGCGAAATCCTGCACGTCGATGGCGGTCAGAGTGCCGGTCACTAAGACCTGCTTTTCCAAACCCCGGAAACAACAAAGCCCTCGCATTACTGCGGGGGCTTTGTTTGATAACTCCAAGCATTTAGTGGTCTGTCATTGCGCCAAAAAAGTCTAAATCCATCCTGTTGTTTCTACGATATTTAAGGATTCCTTGCCTGGAGTTGTCCTGCTGCCGGCTCTGGCATGGCCGCCAGCGAACTAAACTAAGTTGTACCTCTGGTGTAGATGTCTCCAGAGAGGTAAGGAGGTGCCAAATGGCCATTCGTGATACCTATCGGGAAATTGAGCAGACCCTGGGTCAGGTACCGGAGTGGATCAAGCAGATGCCGGAAGGTGCAGCGAACGGATTCTGGGTCGTAGCCAAGGATTTCTGGCTGGCAGAAACCAAGATTCCTAACAAGTACAAGGAGTTGATAGGTCTGGCAGTGTCCGGGGCGACTCGTTGTAAGTATTGCGCCCTGTTCCATACCGAAGCCGCGCGCTTGTTTGGCGCGACTGACGAGGAAATTTCCGAAGCCAGCTTTATGGGGTCGCTGACCATGATGGGCAGCACCTTTATTAACGCCCAGCAGATCGACTACGAGCAGTTCCGGCAGGAAACGCTGAGTATCGTCCGGTATGTCAAAGAACACTCGCAACCCAAAGCCGCATAAGCCGTTGCGGGAACCCGCCCTTCGCCAACTGACGGAGGATAAGTTGATTGCAATCACCGGCGATGGTCTTAGGACCACCGCTCGGTGGCAAGCGGCAGTGATGCGCGCCATCAGCGAACTCATGCAATACAGCGACAGCGCCCACGAAGAAAACCAGGACTTGCGCATTCCCTTCGCCAAAGCACTGCATGACCTCTATGCGGGACAGAAGTCCGACGCCGAATTGACGGAAATGGTGTTGCTGATGCTGGAAGTGGAAACTGCGCCTTTTCTTGGCAAAGGGGTCTAGGCGGGAGCGCGGGTTTTTCCAAACCCCGGAAACAACGAAGCCCTCGCATCGCTGCGGGGGCTTTGTTTGTAGGAGGCGGAAGAAAAAATTGGGACAGACCACGATTTATTCAGCATCTGCATATTCATTTAAGTCAGAAATCGTGGTCTGTCTCCGAATTACTCGTCAATCAGGAGCATTGTCAAGGAGGTGTCCATAGTGAGTGTCACTCGACAATCATATCAAGCTCGTTGTGAGCTTTTGATAGAGGCTTACTCGGCGGGTAGTGAATGCCGCATGTATAGTCAATAAGCAAATGCTCTGAATTTTCTTGTTGGGCAATATTATATTTTTGAAAGGGGAACATTGCTCTGCGCACAGGTGACTGATTCAATATGTTTTTAAATGTGACTTGTGAATCATCAGCAATCCAAAGTCTTCTTACTTTTCTTTTCTTGCTGCCATCAACGAACTGATGGCGTGCGTGTAAAACTCTAAGGTTATCCATGACCAGAATGTCCCCAGGGTCAAGGCTTATATTAATGATGTAGTTCTCGTTAGTGGAGTAATTGTTTTGGATGTAATTGAATGCAGCGCTAGCCCACTGAGGAATAAAGGCAGTGCTGTCATATCTATAACGAATTCTTAACCGGTTATCATTAATTTTTTCGAATACAGAACAATCCATGGATAATAAGTCGTCTCGACAGTAGGTGACACTGCCGCTGGTCATCAATACCTTTAATATGTCAGCTTGATTTGCAAGCAAATCATTGTAGATTTTTTGCCCGTCAATCAAAAAATTATCTCCGCCAGTCTCCGGCTTTGATACGCATTGGAGAATTACAAATTTGGGAGGTGTGATTTTTCTTGCCACGCCGCCAACGTAAGCCATCCCATTCAAAAAAGACCCATCAGTATGAGGAAAAAAATCACTTGATAATTCACCGTGGTAATCATCTTTGAAGTTTTGCCAGTCCTTGTTTATTGATTCTCCACCTCCCACCACTCCATTTTTATCGGATTTTGTATGGAATTGAATTGATCCAAACTTGCCGGCGATATCCCTAAATGCCTCCAAAGAGTTATCTTGAGGTTTGACAACACAATATCCATGCTCATTAAGAAAAGCTGAGATTCCTTTGATGTCAGAACAATCGATTTTTTTGCTTTTCGCCATTTCACACTCCTTGTTGTGATGAGATAAATTTCAAACGCTCTGAATGAAATGATCCAGAATCATTTTAAAACCAAAAAACGTAACGCCAACTTTCAAAAGCATGGCGCCTACACGCTGCGATATTCGATCTCTAAGAAATCCACCGAAATACGAGCCGCCAGTGGAGGCTATGATCATGATGGTGATGAGGTATGCGTAGTCCATGAATGCAAAGCCAGCCATAACAAAAGCAGCGACCTTCAAACCGTGCAGTACACTCATTTGCATTGCATGGGTGACGATCACTTCATCTTTTTTAATATTCATCCTCATCAAAATAGGCTGTGATATCAAACCGGTTACAGCCACAAAGAGTGAAAGAAATGTTTGAACAAACCCAACGATTGCAAAGTTTTTAAATATGAACCCCAGGTGTGACACGATCTTGGTCCATGTTATTGCCAGAATGAAAAAACCAAGCGCGAGTGATAGATATTTCTCAGGGAATTTCCCTATAAAGAAATATCCAATGAGTGCTCCCGCCAGACAGCCGATGATGTATTTAGGAAGAATTTCTATTTTTGCACTCTTGTAATCAAAAGCAAATCGACTGGCATTGCTCACCATTTGAATTAAACCGTGAACCGGTACAACCGCTGATATAGGTAAAAATTGAGGCATCACTGCAAGCAATCCAATTCCGCCACCAACGCCAATGGCGGCAGTCATAAATGAAGTTATAAAGCTGACGCCCACCAAGACATATAAGCTGGAAAAGTGTTCAATCATTTTTAATTCCTGTTGAGTTTTCTTAAAATTACAATGTGTATCTCGGTGCGGTGGCTTCTCGCATGGCTGTTTTTTCACTGCATAAGTGTCTGTGGACGGTCATAACATAATGATGAGTTTTCAGTTGGCCTCAGTCGTCATTGCTTTTAAAGGCAATAAGATGATCACGCGTGCACAGATCATCCGTCTCACCATTTGAGCTGCATGCTTTTTCAAGGGTGATAAAATTCTGCCCCTGCTCAAGGGCTCGTAGATAACAATGAGTAAAGTCGGGCTAGTACGTGAGTGCTGGGGCTGGTGTAATAAACAGCTGGCCGATCACTTCTTTCATAGGGAAAATTTTGATGTCATAAATAATTAGGCCGGTGGTGCGCTGCAGTGAAGCGCTAAAGAGCTGACTCCCCTTGCGGGTCATGATCTCCTTTATATCAATATCCATCCAGTTCGCCGAGGCGCCGTCTGCTGTTTAAGTTGCTGGGAGACGGTGTCTAGGACACTATTGGATTTTTGGTAGTTGCTATCGCTCTTTGCGAAAAGTTTCTGAATGCCGGCGTGATAGTGTGCCAGTTCTTATAATTTGGTAAGGGCGTTGATGCATGAGGGTCAAGGTGTTGGAGAGCTTGCCTTCGAAAGTTCTTGAGGTGTTACCAGGCTCTCCACCATCACTGAAGCTTTCCTCGTTACCAGGCGAGGCTATTCGAATATCCATATATTTACCTCCCTGTCCGACAGTGTTACGGAGAGTCTTTTCAGGCGGAGTGCGATTTACTTCTCGGGCAGGGCCCAAGCGATGATGCTGTCACCCAACTTGGTTGGAATTCGGTCATGACCGCCGACTACTGCCACGACGTACTGTCGGCCCTGGCTCATGTAGGTCAAGGGTGAAGCCTGATTGCCCGCGGGAAGGCGTTCTTCCCACAGTAGTTCTCCACTTTCACTGTCGTAAGCCCGCATGAAACGATCAATGGCGGCACCGATGAACGTCACGCCCCCAGCGGTTGTTACACCTGTTGCGTCACTCGGCGTGCCGATTTCGAAGCGCGTACGAGAGGCGATTCCCCAAGGCCCGCTGTCGTACCCCGTACCGAACGGACGACTCCAGACTACGTCGCGTGTACGCAGGTCTATGCCAGCAATGAAGCCCCAAGGTGGCGCAATGCATGGTTGGTCAAGGGATGACATCCATGGATCTTTGATGGCGCCGTAAGGCAGTCCGGCCTGGACGCGAAAGCCTTGGCTTTTACCCGGCGCTTCTTGGAATGACTTGGCATTGATGGCGTCGAGTTGTTCGCGAGGAACTAGCCCCTGCATGTAAGGGATCCGCTGGTTATTAATGATCAGTAGGCCTCGTTTGAGGTCTACCATCACGCCTCCCCAGTTCAAGCCGCCATGATGGCCGGGGAAAATCAGGCTTTGTTGGCCTACGACTGGCGGTGTGAAGATCCCTTCGTAGCGTGCCTGGCGAAACTCGATGCGACATTGCAACTGATCGAATGGAGTTAAGCCCCAGGCATTTGCCTCCGTCAGTACTTCCGGCGTTTTCGAAGGGCGTCCCATGGTGCTCGGCATATTGGGCGAAAGCGGCTGGGTGGCCGAAGTGTAGTCTCCAGGAGCGGTTCCCTGTGGGACGGGAGATTGCACGATATCCACCAAAGGCTCGCCGGTGGCGCGGTCAAGTACGAACAGCTGGCCGGATTTGGTAGCTTGAATGACGGCGGGGCGTGTGCCCGTTGATGTGGGGAAATCAATCAGATTGGGTTGTGGGCTCAGGTCGTAGTCCCATAGATCGTGGTGAACTGTCTGGAAATGCCATCTGACCTTGCCTGTGGCCGCATCCAGTGCAACCAGGGAGGAGCTGAACGTGTCTTCTTGTTCCGTGCGAGTACCCCCATAGAAGTCGCCGGCAGCGTTGCCGGTGGTGACATACACCAATCCCAGTTCATCGTCGGCGGATAGCGGTGCCCAGGAGTTGGGTGTGCTGAGCGTGTAGGTTTCGTCGTCGCGAGCGGGGGCATTGGTGTCTGGACGGCCTAAGTCCCAAGCCCATTTTTGTTTGCCGGTAACCGCGTCGTAGGCACGAACCACTCCCGAGGGTGCTGGGCGCACATCTGAATCAAGGACTCGGCCTCCGGTGATCACCACCCCGCGGATTACAATGGGGGCGGAGGTAATACCGGTCGACCCTTTTCTGAAGGTGCCTAACCCGTCTTTCAAATCCGCAAAACCTGCATTACCGAAGCCGGGGCACGTTTGGCCAGTCAAGGCATCTACCGCTCCCAAGCGAATATCGTTGGTGCCCCAGATAATGCGCGAAGCGCACAGGCCACTGGCATTTGGCACTTCGAAATAGGAGACACCGCGACAGTATGCGCCGCCATTGTCGAAGTAGGCTGGGTCGACTTTGGAGTCAAACCGCCAGTTTTCCTTCCCGGTGGTGGCATCCAGAGAAATGATGATTTGCTTTGGGGTGCAGGTATAGAGCGAGTTACCCACCTTGATCGGAGTGGCCTCGTTCAAGTATTTGGTTTTTTCACCTGGTTGCTTCACGTCGCCGTGGTGGTATTCCCAGGCTTTCACCAAGCCCGACACATTCGAAGGAGTGATTTGCGATGCTGCGGAATAGTGGTTGCCCAAGTTGGAGCCTGCATAAGCGGTCCAGTTGGTTTCGTCGTGTGACGCGGCAACATTACCGTCCGGTGACGTCACCGTGTTGCGACTGAAGGGTTGTTCGGGGCGCGTCGTTGCAAGCGTCGAGTCGGCAAGGTGAACGGCTGTCGGGAAGAACAGGGGCACCAGGATGGTGACTGCCATGAGTATCGGCAGTAGACCCATGATGGTGAAGTAATGACTTCTTCTGGCGTTTGCAAAGTCACGACGCACCAAGGGCCAAAAAGCCAGAAATGGAACGCTGAGAACAGCCAGCCAGGCTAAGCGTGGAATGAAGGCCCAACCATCGTACCCGGACTCCCAGATCGCCCAAGCGTAGGTGGCCAGGGAGGCCGCACCATAGAGGTAGATGCCGAGAGACTGTTTCAGGCCAATGAGAATGGCCGATAGCAACAGGGCGGTGCCCATCATGGCGTAATAGGGTGACCCGCCTGCTGCCACCAGAGCGCCCCCTTGATAGGCCAGTGTCACTCCAAGCAGGGCAACACATATTGTGTACACACCGAACAGAAGGTTCGAGACTCCCGCTCCTCTACTCAACGTCCTTCCGTTCATTACGATCATCCCTGTGCGTTTGGATATGGCTTCGCGTCCGAGCGGTGCGCATAATTGATCATTGTTGCAATGAAATACAATATCCGAAGTTAATATTAACTATTTAGTGCGGATGAAATGTGTTTCTGTATATTACGTCGATGAAAAACAATCGTGCCAAGCTGATCAGAGAACTATTGGAGCGCGCGCTGACGAAGCTTCGATCAGTAATAGGGGGCTAGTGGTGCGCTCTATATCCCATCATCTTCTGGCATGACGTCCTGATGGGTCTTGAGTCGGCCCACTTCGTCCAGATGCCTCCAGAGAAATTGCGCGGCTTCTTCACGGCGATCAGACTCGATGAGGTCGAGCAAATGGATGTGTTCCTGGCATTGCGCCATAAGACGCGTGCGATCGACGTTGGCTTTGTAGCCCACGAAACGTCTGAGTTGGTTTTGCTGGCGGATGGCATCGATGAAAAAGACATTTCCGGAGCACTGCACGATCAGTTCGTGAAACTGGGCGCCGACTTGGAACAGTTGGGCACGTGACAAGGTGTGGATATCCCCATCGAGCATGGCCTGCTGTTGCTGCCTGGCCTTGGCAAACGCGGCGTGATTGATCTGATAACCGGGCTCAAGCAGAGCGGCCGGCTCGATGGCCATACGGAAGCGGTAGCTTTGGATGTATGTCTGGGCGTTATGCACGAAGTCCTTGAGACCCCATCCTTGCCCTGGCTTGCGCTCCACCATGGCTTCGCTGGCCAGCCTGTTCAATACCTTGAGCAATTGTCCACGGGGCACTTCGTAACGGCGCAACAACTGCGCTTCGAAAAAGTGGGCCGGTATTTCGCCGCCAAGAATGTCGTCGACTACACGAAGGTAAAAGTCTTCGAAAGGATCACTGGCGAGAGGGAATGTTGTTTCCTGAATCTGCCCAGCGCCTTGTTTCAGAAAGTAGCCACGATTGGGTTCCTGGATGGCGAGATCCCACTCGGCGAGCAAGGCAAAAACCCGCCGAATAGGCGAGCGCGAAACACCAAGCGCTTGTGCGAACGTCTGCTCGCGCAACGGCTCACCGGCTTTCATCGACCGGGCGCGAACCATGTCGATGACGCGTGGGGCCAACTGCAAGGCGAGGTCTTTCTTGATCACAGGCTCTATCTCGAATGGTTAGCTTCAGTCCGTTCCCGTTGGGGTAGATACCCCCATCGGACTGGAGTTGGAAAATACCATACGAAGAGGATGTGGGTGTCTGTACAAAGAGCGTTGGTGGACTTGTCGAACAACCTTGTCGAGGCACATGAGCATGAAGGCTCCACGCATTTTTCTGATCCACGCGACCGCGTTGGCGATCGATCCCATCATGGCGGCCTTTGCCCGGCAATGGCCGGAGGCACAGATCATCAATCTGCTCGAAGACTCGTTGTCCCGAGACCGAGTGGAGGAGGGAGAATTAACCACGAGTATGAAGGCGCGTTTTCTGACACTTTCCCAGTACGCAGTACAATGCGCAGCGGACGCCATACTTTTTACCTGCTCGGCTTTTGGCGATGCCATCGACCTTTGCAAGCCTGACATTGCCATTCCAGTACTCAAGCCGAACGAAGCTATGATCAACCTGGCTCTAACGCAAGCATCGCGTGTTGCCGTGCTGGCGACGTTCGAGCCTACCATCACCTCGATAATCACCGAGTTCAAGCAAGTGGCTGAGCGTAGTGGTCGGGCGATGGAGGTGGTGCCCTATTTTGTCCCTGGTGCAATGCAGGCATTGAGTGAAGGGAACAAAGACGGTCACGATACCGCCATCGCGGAAATGGCTGCTCAGGTCGGAGCCTGCGATCTGATCTGTTTCGCACAGTTTTCGATGACGAGCGCCGCAGGGCAAGCACAGGCTCGATCGGGTCTACCTGTATTGACCACTCCCGATAGTGCAGTGCTGGAGCTGCGAAAGATGTTCCAGGCTGATGATTTTGTTTCTTTCCAGGATGGATGGTTACCCAATGCTTAAGTTCAATGCTCATCTCGGTTTTCAATTCAATGAGTTGCCTTTTCTGCAACGCATCGAAGCCGCTGCCGCAGCTGGTTTTCGGGCGGTGGAGTTCCCGTCGCCCTATGAATTCGACGCGAGTCTCCTGGCCGACAACCTGGCTCAATACGGTCTGCCGTTGATTCAGTTTGCCGCGCCAGCTGGCGTTACCAAAGGCATCGCTGCCTTGCAGGGCAAGGAAGAAGAGTTTCGCAACGGGTTGGTCCAGGCCGCCAGCTATGCAAAGACGCTGGCGTGTTCGGATGTCCACATCATGTCCGGGGTTACGACGCAGGATGAGGCAGCGCTTATCTTCGGGGGCAACCTGGAGTATGCCGTCAAGTATTTCGAAGATCAGGGTTTGCGGCCGCTTATTGAGGTGATCAGTTCGCAGGCGATGCCGGGCTATTACATGTCTGACTTTAGCAAGGCGCAACAGGTGCTGGAGACCTTCCCGAGTGTTGGGCTGATTCTCGACCTTTACCATGCCCAGCTTCTGACCGCAGACGCAGCAGATGTTCTGGCCCGGTTTTATGACAGAACCGTCCATGTACAAATTGCCGACTGCCCGGGTCGTCACGAACCGGGAACGGGGAGCATCGACTTTGCTGACTTATTCGCGGCGCTGGAGCAGCGTGGCTACACAGGATGGATCGGGTGTGAATACCATCCTTCCGGTTCTACCGTTGCGAGCCTTGATTGGATTAAGCAGCTAAGTGCTTAGTGTTTGCGACGCTCGAACGGGATTCGGAGTTCACGTATGAGCGTCCATGCGACCGACTTTTGAACCCATTTTGGCTGGTGTCGAGCCGTAGCGACTTTTTCAACAGAGTCTGTTGATTACGGCAGGGGAAAAGGGCGCGCCCATTAGCCGGCCTCCCCACCTCCGTGAGGTGGGGAGGCCGGATAGATGATTCTGGGGGGCGCAGCTTGCAATCTTTTCCAAGGGCAAGCAGATCTGCGTTGAAGATCAAAAGATCGCAGCCTTCGGCGGCTCGTGCAGAGGGGTGTGTGGCAGTTGGATTTCTGGATGCCAGAAACAACAAAGCCCTCGTATTTCTACGAGGGCTTCGTTTTGTATGGTGCCGGCACCAGGAGTCGAACCCGGGACCTACTGATTACAAGTCAGTTGCTCTACCAACTGAGCTATACCGGCGTGTTGGGCGACGATTATAGCGATTGGCGTGGTTCTGTAAACCCCTGATTACTGACTATTTTTCAGCAGGACTCTGACAAGGTTCGCGCCCTTGTGTGTGCTTGAGCGCTCCGGGGCTGGTTTCGATCAGCCTGTGGTTATCGTGCATTGTAAAAAGTGCTGTCCGCCGGGATGCTTTTGTTGACGAATGACATGGCTCCGATTGTGACGTTGTCACCGATTGAGAGGCTGTCGGCGATGATGCAACTGTTCGCCCCGACGCTGACGTTGTCGCCAATCACCAGGTTGTACTTGTCCAGGCCCATGGTTTTTATGCCAATCGTTGTGTTTTGGCGAATGAAGAAATTCCGCCCGATTTTGACGTAACCGGTGATGACGACGCCAGGCAGGTGGCCGATGCGAAAACCTGGCCCTATCTCGGCATCAATGCTGATGTCGACCCCGTACTTGAGGTTGATTTTCCTCTCCATGCGTTTGGCATAGAGCCGCGCGAACGCATTTCCGCTATTCAGATACTGGGCAAGCCTGAACCAGAACAAATACCTGAGGGTATTGTTCCTTCTGATTCTTCTGAGGATGTTGCTGATCAGCCCGATGCGACTTCCGGGTTTTTTCTTGTTCGAGACTTCTGAGCGCCAGTGCAGGATCAAGGTGTCGAGAGTCATTGCGTTGTTTCCGCCCGATGTGAGGTCTGAAGCGTCAGGTGCGAACCAGCACATTTTTGAGTGTCTGAATTGCCCGCCACGAGCGGCTGTTGCGCAGAGCGTGCAGCTCGGCCTCGTTGCGTGGGTTGTTTGTCGCAGCGTGCAAGATGGCGGAGTGTAGCGATCTTCAATCAGAAAGTGTGTGGGCATAGCAGCCAAATACGGGAGGGATTGGCAGGCCTGTCGAGGGGGCGACGGGTAGCTTTGCGGCACGGGGCCTTCCATGGTCGAGCCGTACGCGCCAGAGATTTCTGGCGCCTGGCAACGATAGTTCAGAATGTGGAGGTTGGTTATGACCTTTCGGATTAATGCTTATGCACAGCGGGAGGTGGTTTCGCTGCGTTTACGGCCTATTTTGTGGAGCAGTTCTCAACAAATCGCAACTGGCTGTTTTTTCGCCTGTTTTTTAATGTGAACAAAAAATGACCAAGCGCTTTTATGGCCTATAAGCCATGGATCCAAAGGCTTTTATCAAGTTTCATCAACAGACTTATCCACAGGCTGTTGATCGAAATTGAGGAGGGTTATCGACGCTCGGCGAGCAGCATCAGATTGCGCGGTGTCAGTGGGGTTTCGCAGAACAATCCCAGGCGCACCGAGTAACCCTGTTCTTCGAGAAACAGCGCTCGGTCGAGTACCAGCCACAGCTCCAGGGGGCGTCGGAACAGGCCGCGTAGCAGTTCAAGATTACGCACCTGGGCCAGGCGTTCCCAACCAGAGGCTTCGAGCGCCACCCAATCCTGCGCTGGGACTGTGGATAAGTCTTTTAGCGCCGCGAGGTCGCGGCAGTAATCGGCGAAGGGTTTATCCAGCCAGGCGCTGGGCAACGACGGTGTGGGCAGGTAGTTGTCACAACTGCGCAGTTGTCGTTGCAGCAGGTCGAATGCCAGTCGGCGGGCCATGGACGTGTCGCGTTGACGTCGGACGCGGGCACCGGCGGTGACGGTTTCACTCAGCGGCAGGGCCAGATCGTCGAGGGAAAGCTGTAGGTCGGAACCTTTAGCTGCGTCGGACAGCGGCTGGTACTGGCGAGCGCTGATGCGGTTATAACAGCACGGCGCAATGGCCAGTTGTTTACAGCCGGCCGCGCTGGCCAGTTGCATCAATCGTACATGCAGATCGCCGCAGGCGTGCAGGGCGACCGGTGTCTGATCGGTGCTCAGACGCGCCGTCGCATCGGCGGCCATCACGTCTTGTTGAAGATGATTGACTGCGAGGTGATGGTGATGACTCAGCGCCTGACCGCTGGCGATCAGCGCCGGGTCATTTTCCAGGCAGGTCAGTTGTTGGTCGGCTTGCAGCAGGCGTCGGCCCAAATGACCCTTGCCCGAGCACCAGTCCAGCCAGTGTCGGGTTTTTTCGGCAAATTGCAGGCAACCGGCGAAGGCTTCGATCTGCTGCCATTTGCGACCGGGCACGTCGACATTCAGTCGTCGGGTTGCAGGCTCAGTCGTATGAACGGGAAGGTTGCCTACAGCGCTGAGGGCAATGGCCCGCGCGGCCAGTCCTGGAAAAGGTGCGGGCGCCAGAAGGTGCTCAGGATGGTTATGGCTGTTTTCCGCGTCTTCCAGCGAACGCTGGCGTAGCCAATCTGCCAGTTCGGGATAGGCCGTTTCCCACGGCAGTTGCCGATGGGTAAACGGACGCGGTCGCCAGAGTGCCTGGTGTTCGCTCAGGAACTCGTCCAGCGCTTTGAAGCGGGCGAGCAACTGTTCGCCCGCAAGCACCGGCCGATCAGCGTCCCTGGCAGGCATCGACGCGCAACCAGCGCTCCAGCAGCTTGAAGCCACGCACCAGAATGTAGGCCATCAACAGGTAGAACATGCCGGCCGCGAAGAAGATCTCCACGGGCAGGTAGGTCCGGGCAATGATGGTGCGGGCCATGCCGGTCAGTTCCAGCAAGGTCACGGTGCTGGCCAGGGCGCTGGCCTTGAGCATCAGGATCACTTCGTTGCTGTAGGCCGGCAGGCCAATGCGCGCGGCACGCGGCAGGATGATGTAGAACAGCGCCGTGGGGCGCGACATGCCCAGTGCCCGTGCGGCTTCGATCTCGCCCTTCGGGATGGCCTGGATCGCCCCGCGCAGGATCTCTGCGATGTAGGCCGCAGTGTGCAGGGTCATGGTGGCGGTGGCACACCAGAACGGATCGCGCAGGTATGGCCACATTGCGCTCGCGCGGACCGCATCGAACTGCGCCAGGCCGTAATAGACCAGAAACAGCTGCACCAGCAACGGCGTGCCACGGAAGAAGAAAATGTACGCGTAAGGCAGTGCGCGCACGTACCACAGGCGCGACGAGCGGGCGATGCCCAGCGGAATCGCCAGCAGCAAGCCGAGGACGACGGCGATGGCCACCAGTTCCAGGGTCAGGGTCGCGCCCTGCGCCAGTTTCGGCAGCCACTTGATGATGACTTCCCAGTTCATTGTGTGCTCCTCGCGAAGCCGCGAGCGGCGCGTTTTTCCAGCAGGTGCATGCCGGTCATGGCCAGAATCGTCAGGCCCAGGTACATGAAGGCTGCGACCATGTAGAAGGTGAACGGCTGCTTGGTCATGGTGACGCCGTTTTGCGCATGACGCATGATTTCTTCCAGGCCGATCACCGACACCAGCGCGGTGTCCTTCATCAGGATCATGAACAGGTTGCCCAGGCCCGGCAGGGCGATGCGCCACATCTGCGGCAGAATCAGCCGGGTGAAAATCCGCAACTTTGACAAGCCCAGTGCCACGCCGGCTTCACGGTGACCCTTGGGGATCGCCAGAATCGCCCCGCGAAAGACTTCGGTGGCATAGGCGCCGAAGCACAGGCCCAGGGCAATCACGCCGGCGGCGAAGGCATTGAGCGCGAGATCGGGGTTGCCGAAAAACTCGCCCAAGGCACGCATCAGGTTGACCGTGCCAAAGTAGATCAACAGCACCCAGAGCAATTCCGGGATACCGCGAACCAGGGTCGAGTAGGTGCCGCCAAGCCATTGCAACGGCTTATACGGGGAAGTCTTGGCCAAGGCGCCGAGCAGGCCGAGCACCAGTCCCAGGCATAACGCCGAGAGGGCCAGTTTGACGGTCATCAGCGCACCAGCGGCGAGCGCCGGGCCGAATCCGTAGAGGTCGATAGTCATGGATTTCTATTCAAGTTGCCGCAGGCATTGCCAAGGACCGGCACCGTCAGAAAGCGGTGCCGGTCAGGCCAGTCAGAATCAATAGATGCTGAACGGGAAGTACTTGTCGTTGATCTTCTTGTAGGTGCCGTCAGAGACGATTTCTTTCAATGCGGCATTCAGCTTGTTACGCAGCTCGTCCTGACCCTTGCGCACGGCGATGCCGATTTTGTCGCTGGCTACCACCGGTTCGCCTTTGAACTCGTAGTTTTTGCCGGCGTCGCTTTTCAGCCAGTCGTAGTTGGCGTATTTGTCGGCGAGGATCGCATCGACGCGCCCGGAGGTCAGGTCCAGGTAGGCGTTTTCCTGAGTGTCATACAGCTTGATGGTGACGTCGTTGCCGTAATTGTCCTCAAGCCAGGTGCCGGCCAGGGTGGCGCGCTGAGTACCGATGATCTTGCCTTTGAGCGAGTCCTTGTCGGTTTTCAGGTCGACGTTCTTCGGTGCGATGAATTGCAGTTTGTTCGAGTAGTACGGGTCGGTGAAATCAACGGCCTGCTTGCGTTCCTCGGTGATCGACAGCGAGGAAACCAGGAAATCGAATTTCTTGGCGTTCAGTGCCGGAATGATGCCGTCCCAGTCAGAGGTGACGACTTCGCATTCGACCCGCATCTTGGCGCACAGGGCGTCGCCGATGTCTTTGTCGAAGCCGACCACCTGGCCGCTGGCATCTTTATTGTTGAACGGTGGGTAAGCCGCTTCGATACCCATCTTCAGTTTTTCGGCAGCCATCGCATTGGCCGAAAACACCAGTGTAGCGGCCGCAGCCAGGAGGAGTTTTTTGTAAGTCTGCATGTAGGTAGCTCCGTTAGCGGTTGCTGGACATGAATTGTTTGCAGCGCGCCGAAAGCGGGTTTTCGAACACCTGCTGGGGCGATCCTTGCTCTTCGATGAGCCCCTGGTGAAGGAACACCACTTCACTGGACACCTGACGGGCGAAGCCCATTTCGTGGGTGACCAACAGCATGGTGCGACCTTCTTCGGCCAGGGCGCGGATCACGTTTAGTACTTCCTGAACCATTTCCGGGTCAAGCGCGGAAGTCGGCTCATCAAACAGAATGACTTTGGGTTGCATTGCCAAGGTGCGGGCGATTGCGGCGCGTTGCTGCTGGCCACCGGAAAGTTCTGCAGGGTAGGCGTGACGTTTGTCGGCGATGCCGACCTTGGCCAGCAAGGCTTCTGCCACTTCGATGGCTTCGGACTTGCTTTGCCCGAGGACGCGGCGCGGCGCTTCGATGATGTTGTCGAGCACGCTCATGTGCGGCCACAGGTTAAAGTTTTGAAATACAAAACCGATTTCGCTGCGCAGTCGATTGATCTGCTTGCCGTCGGCGGCGATCAGTTCGCCGTTTTTCGCAGGCTTGAGCTTGAGCTCTTCGCCGGCCACCAGAATCTGGCCCTGGTGCGGGTTTTCGAGCAGGTTGATGCAGCGCAGGAACGTGGACTTGCCGGAACCGGAGGAACCCAGGATCGAGATCACATCGCCGTCGCGTGCGGTCAGCGAGACGCCCTTGAGCACCTCAAGCGTCCCGTAGCGTTTGTGCAAGTTGCGGATTTCAAGCGCGGGCGTGGCCTCAGCCATGTGCGGTCCTCATTGAGTTCTGTTGTGCTCCTGCTGTTGGGCGGGCTTTTCTATCGAAGCGCCAAGCTAGCATAGCGGTCGAATGGCGGCCAACAGCCCCACGGGGCGTAGACGGGCAGTGCGTGACCGGTTGTCGCTTCAGCGCAGCAGACTGTCGCGCCATCAACAACCGATCCCACGTTTGAAGCCATGTCTGTGTGGGTGTCGCGTAAAAAAAGGCGCGATGGTGCCAGCTTTGGCCGGGTGTTGGAAGCGCTAACCGGACAAACGTTCCCGATCCGCACTTTTATTGTGCGTGAGCCGTTTTTCTGGTGTGTTTCTGGTGCGTGAATTCGTTTGTGAAGTGGGTGGCAGGGTAACGCTCTGGCGAAGTGCCATTAATTTCAATGGCTTGCGATGACTGTCCGGTAAAGGCGAGATCGCCGGGATAGAGGCGTATGAAACATTTTGGCGCAATTATTGCGTGCAGAATCCAGAACGCCCCGTTGGCTTCTTTTTACGAGAAGGATGCCAAGCGGGATGGAGGCAATCGCTTTTCCTTACAAAGGTAGTTTCAATGAGCAGCACCCAAAGCTCTAATGGCCTCGAACAGGGGCTCAAACCGCGCCATGTGACCATGCTGTCGATTGCCGGTGTTATCGGCGCCGGCCTGTTCGTTGGCTCGGGTCACGCCATCGCCGCCGCAGGCCCGGCCGTGCTGTTGGCCTACGCCGCCGCCGGTATGCTGGTAGTGCTGGTCATGCGCATGCTTGGCGAAATGGCCGTTGCTTCTCCAGACACGGGCTCTTTCTCGACCTACGCCGATCGCGCTATCGGTCACTGGGCCGGTTTCACCATCGGCTGGCTCTACTGGTGGTTCTGGGTGCTGGTAATCCCGCTGGAGGCCAACGCTGCCGCGACTATCCTGCATGCCTGGTTCCCTAATGTGGCCATCTGGGCATTTACCCTGATCATCACGTTGCTGCTGACAGTGACCAACCTGTTCAGCGTGAAGAACTACGGTGAGTTCGAATTCTGGTTCGCTCTGATCAAAGTCCTGGCGATCATCGGTTTCATTGTCCTCGGTGTCATGGCGATCTTCGGCTTCCTGCCAGGCAGCCAGGTCAGCGGCGTTTCGCACTTGTTCGACACCCAGGGCTTCTTGCCAAACGGCATGGGCGCTGTACTGGGCGCGATCCTGACCACCATGTTTTCCTTCATGGGCACCGAGATCGTGACCATCGCGGCCGCGGAGTCGAAGAACCCTGGCCAGCAAATCTCCAAGGCTACCAATTCGGTGATCTGGCGGATTGGCTTGTTCTACCTCGTATCGATCTTCATCGTTGTGGCCCTCGTGCCATGGAACGACCCGGTTCTGGCCAGCGTCGGTTCCTATCAGACCGTGCTTGAGCGCATGGGTATCCCGAATGCCAAGCTGATCGTCGACCTCGTGGTGCTGGTTGCTGTGACCAGTTGCCTGAACTCGGCGCTGTACACCGCATCCCGCATGATGTTCTCCCTGGGCAAGCGCGGTGATGCACCGGCCGTTTCCCAGCGCACCAACAAGAGCGGCACGCCGTACTGGGCCGTCATGTTGTCGACCTGTGCGGCGTTCCTCGCGGTGTTCGCCAACTACGTGGCCCCGGCTGCGGTGTTCGAATTCCTGCTGGCCAGCTCCGGCGCTATTGCGCTGTTGGTGTACCTGGTGATCGCGATTTCGCAACTGCGCATGCGCAAACAGCGCATGGCCCGCGGTGAAAAAATCGCCTTCAGCATGTGGCTGTTCCCGGGCCTGACCTACGCGGTGATCGTATTCATCGTGGCGGCCCTGACCATCATGCTGTTTCAGGATGCCCATCGCGTGGAAATCCTTGCCACGGGGCTGTTGAGTCTTTTGGTGGTGGCTGCCGGTTTGTTTGTGGCTCGCCGTCGCAAGCTGGAACAGCGTGGCGCGGTCGTGTTGAGCTGATTGGTCCCGCGTAATGAAAACGGCCGCTGTCAGGGATGACAGCGGCCGTTTTTGTTTCTGATGCCGAGTTCAATCGAGGTGTACCCAATCCTCTACGCGCAATCCGGGAACACGCTCAAATTCCCGAAGATTATTCGTCACCACAATGAACCCTTGTGAGCGCGCGTGTCCTGCGATCATGTGGTCGTAAGGGCCTATCGGTGTGCCCGCCTTTGCAAGTTCCGAGCGAATCATTCCGGTGTGGGCAGCGGCTTCGTAGTCGAAGGGCAGGACTTCAAGACGAGCTACAAAACCTTCGATGACGGCCAGGTTCTTTTCCGGCGCCGCCGATTTTTCAGCGCCGTAAATCAATTCCATCAGCGTGACTGCGCTTATACACAGCTGGCCGTGATGGCGATTGAACGCTTCGCGTACGACCTGTGGTTTGTTCTTGATGGTAAAAATGCAGATGTTGGTATCGAGCATGTATTTGATCATCAGAACGACTCGCGCTCCTGATCGGCCGGTTGCTCGCGGTCGGCCATAAAATCGGCAGTGACGTTATCGCCATCGAACCAGCTATCCCAGGCTTCATCGGCCGGCGTGATGATGCGAGCGCGGCCAATGGCTACAACGTTGACGCGCTTGACGTCTTCAGGCATTGCCACGGCTTTGGGCAAGCGGACGGCCTGGCTTCGATTGCTCATGAAAAGGGTGGTCTGTTCCATTGGGGTGTCCTCCGCTTTTGGTGCGCTTAGAGCCCAAGAATAGGCTGTGCCGGGGATATGTCAACGGGATATACGCTGAGGCTGATGAAGGGTAGTGCCAGCTCTTCGATAGGGTGATGACCTTCAAAAAAAACGGCCGCTGTCAGGAATGACAGCGGCCGTTTTTGTTTTCGCAGGCTTCAGGGGCGGGTTATTCGGCTTTTGCCTCAGGTTCTTCCAGCGACTCTCGGTAGCTGTCCAGCGCATTGCCGAAGTCGGTGATGAACTGCGGGTCTGTCAGCCAGGCCTGGGCGGCTTCACGGTCCATGCCATCGGTCCACATGCGGTAGTCGATCAGCATGTCGGCGGCCAGGTGAGTGGCGGCCATGGCTTCGTTCTCGGCGTTTTCCATGTCCAGCAGTTCTGGGTGGTCGTTGATGATTTCGCTGAGGTTCGACAGCAGGGTCAGCAGCATGTCGTTGCGGCTGATGGCCTCGGCCTCACGCATTTTGCTGAACATCGCCAGGGTGTACTCAGGCATCTGCTCGGCTGGCGCGTTCGGGTCGTCATGCATGGCGATGGGTTTTCTGCCGCTGATACGAATCTGCTTGGCTTTGATCTTGGCGCGTTTGGCGCGTTTCTGTTGCTTGTTCGTGGCGGCCATCTACTTCGTTCCGTATTCGTGTGGGAGAGCGCAGTCAGGTGGGTACGCTGCGCGGTACCAACCGTCCTGGCGTGTCGGGGTGCAATTCGCCGTTCTGTAGCCAGGACAACGCAATGGGCCATAGTGTGGCTTGGTACGGGCTGCGAAAAAAGGCGAAATGTCCGACCTCCACTTCGCCGATGTCTTCTGGTGCGATTCGCAGGTGCGTGTTGGAACTGGCCTTGAAGTAGCCGAGCAAGCGCTCGATGGCAGAAATCGTCCCGTACGGATCGTCGCTAAGGCTGATAGCCAGGGTTTGTGCGGTGACGGTGGCGAAGGGCAGGCCTTGGGCTTTTGCGGCGATTACACGGCCACTGGGCCGCTCTTCGTAGCGAGCGGCCGGCGTGCTCCAGTCGTGGACGACGCCGGCTGGCGTATCTTCGAGCCAGCCGAGACGTTTGCCGGGAAAGTAACCGTAGAACTTCGTCATCAGCGGCATGAACAGATGCCACTTGATGAACATCCGCCAGCGGCTGGCCGAGGCGTAGTCTCGCCAATAAGCGAACTGCGCACCCACGGTCACCAGGCGCCGGATCGCCTCTGCGGAAGCGGCCAACCCTGCCGCGCAGCCACCGAAGCTATGAGCGACTACATCGATCGGTTGACCTGGAAATTCCCGTGTCGCCCGTTGCAGCATGGCTTCGAAATCCAGCGCGCCCCAGTCCGACCAGGACGCCTTGAATCCGCGCAGCGAGTCAGGCCGGGATTCGCCGATGCCGCGGTAATCGTAAACCATGACATCGAAACCGTTGGCAAACAGGTAGTCGGCGAATCGAAAGTAATGCCGGCAGCGCACCGAAGTTGCCGCGTTGATGATCACCACCGGGCGATTGGTATTTTGAAGGGAATGGCGCCAGGCAAAACCGCCAAGGACAAAACCATCGGCGGCTGGCTCTTTGAATGATTCACTGGGGCCGGTGGTTGGCAGCGGCAATTCAATCCGGGCTGGTGACGACGGTGCCAGTGAGGGCGTGTTCGACAGAGTCATTGGATGAAGACCTGGGCGCGGTTTGCTGCCAACGATAGACGTCATATTGCGGGGTAACAATCTGCTGGTATTTCCCGGTGCTAGCGCGCCATAAAAAAACGGCCATTGTCATCGCTGACAGCAGCCGTTCTTTCGGTTCGCAGAAATTACCGTGGCGATTTCACCAGCGCCTCGGAGGCGGCCACGTAGTCCGCCTGGAACTGCGGGCTTTCGATCCAGGCCAGGGCTTGGGCTTCGTCCGATTCAGTCGACCACTGGCGATACTCGATCAGTGCCGCGAGGATGAAATCGGTGGCGCCTTCTTCGCCTTCCTGTTCAAACACGATTTCGAGCAGCGGGTCTTCCAGGAATGCCGTGCACAGCGCTTGTTGGCTGGTCTTTTCGGCATCGCGCATTTTTATGAACAGCTCGGTCAGGTCTACTGACTCAAAGTCGATACGCTCATCGTTCGGGTCCAGTTCGACCGGAGCACTCGCGCGCTGCACGCGATTTTGTTTGGCCTTGGCTTTCGCGCGTTGGGTTCTTTTGTGCTGCTTGTTCGCCGATGCCATGGGCTTCGATCCTTAGTTCAGGCGCAAGGGGAGGGTGCTATTGAAGCGCAGGTCGGCGAATTTCCCAAGGAGCGATTGCTCGGTGGTCCGCGATAGTGGCTTGGTGGGTGAATTGGCTGACAACCGGGAGTCGTATCGGCGCCGGCTTTCACAACCAATTGATCTAAACGAAGGATCCGAGCGGGAAGTCATAAAAGTGTAAGCAGTATTCTTACCGGTTTTTCGGTTTGAGCTGTGATGTTGGGGATAGCACTGGGTGTCACCGTTTTACGGCATCGGCTTCATGGGTGGCATCGCATTCGTTGGACCCGTAACGGGTCCGGGAGTCGTCATCATGAGATCCTTGCGTTTACTCACGCTATCCGGCGTTGCTCTGCTCGGGCTCGCTGGCTTGCCTATTTCCAGTGTTCAGGCGGAGGTCTGTCGTGACCCGATTGACCCGCAGGGCGTACAGCTGGAACAGCAACAACAGAACGGCGTTAACTTCATGTCCGGTGGTATCGGTCAGGATGAGTCGTGCGCAATCCAGCGGATGGGTGGCTATAACTTGCACATGACTTTTTCCACTGGACCGTCCAATGAGTACGTGCCTGACGTCAAGGTAGCCATTCAGGGGCCGAAAGGTCATGAAGTGTTGTCGCTGGACCAGGCGGGCCCGATTGTTTTGACTCGGTTGCCCGCAGGTAAGTACGTCGTCGTGACGGAGCGTAATGGCCGCGAATTACGTCACACGATTGACCTCAGCGGTGGTGGAGTTCGTACGCTGAACATCCATTGGGCTGATGCAAGCTGACCACAAGGATTGCAGGTCAATCAAAAAACGCAGACAACAAAAAACCCGCACGAGGCGGGTTTTTTGTTGGGCTTTCACGTGATGTTGACACCACATGAAAGCTGAATGTGGTGCCCAGAGACGGAATCGAACCGCCGACACGGGGATTTTCAATCCCCTGCTCTACCGACTGAGCTATCTGGGCAACGGGGCGCATTAAACGGGTTTTTCAGGGGGTCGTCAAGCAAGTTTTCAAAAAATATTTAATTATTACCGTCGCTTACGATCCAACCCCCGTTTTTACGGGATTACTCGGCGGGTGGAACGTAGCCTTCGGCCTTGGCGTATTCCTCGCCGGAGAAGTACTTGTCCATCTCGCCCTGAAGATATTTACGGTCTTCGGCGTTCATCATGTTCAGGCGTTTTTCGTTGATCAGCAGGGTCTGGTGTTTTTGCCAGTCGGCCCAGGCCTTGGCCGAGACGTGGTCAAAAATGTCCTGACCTTTGGCGCCCGGGAACGGGGCGCGCTCCAGGCCTGGCAGTTCTTCTTTGTACTTGCGGCACATGATGGTGCGGGTCATGACGACTCTCCTGCGTTCAATACATCGGCCGCGCGCTTCAGCAGTTTTTTCACCGGGGCGGCAAGGCCCAGGCGCGGCGGGGTGGCGAGGTTATACCAGAGCCAGTCGGCCTCGGCCACGTGATGGCCGGCCTCCTGGACCTGGACCAGCCAGGGTTCGATAGCCAGTTGGAAATGGCTGAAGGTGTGGACCAGGCTCGGCAGTTCAACGTGCTTGCCCAGTTCCAGCGAGTGTTGCAGTGCCAGATGTTCCAGATCGCCAAGGTCGTCGAGTTCCGGCAGGCTCCACAAACCGCCCCACAAGCCCGTGGAAGGACGGCGGTAAAGCAGAATGGCGCCATCGCGGTTGGCGAGCATCGGCATCAGCGTGCGCTTTTGTGGCACGGATTTACGCGGTTTGGGGATCGGGTAGCGGGTCTCCAGGCCGAGCATGTGCGCTTCGCAGCCCTTTTCCAGCGGACATAGCAGGCAACTCGGCTTGCTGCGGGTGCAGAGCGTAGCGCCCAGGTCCATCATCGCCTGGGTGTAGGCGTTGACCCGATCATAAGGCGTGAAGCGCTCAGCGTTGGCCCACAGCTGCTTGGCAACCTTCGGTTCGCCGGGGTAGCCCTCTTGCGCGGTAAAGCGCGCCAGCACCCGTTTGACGTTGCCGTCGAGGATCGGTGCGCGCAGGCCCATGCTCAGGCTGGCGATGGCGCCCGCAGTGGACAGGCCGATGCCCGGCAAGTCGGTGAGCTTTTCGACATCCCGGGGAAACTCGCCGCCGTACTCGGCAACGACGATCTTCGCGGTTTTTTGCAGGTTGCGCGCACGGGTGTAGTAACCCAGCCCGGTCCACAGGTGCAGCACTTCATCTTCCGGCGCGGCGGCCAGGGCTTCGACCGTTGGCAGCGACGCCATGAACCGATCGAAGTAGTTCAGCACCGTGCTGACCTGGGTCTGCTGCAACATGATTTCCGAGACCCACACCCGATACGGGGTGATGCCCTGTTGCCAGGGCAGGTCGTGGCGGCCGTGGCGGTCATACCAGTCCAGCACCGCGGTTGAGAACTGCTCGGCTTTCATCGCTTGAACAACCCCTTGAGGGCGTTTTTCAGTTCCGGACTGACTTTGTCGCCGAGTTTCTCATCGATTTTTTCGCCGAGCTTGTCGCCCGCCAACTTGCCCGCGACCTGACCGAGACGCTCGTTATCCAGGCGGCAGGCCTTGGCACCGAGTTCCAGCGGGCCACGGCAGCGCAATGGCCACTCGATGCCAGCGTAACGCTCGTTGACCTGGCAGGCCGGGTCCGGCATGTCGCTCTTGTCGCCTTCGACGATGATGCCGATGCGGTAATCCATGCCCAGCACACGCAGGTCGACGTCACCGTTGCCGTTGACGGTCATGCCCGGAATGCGGACTTTCAGGTCTGGATTGCTGGCCACGCCATTGCGCAACGTCAGGTTGCCCTTGAGTTCCTGAAAAGGGGTGTCCTTGCCATGCGGTTCGCCACTGAGGGTTTTGTGGTTCAGGGTGGCGATGCCTTTGCACAGTTGTTGCTCAAGGTTGGCGTTGAGCAGCACGCCGTTATTGAGCACGAAACTGGCCGTGCCGTTGAGGCTGTCGATCAGTGCTTTCTGGCTGTTGCCGCTGGCGGTCAGGTTGCTGTTGAGCGTGACCAGACCTTTGACTGGCGGTTTTTTTCCTTGGCTTTCGAGAATGTTCTCCACCGGGACCTTGCTGATCTGCGTTTGCAGGCTCAGCAACGGCACGGGCTGACGAACATCGAGCGTGCCCTTGGCAGCGAAGTTGCCGTTGTAGAGATCGCCACGCAGGTTTTCCAGAGTCAGCAGGCCGCCCTGGCCAGTGGCTTTCAGCGCGGCGTTCTGGATCGACAGCTTGTCGAGGGTCAGTTGGCCGAAGGTCAGGTCGGCGTCCAGATCAAGCTTGCTCAGGCGTTCCGACGGAATCAGTTTGTCGCTGCTCCAGGCGCCTTTGGTCGGGGCGTTCGGCAGTGGTGTGCTGCCAGCGCCGGCCAGCGCGTTGGTCTCGGTGCTGCTGACTTCCGACTGACGAGCCACTGCAGCGCTGTTGGCTTCGGCGGATTTTGGCGGCAGGTAGCGATCAGCGTTGAAGGTGTCGCCCTTGAGCTGCACGCGCAATGATTGCTTGGCGAAATCCTCGACAGCGATACGCCCGCTGAAGCTGCTGTCGTCGACTTTCAGGTTGAGATCGTCCAGCACCACACTGCTCGGGGTGCCCGCGAGACGGCTGACCAGTTCGACTTTGCTCAGGCTGCCCTCGGCCATGGCCGGGAGTTTCTGGCCGATGCTGTCGACAAACTTCGCCAGGTCGAATTGCGCAATCGACACTCCGCCGCTGATTTGCGGGGTTTTGTCCAGGTTGTTGACTTTCAGCTCGCCAAGCGCACGCAACTGGTTGGCAGAGATCTTGATGCCGGTCCATTCGGCGACGTTCGCTGCTCTATCCAGCAACAGTTGACCTTGAGCGGCATAGGTCACGATCTTGCCTTGCAGCGGTTCGCCGGAGATTTCGCCTGCCAGTTTCATGTCTTCGAACTGGTAGCGCTGGAGGGCGCGTTCGAAACGCAACTCGCCATTGAGTTCAGTGCGCACCCGTACGTCCGGCTGGTTGCTGGCCAGAAATGCCGTCAGCTTGACCTGAATGTTGGTCGCGTCGTGCACCGGGCCGGTGCTCAGCTGGATGCTTTCGGCGCTGAATTGCTTGCCGGTTTGCTCATCGTTGTATTCAACCCGGGCGTTGTTCACGGTCAGGCTGTCGATGTCGAGACGAATCGGTTGGGCCGGTTTTTCCGCAGTGGTGGGTATTTCGGCAACCGGTTCGCTGGTGCTGCCGGTAGCTGGCGCATCCGCCTTGGCGGCGACGGGCGGGACCTTGCCAATGTCTTCCCAGTTACCGTGGCCATTCTTGTCACGGTTGAGGCGCAGGTTCAGGCCCTCGACGCGGACATCGCTCATCTGCACTTCACGGCGCAGCAACGGCAGCACCCGCACGGACAGGCCAAGCATTTGCAGGTCGGCAAACGGCTGGGTCGGGTTGGCCAGGGTCGCGACGCCGGCATCGTGCAGTTCAAGGCCGAGCCAGGGGAACAGGCTCCAGCCGATATCGCCATTGAGCGTCAGCTCGATGTGGGCCTTGTCGCGGGCAATTTGGCGGATCTCGTCTTTGTAGTCGTTGGGATCGAAGAAGTGGGTCAGGGCAAAGCCCAGCGCCACAATGATCAGCAACAACCCGAGAAGTACCAAACCCAGGATTTTGCCGAACGCTTTCATGGGCGAGTCCTTGTAATGAGTCAATGTCGAATTTAGCCAGGGAGTATAGCGCCCCGAAACCGACGACTGGTCAGTGATCGCTCTAGAGCTGGTCCAGCGGCAGTTTGAGCTTGGCAGCCAGTGCCTGGGCTTCGAGGTGCCCGGCCGGAGCCTGCAAGTGCAATTTGGCCCCCGCGAGCTCGGCCATTTTTTGCGCTTCGCTGACCAGGCGTTCAGCCACGCCACGGCGCCGGGTGATTTTTCGCACGCACAAATGGGATAGCTGCCAGATGTCCTGCTGTCGGTGCAGGCGTGCCGCGCCAAGCAGTCGGTCATTGAAGCGTCCAGCGATCAGCGAGCCGTCGCGCAGGCTGTGTTCAATCAATTGCAGTTCATCGTTGAACGGAGCAATCAGCCAGCGCGGAGCATCGTGGTAGATCTTCTGCAGATCCTGCTGATCCTGATAGCTGGGTTCGTTCAGCGATTCGACGACGATGGGCATAGGGTTTCCTGTGAAAGGGTTGTCCGGGTAATACCCGTCAATGGGTGAAACGGTTTTTTAGTGTGTGATCGGAACAGATGTCACACAAAAGGTGATATCAGTTTGGTTTTTCTGTCACGGGCAAATGGTAATCTTTGCCGTTCGTCGGTCCTTCTGCGACCTGTCGTCGCGCCGAGCGGAGCTCTACTCGATAAAACGGTCATGCCTGCGTGCAACAAGGCCGAGAGTGAAGAGTGTCTGGCGAACCATACTAATAATTGGGGGAAACACAAATGAGCACGAGTACCGAGGCGGGGATTATTCCCGCCCAGTCAGCGTTCCTGTCCAAGGAGCGGATCATCGCCAAGCCCGGTTTCAACCGTTGGCTGGTTCCACCGGCCGCGTTGGCCATTCACCTGTGCATCGGCATGGCCTATGGTTTTTCGGTGTTTTGGCTGCCGTTGTCCAAAGCCCTCGGCGTGACCGCGCCGGTGGCCTGCGCGCCAGACATGAGTTTTATTGCGCAGATTTTCTCGTCCCAGTGTGATTGGCCGATCTCGATGCTCGGCTGGATCTACACCTTGTTCTTCATCTTCCTCGGCTGCTCGGCAGCGATCTGGGGTGGCTGGCTGGAACATGCCGGGCCACGCAAGGCCGGTGTTGTTTCGGCGTTGTGCTGGTGCGGCGGTCTGCTGATTTCCGCGCTTGGGGTGTATACCCACCAGATCTGGCTGATGTGGATCGGCTCCGGCGTCATCGGCGGGATTGGCCTGGGGCTGGGCTACATCTCTCCGGTCTCGACGTTGATCAAGTGGTTCCCGGACAAGCGCGGCATGGCGACCGGCATGGCGATCATGGGCTTCGGCGGTGGTGCGATGGTCGGTGCTCCGCTGGCAGCAGCGCTGATGGGCCATTTCGCTTCGCCGGCTGGCGTCGGCGTGTGGCAGAGCTTCCTGGTGATGGCTGCGATCTACTTCGTGTTCATGATCGGCGGTGCGCTGTCGTACCGCGTTCCGCCGACCGGCTGGAAGCCTGAGGGCTGGACCGCCCCGGCGAAAAAAGCCGCGAACGCGATGATCACTCACCGTCACGTGCACGTTAACGTTGCGTGGAAAACCCCGCAGTTCCGTCTGGTGTGGCTGGTGCTGTGCCTGAACGTGTCGGCGGGTATCGGCATCCTCGGCATGGCGTCGCCGCTGTTGCAGGAAGTATTCGCCGGTAAATTGCTCGGCAACGATCTGACCTTTGGTCAGCTGGATGCTTCGCAATTGGCGTCGATCGCGGCAATCGCTGCCGGTTTCACTGGTTTGCTGAGTCTGTTCAATATCGGTGGGCGGTTCTTCTGGGCGTCGTTCTCCGACTACCTGGGCCGCAAAAACACCTACTTCGTGTTTTTCGCCCTGGGGTTTGCCCTGTATGCGTTGATCCCGAACCTTGGCCATCTGGGCAACATCGCGCTGTTCGTGGCGGCGTTCTGCATCATCCTGTCGATGTACGGCGGTGGTTTTGCGACGGTTCCGGCGTACCTGGCGGACCTGTTCGGTACGCAAATGGTCGGTGCGATCCACGGTCGTCTGCTGACTGCCTGGGCCGCTGCCGGCGTGCTCGGCCCGGTGTTGGTGAACTACCTGCGTGAGTACCAGTTGAGCATCGGCGTCGAACGCGCGGCTGCGTATGACATCACCCTGTACATCCTTGCGGGCCTGCTGGTGCTGGGTTTCCTCTGCAACCTGCTGGTGCGTCCGGTGGCGGATAAATACTTCATGAGCGATGCCGAGCTGGCCGTCGAACAGGCGCTGGGTCACGACAAAGGCGCGGACAGCACCACCGTGCTGGAGTGGAAAGCTTCCTCGGGCAGCGTGCCGTTGGCCATTGCCGCATGGCTGGTGGTGGGCATTCCGCTGGCGTGGGGCGTTTGGGTGACGTTGCAGAAGACAGCCGTCCTGTTCCACTAAACACATGACTCCCTTGTAGGAGCAAAGCTTGCTCGCGATGAACGATAACGCGGTGTGTCAGGCGTACTGTCATCGCGGGCAAGGACTCGGCGTCCCCCCG
Organism: Pseudomonas helvetica; assembly: GCF_039908645.1. Taxonomy (NCBI): domain Bacteria; kingdom Pseudomonadati; phylum Pseudomonadota; class Gammaproteobacteria; order Pseudomonadales; family Pseudomonadaceae; genus Pseudomonas; species Pseudomonas helvetica. The sequence continues at coordinate 336,797 of NZ_CP150917.1, forward strand.
CTCCTACATGTCATGACAGGTATGCCCCCGGCGGCATTGGGTTCAGCCCGTCAGGGATATCACCTCGCGTGTTTCTGTTTGGCGTCCGCGCCCCTATAATGGTTGCCTTTTTCGCCCAATGATTTTGCGGAGCTGGTGATGGCCGAACGTAAGGCGTCAGTCGAGCGCGACACTCTGGAAACCCAGATCAAAGCCTCGATCAACCTGGATGGCACCGGAAAGGCCCGATTCAATATCGGTGTTCCCTTCCTTGAGCACATGCTGGACCAGATCGCCCGTCACGGGCTGATCGACCTGGATATCGAGTGCAAGGGTGACCTGCATATCGACGACCACCACACGGTGGAAGACGTCGGTATCACGCTGGGTCAGGCTTTCACCAAAGCCATCGGCGACAAAAAAGGCATCCGTCGTTACGGCCACGCCTATGTGCCGCTCGATGAAGCGCTGTCGCGCGTGGTCATCGACTTCTCTGGCCGTCCTGGCCTGCAGATGCATGTACCGTATACCCGCGCCACTGTCGGCGGCTTCGATGTCGACCTGTTCCAGGAGTTTTTCCAGGGCTTCGTCAACCACGCCAACGTCAGCTTGCACATCGACAATCTGCGTGGGCACAACACCCACCACCAGATTGAAACCGTGTTCAAGGCCTTCGGTCGCGCATTGCGCATGGCCGTCGAGCTTGATGAGCGCATGGCCGGGCAAATGCCTTCGACCAAGGGCGTTCTGTAATGCAGACGGTCGCGGTTATCGATTACGGCATGGGCAACCTGCACTCGGTGGCCAAGGCCCTCGAGCACGTCGGTGCCGGCAAGGTGCTGATCACCAGCGATGCCAGCGTGATTCGCGAAGCCGACCGGGTGGTTTTCCCCGGTGTGGGCGCGATTCGCGATTGCATGGCGGAGATCCGTCGCCTGGGCTTCGACTCGCTGGTGCGTGAAGTCAGCCAGGACCGTCCGTTCCTCGGCATCTGCGTGGGCATGCAAGCCTTGCTCGAACGCAGTGAAGAAAACGACGGCGTCGACTGCATCGGCCTGTTTCCCGGCCAGGTGAAGTTCTTCGGCAAAGGTCTGCATGAAGACGGCGAACACCTGAAAGTCCCGCACATGGGCTGGAACGAAGTGAAGCAGACGGTGAGTCATCCGCTGTGGCACAACATTCCGGACCTGGCGCGTTTCTACTTCGTGCACAGCTACTACATCGCCGCCGGCAATCCGCGTCAGGTCGTGGGTAGTGGTCACTACGGCGTCGACTTCGCCGCAGCGCTGGCCGAAGGTTCGCGTTTCGCTGTGCAGTTCCACCCGGAGAAGAGCCATACCCATGGCCTGCAATTGCTGCAGAACTTCGCTGCGTGGGACGGTCGCTGGTAATGGCCGTCAAGAAAAAGCCGCCGATCCTCACGCTCACACCCGAGCAAGAGAACGAGGCCAACAGCAAGATCAAGCGTTTCATGGAAGACCGCTTCGAACTTGACCTTGGCTCGTTCGAGGCAGCTGAAATTCTTGAGCTGTTTACCCGCGAAATTGCTCCGCACTATTACAACAGGGCGATTTTCGATGTGCAGGCGCACCTCAAGGAGAGGTTCGAAAGCATCGAAAGCGACCTGTGGGCGCTCGAGAAAAACTGATTTCCGAGCAACGCTGAAAAATCGAATTTAAAGGTTTGCCAGATGCTGATTATTCCCGCTATCGATCTTAAAGACGGTGCCTGCGTACGTCTGCGCCAGGGCCGCATGGAAGATTCCACAGTGTTCTCCGATGACCCGGTGAGCATGGCTGCCAAGTGGGTGGAGGGCGGTTGCCGTCGCCTGCATCTGGTCGACCTGAACGGCGCCTTCGAAGGCCAGCCAGTCAACGGCGAAGTGGTCACTGCGATCGCCAAGCGCTACCCGAACCTGCCGATTCAGATCGGTGGTGGTATCCGCTCGCTGGAAACCATTGAACACTACGTGAAAGCGGGCGTGAGCTACGTGATCATCGGCACCAAAGCCGTTAAAGACCCGGCCTTCGTCGCCGAAGCCTGCCGCGCCTTCCCGGGCAAAGTTATCGTTGGTCTGGATGCGAAGGACGGTTTTGTCGCCACCGATGGCTGGGCTGAAATCAGCACTGTGCAGGTTATCGACCTGGCGAAGCAGTTTGAAGCCGACGGCGTGTCTGCGATCGTTTATACCGACATCGCCAAAGACGGCATGATGCAAGGCTGCAACGTGTCGTACACCGCAGCACTGGCCGCCGCCACGCGGATTCCGGTGATTGCGTCCGGCGGTATTCACAACCTCGGTGACATCAAGTCGCTGCTCGACGCCAAGGCGCCGGGGATCATCGGCGCCATCACCGGCCGGGCGATTTACGAAGGCACCCTCGACGTCGCTGAAGCGCAAGCTTTCTGCGATTCGTACAAAGGCTGAGGACTTACCATGGCGCTGGCCAAACGCATCATTCCTTGCCTGGACGTGGATAACGGCCGGGTCGTCAAAGGTGTGAAGTTCGAGAACATCCGTGACGCCGGCGATCCGGTGGAAATCGCCCGTCGCTACGACGAGCAGGGTGCCGACGAGATTACTTTTCTCGACATCACCGCCAGCGTCGATGGCCGCGATACCACGTTGCATACCGTCGAGCGCATGGCCAGCCAGGTGTTCATCCCGCTGACCGTCGGCGGTGGCGTGCGCACCGTGCAAGACATCCGCAACCTGCTCAATGCCGGCGCAGACAAGGTCTCGATCAACACCGCGGCGGTGTTCAATCCAGAGTTTGTCGGCGAAGCGGCGCAGCATTTCGGCTCGCAGTGCATCGTTGTCGCCATCGACGCCAAGAAGGTTTCACTGCCGGGCGAAACCCCGCGCTGGGAGATCTTCACCCACGGCGGTCGCAAACCTACCGGGCTGGACGCGGTGGAGTGGGCGAAGAAGATGGAAGGTCTGGGTGCCGGCGAAATCCTGCTGACCAGCATGGACCAGGACGGCATGAAAAACGGCTTCGACCTGGGCGTCACGCGTGCCATCAGCGATGCACTGGGGATTCCGGTGATCGCTTCGGGCGGCGTCGGCAATTTGCAGCATCTGGCTGACGGCATTCTTGAAGGCCACGCCAGTGCGGTGCTGGCAGCGAGTATTTTCCACTTCGGCGAATACACCGTACCGGAAGCCAAGGCCTACATGGCGCAACGCGGTATCTGCGTCCGATAAAGGCCAGTGGACAGCATGGCGGGCTCAGGGCAAGCTTGGGCACGCCATGGATTCCGGTAAACCGTCATGCTCAAACGTCTTCTCCTGGTACTCGCCAGCGCCTCGTTACTACTGGCTGGCGCTGCACGTGCTGCAGAAAAAACCGGCCCCGATCTGGTGCTGCTGACGGAAAACTTCCCGCCGTACAACATGGCGAAGAACGGCAAGAACTTCGCTCAGGAAGACAACATCGATGGCATCGCCGTGGACATCGTCCGCGAGATGTTCAAGCGCGCCGAAATCACTTACAGCCTGACACTGCGTTTCCCTTGGGAGCGGATCTACAAACTCGCCCTGGAGAAACCCGGGTATGGCGTGTTCGTCATGGCGCGACTGCCGGACCGCGAGAAACTCTTCAAATGGGTCGGCCCGATTGGTCCGGACGACTGGATCATGCTGGCCAAGGCTGACAGCAAGATCACCCTCGAGTCGCTGGCGCAGGCGCGCAAATACAAGATCGGCGCCTACAAAGGTGATGCGATCGCCGAAACGTTGGCCAAGCAGGGTCTGAAACCGATCGTGGTGCTGCGCGATCAGGACAACGCGAAGAAGCTGGTCAATGGCCAGATCGACCTTTGGGCGACGGGAGATCCTGCTGGCCGTTACCTCGCTCGGCAGGATGGCGTGACGGGCCTCAAGACCGTGCTGCGTTTCAACAGTGCCCAGCTTTATCTGGCGCTGAACAAAGACGTGTCCGACGAAATCGTCGCCAGGCTTCAGGCCGCGCTGGATCAGTTGCGCAAGGAAGGCGTGGTGGACGACATCATGGCGCGGTATCTGTAAGGTCCTGTGGCGAGGGGGCTTGCCCCCGTTTGGGCGCAAAGCGGCCCTAAAACCAAGCACCGCAGTGATTCAGACAGAACGAGTGGGTATCTTTTACGACTGCTTCGCCCGAGCGCGGACCGGCCGACGTGGGCAAGCCCCCTCGCCACAAGAGCGAATCCTTTTCAGCGGTAAACCCCGTCCTTCCCGTGCCCAACCATCGCCTTGTTGCTGCGCACGCTGATCATCAACTTGATATCGATCCAGTCGATGCCCTGGGCCTTGAGCTTGGGCAGTTCGCGCTCAAGCACCGCCAGGGTTTGTGGATAGGGGTGGCCGATCATCACCGCAGAGCCTTGCTTGTGGGCCAGGCTGATGGCGGTCTGTAGCTGAGTGAAGATTGCGTCCTCGGTGCGCTCGTCATCGAGAAACACATCTCGCGAAACACTCGCCAAACCGATCTTCTGCGCCTCGGCGGCGGCGACGGTCTGGGCGCTGGTACGGCTGTCTACAAAGAACTTGTGCCGACGTTGCAGTTCGGCCATCAGCCAGGTCATGGCCGGTTGCTGGGCGGTCATGCGGCTGCCCATGTGGTTGTTGATGCCGCTGGTATAGGGCACGGCGTTGAACGCCGCACTCAGGCGTTTTTCCAGCTCTTCGATGGGGAGTTCGGGATGCCAGGCGAACGGGCCGGTGGCCGGGTCCATGGGCATGTGCAGTATGACGATCTTGCCGGCGTGGTGGGCCTCGCGGGCAAATTCGGCAGCGTGGGGAGTGTCGGGCATGATTGCCGTGGTCACCGGTCCGGGCAGCGCCAGCACACGGCGGTCGCGCGGCAGGTTTTGCCCGAGGTCATCGATGATCAGGCTCAGGTAGGCCTTGTGTGGTGCCGCCGTCTCGGCAGGCGCCGCGTGAGCAGCACCCGCCAGACAGCACAGCAGGCTGAGGATGACCCGCAAGCGCATCTCAGTGGCCGCGGGTGATGCTCAGGCCTTTGAGCAGGCTCAGGGCCTGGGCCAATTGGTAATCGTCGTCCTGTGGCATCGGTTTGGCTTTGCCGCTGGACTTGGTTGGCTTGTCGGCGCCGCCGTTGCCATTGCCCAGGTGACCTTGCAGATCGGCTTCCTTGAAGTATTCGCCGTCCTGCTCGTTGGTGATCTTGGCCTTGCGCACTTCGATGTCCGGAACGATGCCCTGGGCCTGGATCGAGCGCCCGTTCGGCGTGAAGTACAACGCGGTGGTGATCTTCAGCGCACGGTCGTTGTTCAGTGGCAGCACGGTTTGCACCGAGCCTTTACCGAAGCTGGTGGTGCCCATGACCACTGCGCGTTTTTGATCTTGCAGGGCGCCGGCGACAATTTCCGAGGCCGAGGCGCTACCGCCGTTGATCAGCACGACCATTGGCACCGCTTCGCTTTCGTCCTTGCCGGTGGCAGTGAAGCGCAGCTCAGAGTTGGCGATACGGCCCTTGGTGTAAACGATCAAGCCTTTGGTGATGAAGTGGTCGACCACTTCGACCGCTGCTTGCAGCACGCCGCCCGGGTTGTTGCGCAGGTCAAGCACGATGCCGCTGAGCTTCTTGCCATTGTCCTTGCGCAACTTGGCCAGGGCCTTGGAGACCTCTTCACCGGTCTTGACCTGGAACTGGGTGATGCGGATGTAGGCGTAGCCCGAATCCAGCAACTGGCTCTTCACGCTCTTGACCTGGATGGTCGCGCGGGTCAGCGTCACGTCGAACGGTGCACCACCATCGCGCACCAGAGTCAGAGTGATCTTCTCGCCGATCTTGCCGCGCATCTTGTCCACGGCTTCGGTCATGCTCTGGCCGCGGGTTGGCTGGCCGTTGATCTTGACGATGAAGTCACCCGCCTGGATGCCGGCTTTTGAGGCAGGGGTGTCATCGATCGGCGAAACGACTTTGATGAAACCGTCTTCGGCGCCGACTTCGATGCCCAGGCCGCCGAATTCGCCGCTGGTGCTTTCCTGCAACTCGGCAAAGTCTTCCGGGCCGAGGTAGGCGGAGTGTGGGTCAAGGTTGCTGAGCATGCCCTTGATGGCATTTTCCAGCAGGGTCTTGTCGTCAACCGGTTCGACATAGGCAGCCTTGATCCGGTCCATGACCTCGGCAAAGGTGCGCAGCTCTTCCAGCGGCAATGGCGCCTTGGTGGTCGCAGCAGTGCCCGCAGGCGCAACCGCCGGGGCCGGTTGAGCGGCAAACGCCAACGGCGCACCGATCACCAGAGCGATCGTCAGGGCCAGCGAATTGAGGCGGGACAAATGCAGCATGTCGAACGAACTCCTAATGTAGGTGACTCAACGCCTATCCTTGCGCGCGGCACCATTGTGCTGGATCACTCGGGTGACCCTGCTGACGAATAGCGAAATACAGTGCAGGAGTGTCCTGGCCACCACTGTTACCGACAGTGGAGATGGATTCACCGGCCTTGACCACATCACCGGCCGCTTTAAGCAGCGTCTGGTTGTGGCCGTACAAACTCAAAAAACCATTGCCGTGGTCGAGGATCACCAGCAAACCGGCACCGCGCAACCAGTCGGCAAACACCACGCGACCGCCGTGTACGGCATGCACCTGGCTGCCTGCAGAGGCGCTGATCATCACGCCGTCCCACTTGGTTCGGGCATCGTCACCACGGGTTTCACCAAAACGCGCAAGCAATCGACCATCGACAGGCCACGGAAGTTTTCCGCGGGCGGAAGCAAAGGGCCCGCCGAAGGACTCGCCGGCACTTGAAACCAGTGCGCCGGGTGTCGACTTGACGGGCTTGCGTGGGGCATCAGTAGGGGCCTCAGCCCGGGCCTGAGCCTCACGTAAACGCTTTTTTTCGGCTTCCTGCTGGGCGATCAGCGCTTTTTGTCGCGCTTCTTCTGCCTCACGGGCCTGGCGGGCCAGGGTTTCCTCGATGGTTTTGAGTACTTTAGACAGATCGGCCTGATCCTGCTCGCGGGCTTGTAGCTTCTGGTCGCGGGCTTTCACGTCGTCGTTGAGCTTGGCCAGGACTTGCTGACGCTCCTTGCGGACTTTGTCGAGTTCGTCACGCTGGCTGTCGAGGCTGCTTTTCTGCACCAGCAACTGGGCTTGTTGCTGGGCGATATCCTGCTCGACGTTGGCCAGCTGGCGCAGGGTTTCGTTGAAATTCTTCAACTGCTCCAGGCGTGCCTGGCTCAGGTAGTCGTAATAGGTGAGGGTGCGGGCGAATTTTTCCGGGTTCTGCTGGTTGAGCAGCAGCTTCAGGTACTCCTGACGGCCGTTCTGATAGGCCGCGCGGGCCTGAATGGCGATCAGTCGTTGCTGTTCAATGCGCGCGCTCTGGAGTTTTTTTTTCTCACCATCGAGTCGCTGTATCTCGGATTCGCTTTTCTTCAGCTCTTTTTGCAGTGCATCGACCTGCTTTTCGAGCTTGCCCATCTCGGTCTCGGTGCCTTTGAGGTCCTTTTGCACGCCGGACTTTTCTTCCTGCAACTTGCCCAGCAGCTTTTTCAGCTCGGCAATATCCTGACGCGTGGCGTCCAACTGTTGTTGGGTTTGCGCGCGTTCATCGGCAAACGCCGGATGGAGCAGGCAGGTCAGGGCAAGGGCAATCAGGGCGCGAAGCATAAAGGCGGGCGACACCAGGGGAAAAAGGACAGCCTAGTATGCCCGGCCAAGGCTGTAAAAAAAACGTCCATTTCTGGCTGTGTGATAACTGGACTGAAAAACGCCGAAAACCAATGTGGGAGCAGCCGGGCGACGTTCGTTTGCTCGGGATGGCGCCTTAACATTCAACTGTGAAGTTGGTGTCAGATTGCTATCGCGATCAGGCGAACGTCGCCCGGCTGCTCCCACAGGGTTTAGCAGCGTTTGAAAGCCTTGATCACACCAGAATCGACGTACCCGTCATTTCGGCAGGCTTCGCAAGGCCCAGCAACATGAGCATGGTCGGTGCCACATCCGCCAGTACACCGCCTTCGCGAACCTTGAGGTTGCGTTTACCGACGTAGATGAACGGTACTGGTTCCGTGGTGTGAGCGGTGTGCGCCTGGCCGGTGGATTCGTCGGACATTTGCTCGACATTGCCATGGTCGGCGGTGATCAGCGCTTCGCCGCCGACCTTTTCCAGGGCATCGACGATGCGACCGACGCACAGGTCCAGGCACTCGACGGCTTTCACCGCGGCATCGAACACGCCGCTGTGGCCGACCATGTCGCCGTTGGCGTAGTTGACCACGATCACGTCGTAGCGCTGGTTTTCGATCGCGTCGACGATCCTGTCGGTGACTTCCGGTGCGCTCATTTCTGGCTGCAAGTCATAGGTGGCGACTTTCGGCGACGGGATCAAGATGCGTTCTTCGCCCGGGAATGGCTCTTCGCGACCACCGGAGAAAAAGAAGGTTACGTGAGCGTATTTTTCGGTTTCGGCGATGCGCAGTTGGGTTTTGCCGTTTTTCGCCAAATAGTCGCCCAGCACGTTTTCCAGGCTGCCCGGCGCAAAGGCTGCCGGTGCAGGAATGCTGGCGGCGTATTGGGTCAGCATGACGAAACCGGCCAGTTTCGGCTGGCGCGCGCGCTCGAAATCCTTGAAATCGTCTTCGACGAATACCCGGGTCAGCTCACGGGCGCGGTCGGCGCGGAAGTTCATGAATATCACGGCGTCGCCGTCTTCGACCTTGACCGGTTCACCGATGGTGGTGGCTTTGACGAATTCGTCGCTTTCGCCACGCTCGTAAGCGGCTTCCAGGCCTTGCTGGGCGGTGGCGGCGTTGAATTCGCCGTTACCGTCAACGATCAGGTTGTAGGCCTGGGACACGCGATCCCAGCGGTTGTCGCGGTCCATGGCGAAGTAACGGCCAATGATGCTGGCGATCCGGCCTTTGCCCAGCGTCTTGAACGCTTCATCCAGCAGCTCGATCGACGACTGTGCGCTTTTTGGCGGCGTGTCGCGGCCGTCGAGGAAGGCGTGCAGGTAGATCTTCTCGGCGCCGCGCTTGAAGGCCAGTTCGGCCATGGCGATCAGGTGATCCTGGTGGCTGTGCACGCCGCCTTCGGACAGCAGGCCCATGAAGTGCACGGCTTTGCCGGCAGCAACGGCTTTATCCACGGCAGCGCAGATGGTCGGGTTCTCGAAGAATTCACCATCGCGGATCGCTTTGGTCACGCGGGTGAAGTCCTGATACACCACGCGGCCTGCGCCGAGGTTCATGTGGCCGACTTCCGAGTTGCCCATTTGCCCGTCCGGCAGGCCGACGTCCATGCCCGAACCCGAGATCAGGCCGTTCGGTACGGTGGCGTACAAACGGTCGAGGACCGGCTTTTTGGCCGTGAACACGGCGTTGGATTCCTGGCTTTCACTGTGACCGAAGCCGTCGAGAATAATCAGGACCAAAGGTTTAGGCGTGGTAGTCATGGATTCCACTCTGGCTTAAGTTAAAGGTGCGATGGAAAAAGGGAGTGGCAGTTTAAAGCGAAGTTCAGACCGCGTCACCGCCGGACGGGGTTTGGCCCACCATAGTGGCTGTGTATACTGGCCGACATTTTAACGCCCTGGAACCTCCTTGATGGTTGCTCACCTGATTGAATTTGCCACTAACCACTATCTGCTCGTCGGTATCTTCGTCGTACTGCTGGCGTTGTTGATCGCTCGCGAGATGAGCCGTGGCGGCCGTAGCCTCAGCACCGCTGAGCTGACTGCGCTGGTCAACAAGGACCAGGGCGTGGTTGTCGATATCCGTACCACCAAGGATTTCGCCGCCGGTCACATCGTTGGCGCGCTGAACATTCCGCAGGACAAACTGACCGCTCGCGTTGGCGAACTGGAAAAGCACAAGGCCAAGACCATCATTCTGGTCGACGCCCTGGGCCAGCATTCCGGTACTCACGCTCGCGAGCTGTTGAAGTCCGGTTTTACCGCAGCCAAGCTGTCCGGCGGGATCTCCAGCTGGAAAGCCGACAATCTGCCGCTGGTGAAGTGATATGAAAAACGTCGTCGTCTACTCCAGCGATTACTGCCCCTACTGCTCCCGAGCCAAGTACCTGCTCGAGAACAAGGGCGTAGCCTTCGAAGAGATCAAGGTCGATGGCAAGCCGCAGGTGCGTGCCGAGATGGCCCAGAAAGCCGGACGTACGTCCGTGCCGCAGATCTGGATCGGCAGCACCCACGTTGGTGGTTGTGATGATTTGTTTGCCCTGGACCGCGCCGGCAAGCTCGACGCGCTGCTCACGGCCTGACTGAACCCTTAAGATCAGCAAACCCTACAAGACCCCAAGATCAGAAAGGATCTGAGATGACTGACCAACAGAACACTGCTGCTACTGAAGAAGAAACTGCACCGCAATTCTCCTTGCAGCGCATTTATGTGCGTGACCTGTCCTTTGAAGCTCCGAAAAGCCCGGCGATCTTCCGCCAGCAGTGGGAGCCGAGCGTTGGTCTGGACCTGAACACCCGTCAGAAAGCGCTGGAAGCCGACTTCCACGAAGTGGTGCTGACCCTGTCGGTTACCGTGAAAAACGGTGACGAAGTGGCGTTCATCGCTGAAGTTCAACAGGCCGGTATCTTCCTGATCAAGAACCTCGACGAAGCCTCGATGAGCCACACCCTCGGTGCTTTCTGCCCGAACATCCTGTTCCCGTACGCTCGCGAAGCCCTGGACAGCCTGGTGACCCGCGGTTCGTTCCCGGCCCTGATGCTGGCCCCGGTGAACTTCGACGCCCTGTACGCGCAAGAAATGCAACGCATGCAGCAAGACGGCGCCCAGACCGTTCAGTAAGCGTTCGATGCCGCAACGAAAAAAGCGCCGTAACAGGCGCTTTTTTTATGGTGTCGAGTATTGATCGTTCCCACGCTGTGGGAACGATCATGTACGGGGGGTCGAGGGTTATTTGAAGCCTAGCTGGCGCCAGCCTTCGTACACGGCCACCGCCACGGTGTTGGACAGATTCAGGCTGCGGCACCCTTCGCGCATCGGCAGGCGCAGGCGCTGTTCGGCAGGCAGGGCGTCCAGCACCTCGGCTGGCAGGCCACGGCTTTCCGGTCCGAACAGGAAGGCATCACCCTCGGCGAAGCTGGCGTCGTGGAACAGCCGGGAGCCCTTGGTGGTGAAGGCGAACACGCGCGGATGACCAAGACTTTCCAGGCAGCTTGGGAGATCAGCATGGCGCTGCAAAGTGGCATACTCATGGTAATCGAGGCCGGCCCGGCGCAGGCGCTTGTCGTCCATCTCGAAGCCCAGCGGTTCGATCAAATGCAGGTGGCAGCCACTGTTGGCGCACAGCCTGATAACGTTGCCGGTATTCGGCGGAATTTCTGGTTGAAAAAGGATGACGTGAAACATGCACGGCTCCGAAGGTAAAGATGGGCAGCATTCTACGCCTGAAGAGGACCCAAGACCGAAGCTATTCCCTCGGGTGATGGCCTCATTGGCGATTGTCGGCGTCATGGTCGGGATGATGATCGGTCGCCTGACCGAGCCCGACCCTACAGTATTGCAACAGGTTGAGGTCGAACCCGATGGCTTGGTGGTGTGGTTCAACAATGAACCCAAGACCCACGGCGAGTTCATCGACGGTAGCGTCGCGTTGCTGTTCGAGGCTGAGGGCAAGGCGCAAAACGGTCAGTTGAAGCTCAACGGCAAGGACGTGAACTGGCGGGTGCGATTGAGTGATAAGGGCTTGTTGCTGACGCTGGTGGCGGCCCGCCCCTTGAAGGGGGAGTGGGCCGGTAGCGAGGTCAATGACCGCTGGCGGTTGGAGGTCCATCTCCAGGAGCAATAAAAGAGGGAATCCCCGGCCTGCCTGTACCAAGGTTCCCCAAAACGGGAGGGGTTCGTCGCGGTCTGCGTGATGAACCCCGGATGTAAAGAGGGGAATCCCCGGCCTGCCTGTACCAAGGCCCCCGAAACTGGGTAGTGAATCGAATCACTGATTGGACTATTGCAGGGGGCGTGCCAGGTTTTTATAGGTAGCAACAAAAAGCCCGCATGAAGCGCTGAAAGCCCCGTATTCCGGGGCTTTGTGTTTTTTGTGCAATGGTTTTTCGTGTTGCTGGAGGCGGGATTTTGCTTGCCGTGGAGTGCGCGATTGCGGTTCACGGTGCATTGAGGCGGTGCACGCAGCCTCTAAAAGCATCGCGGGCAAGCCTTGCTCCTACAGGTTCGGGGTTGAATCATCGATGTGTGATTCACCACAAAACGGTAGGAGCAAGGCTTGCCCGCGATTGGATCTGCAGATCAGCGAAGATCTATAGGCGGCTTAACCCTCATCCCCTTCATCGTCATCGCCGCTATCGACCTTCATCCCCAGTTCCTTGATCTTGCGGGTCAAGGTGTTGCGGCCCCAGCCCAGTAATACGGCAGCGTCGCGACGGCGTCCGGCGGTGTGTTTGAGGGCGGTTTCGATCATGATCCGCTCGAAGCTCGGTACGGCGCTGTCGAGCAGGCTCGACTGACCACGCGCCAACGCCTGATCGGCCCACTGACGCAGCGCTTGCTCCCAGTTGGTCACCGGTGCCGAATCCTGCGGCAAGCTCAGCAGCTCTGGCGGCAGGTCACTGATGTGCACTTCGCGGCCCGACGCCATCACCGTGATCCAGCGGCAGGTGTTTTCCAGCTGCCGTACGTTGCCTGGCCATGGCAGGTTCTTCAGGTATTCCTCGGTTTCGCTTTTCAGCAGCTTCGGCTCCACCGCCAGTTCTTGTGCGGCGCGGGCGAGGAAATGCTTGGCCAGGGTCGGAATGTCTTCGCGACGGTCTGACAGGCGCGGAATGTGGATACGGATCACGTTCAGGCGGTGGAACAGGTCTTCACGGAATTTCCCGGCGTGCACCAGGGTTTCCAGATTCTGGTGAGTCGCGGCAATGATGCGCACATCGACCTTGACCGGCACATGACCGCCGACGCGATAGAACTCGCCATCGGCCAGTACCCGCAGCAATCGCGTCTGGGTGTCGGCCGGCATGTCGCCGATTTCATCGAGGAACAGTGTGCCGCCATCCGCTTGTTCAAACCGTCCGCGCCGCAGGTTGGCCGCACCGGTGAACGCGCCTTTTTCGTGACCAAACAGCTCGGACTCCATCAGGTCCTTGGGGATTGCCGCCATGTTCAGCGCGATAAACGGCGAGGCCGCGCGCGGGCTGTGGCGGTGCAGGGCGTGGGCCACCAGTTCTTTACCGGTACCGGATTCGCCGTTGATCAGCACGGTGATGTTGGAGTGGCTCAAACGCCCGATGGCGCGAAACACTTCCTGCATCGCCGGCGCTTCACCGATGATTTCCGGGGTGCGGGCCAGGATTGGCGCCACTTCCAGGCCTTGCTGTTCCTGGGCATGCTGGTTGGCGCGCTTGACCAGCGACACTGCTTCATCGACGTCGAACGGCTTGGGCAGGTACTCGAACGCACCGCCCTGATAGGACGCGACAGCGCTGTCCAGGTCGGAGTGCGCGGTCATGATGATCACTGGCAACCTTGGGTGTTGCTCGCGAATCCGTGCCAGCAGGTCCAGGCCGCTGGTGCCGGGCATGCGGATGTCGGAGATGATCACGTCCGGTTGTTGGCGCGCCAGGCGGCTCATCACGCCATCGGCGCTGTCGAAGCTTTGCGTGGTCATGCCTTCCTGTTGCAAGGCTTTTTCCAGGACCCAACGGATAGAACGGTCGTCATCGACGATCCACACGGTTTCACTACGGCTCATGTCGATGTGGCTCCTTGTTCCAGTGGCAGAAAGATCGAGAATGTGGTGTGGCCTGGATGGCTGTCACATTCGATCAGGCCCTGGTGCTGGCTGATGATGTTCTGGGTAATGGCCAGGCCGAGCCCGGTACCGTCCGGGCGGCCGCTGACCATGGGGAAGAAGATGGTTTCCTGCAGGTCTGCCGGAATCCCCGGGCCGTTGTCGATGATCTCGAGCTTGGTCACCAGGCGATGGCGCACGTGGCCGATGGTGAACTGGCGCATGGCACGCGAGCGCAGGGTAATGCGGCCCAGGCGCAACTCGTTCTGGGTGCTGATGGCCTGCATCGCATTACGCACGATATTCAGCACGGCCTGAATCATTTGCTCGCGGTCGATCAACACGTCCGGAATGCTCGGGTCGTAGTCGCGCACCAAAGTGATGCAACCTTGGCTTTCGGCTTCCACCAGATGACAGACGCGCTCCAGCACTTCGTGGACGTTGCACAGGGCGAGCGACGGCAGTTTGTTCGAGCCGAGCATGCGATCAACCAGATTACGCAGGCGATCCGCTTCCTCGATGATGACGTTGGTGTAGTCCTTGAGGCTTTCTTCCGGCAGCTCGCGGGCCAGCAACTGAGCGGCGCCGCGAATCCCGCCGAGCGGGTTCTTGATCTCGTGAGCGAGGCCGCGCACCAGCATCTTGCTGGTTTCCTGCTTGGAGAGCTGCGCTTCTTCTTTGGTGATGCGCAGCAAGCGATCCCGCGGGTGGACTTCGAGCAGCAGCAGCGTGTCGCCGTTGCTAAGGATCGGCGTCACCGCATAGTCGACGGTCAGGGTCTGGCCGGTCAGCGCGGTGAGCATCGCTTCGCGCTTGGTAAACGGGTGCGCTTGTTCGACCGCCTGGCGCAGGGAGTTAAGGGCTTCGGTCGACTCGGTGAACAGCTCGCTGATGAATTGCCCATGGCTGCGCTGGCCGCTGATGGCCAGGAGCATTTCCGCCGCGGGGTTCATGTACTCAAGGCGCAGGTCGGCGTTGAGCAGAATGGTGGCGGTCGTCAGGTTGTCGAGTAGCAAGCGGTGCAGTGCGTCGCTGATGGTCATTAGGACCTCTTTTGGAGCGTGGCGGCTCAGGCGGGGCTGAATCGCGCGCGTGAACTGGGCGCTGATACGAGGAAAATGCAAAAACCAAACCAAGGCTCCGAAAAGAAGCGTTCAGGCCCTGAAACAGGCGTTTTAAGCGCGATTGCGTGGCGTTCTGCCGGCCTTTGCGGGTATTTTCGAACCAAAATGGGTTGGAATATGGGTGGGGTGCAGCCGAATGCACCAATATAGTGCGTAAACCTGAACAAGGTTCAGAAGAAAGAAAAAATCCCGACTTTTTCTTCTTCTGGCTTATCCGCGAGCGGACATTCCGGGCGTTGGCCGTAATCGGTCAGGGTGCAGGGCTTGATCTGGCGCTTCTGCGCCAGGGAGATACGCAGCATATGGAATGGCTGATTGGCTGTGCGTTCGACAATCCGCCCGTGTTCGTCGAGGATTTCCACTGCCAGTTGATGGGTGCCGCGATCAATATTGCTCAAGGCGAACACCGGGCTGGGGCCGGGATCGGCAGTCGGTTGGCCGTCCAGTAACAACCGATAGCGATGGCCGCGTTGCAAGGTGGGTTCGTTGGTGACACTGACGATCACTTCCCCCGCGCTGCTGCGCACCGAAGCGTCCGGTTCCGGTACGAGTACGCGAAGCATGTCGTAGTGAAACAGTGGTTTTTCCTCAGGCTTCTTGGGGGCTGCTTGCGATATTGTCCCGCCGGGATTGGCCGACATGCGATTACCTGGCGCCAGTGTGACTCGCTTGGCGTTTCCTGGGCGGGGTTGATCGGTGAAGACCCGATTGCCTTGGGCGTCGATGTAGGTGTAGACCTCGGCCTGCGCCGGCACAGCGATCAGCCACAGGCACATGGTGATTATCCAGCACCTCACGGGAGGTGTACCCGCTGCACGGTGAAGGTTAGGGTCGGGCTTTGCTGCACCAGGCTTTCTCCGGCGAGCACCTGCACCGCGAGCTGGTGTTCGCCGCGATCGATGTTCACCAGTTGCAAGCGCGGCACGTTGCTTGGCTCGCCGTAGGGTTGGTCGTCCAGCAGCAATCTAAATACATGTGATCCTTGCAGTCGTGGCTGAATCTGCACGCCGACGGTGAAGGTGCCGTTATTGGCGCGCAGGGCTTCATCGCTGGGCAGGCCGGTCAGTTCCAGCACTGAATACACGGCGTTTTTGTCTGCGTGCGGGGTTGGTTGTTCGGGCGTCATCGGTGGTTGGTGTTCGATGCTGTTGAGTGGCGGCAACTCGACGGCCTGGCTCTTCACGCCATCGGGCGGCTGATTGCTGTAGGCGGTATTGCCGCTGGCGTCGGTGTAGCGGTAGATCTGCGCGGAGGCGGGCAGCGCGATCAGCAACAGGATGAACAGAAAACCACGACCCATGAAAAACGCCCAATAATCGAAAACGTTGGTTTGCAGCATAGGCCAGGGTTAAGTGTTGGCCCAATTCACTAACACCCTGACACGAAAGATCAATAAATCTCGCTCAAATGCGGCTCCTACGGATGGGCGCCGCACAATTCGGCGGTGGCGCGTACCAGCGCAAGCTCACGCAGCGGCACTTGGGTCGCGGCTTTATTGGCTTTGGCCAGCCATGACGGGCAGTGCGGATCATTGCGATACGGGGTGAAATCGGCCAATTGCTGCAGCAGGCGTGTTTGCAGCAGGTCGAGTTGCGGGCGGATCAGGCCAACGAGGTCGGGGCGAGGGTCGTTGGGCGCTTTGCCTTGTGCGTGCCAGTCGGACAAATGCGCGTACTGCACTAACTTGTTGGCTTCGATCTGCGCCGAGAAGAACTGCTCAACGGCTTCATTGCTCAATTTATAGTAGGGCGCTTCGGCAATAGCATCGGCAATGACTTCACGTTCACGCTGACGGTCCTCGACAGGCTTGCCGCTGTCCCACTTGCTCAGCGCGACTTTGTCAGCAATCACCAGTCGCTCCTGAATGGTGCTGAGCAGCGGGGCGAGGGCCGCGGGTGCCGGGGTTGGAGCTGGAGCATGAGTGGCAGTGGTGGCAGCGCAGGCAGTGTTGGCGAGCAGGGCGGTGAACAGTGCAAGGCTCAAACGTAGGTACATGGGACGTCTCTTCTTCATTCCGTGGAAGGGCATGATGCCTATAACAGTAGGCCTGATAATAAGTGTTCGCCCACAAAAAAGGCCTCCCGAAGGAGGCCTCTTTTTTGTTACGCCGCTTGCGCGGGCGTTACTGGATCAGCAGCTGTAGTACAGCTCGTATTCCAGTGGGTGTACGAAGGTGCGTACTTTGATTTCTTCTTCGCTTTTCAGGGCGATGTAAGCGTCGATGAAGTCGTCGCTGAAAACGCCGCCTTTGGTCAGGAACGCACGACCTTTGTCCAGCTCTTCCAGGGCTTCTTTCAGGCTGCCGCAAACTTGTGGGATCTCTTTCGCCTCTTCAGGCGGCAGGTCGTACAGGTTTTTGTCAGCCGCATCGCCTGGGTGGATCTTGTTCTGGATGCCGTCCAGGCCAGCCATCAACAGTGCAGCGAAGCCCAGGTACGGGTTGGCTGCCGGATCCGGGAAACGTGCTTCGATACGGCGAGCGCGAGGGCTCGACACGTAAGGAATACGGATCGAAGCGGAACGGTTGCGAGCCGAGTAGGCCAGCATTACTGGAGCTTCGAAGCCTGGGACCAGACGCTTGTAGGAGTTGGTCGACGGGTTGGTGAAGCCGTTCAGGGCCTTACCGTGCTTGATGATGCCGCCGATGAAGTACAGGGCGGTGTCGGACAGGCCGGCATAACCTTCGCCAGCGAAGGTGTTCTTGCCATCTTTGGCGATGGACAGGTGAACGTGCATACCCGAACCGTTGTCGCCGTACAGCGGCTTAGGCATGAAGGTCGCGGTGCGGCCGTATGCATCGGCAACGTTGTGTACGCAGTACTTCAGGGTCTGAACTTCGTCAGCCTTGGCGACCAGGGTGTTGAACTTCACACCGATTTCGTTCTGGCCGGCAGTCGCCACTTCGTGGTGGTGAACTTCGATGACCAGGCCCATTTCTTCCATGGCGTTGCACATGGAGGTACGGATTTCGTGGTCGTGGTCGAATGGCGGAACCGGGAAGTAGCCGCCTTTGACGCCTGGACGGTGGCCTTTGTTGCCGCCTTCCACGTCCTGGTCGGACATCCACGAACCTTGTTCGGAGTAGATCTTGAACATCGAGCCGGAGATGTCGGACTTGAACTTCACTTCGTCGAAGATGAAGAACTCAGGCTCTGGACCGACGAAAACGGTGTCGCCGATACCGGTGGACTTCAGGTATTCCTCGGCGCGCTTGGCGATGGCACGTGGGTCACGGTCATAGCCTTGCATGGTCGAAGGCTCGATCACGTCGCAAACCAGGATCAGGGTCGGCTCTTCGGTGAACGGGTCCAGGACGGCAGTGGTGTCGTCCGGCATCAGGATCATGTCGGAAGCTTCGATGCCTTTCCAGCCAGCAATGGAGGAACCGTCGAACATTTTGCCTTCTTCGAAGAAAGCTTCATCCAGCGCATCGCGAGCCGGCATGGTCACGTGGTGCTGAGTGCCTTTTGTGTCCGTGAAGCGCAGATCAATCCACTTGACGTCATGATCTTTGATGAGTTGAACCGACTTCGACATAGTGTCCTCCGGGTGGCTTCGGGCTTAGTAATGGATGCCCTTAGAATGTGGGTGATGCCGGCGCGAATACTCTGCCTTGGCAACCTGCCTCACAAGGGAGCAAATTGCATGCCAGTGCCCCGACTTGGGTTAATTGCCCCAATATCACGCTTATAAAGGTGCAAGGCGCTTTAAAACAGGAAATATCGCCCTTTAATGTAGCGCTCAATTTCATAAATGACCTGTTTTGGTGCATTGAAAACCTTCTGCACATTAACTGGTTAAACCTTGAGCAATTTCCGCTATAATCCGCGCCCCCCTTTTTCGGCTGGCCCTGCGCGCGCTGTTTTCATGAAACTAATCGTAAAAGTCTTCCCCGAGATCACCATCAAGAGCCGCCCGGTACGGACGCGTTTCATCCGTCAATTGGCCAAGAACATCCGTGCTGTGCTCCGCGACCTGGACCCGGCCGTGGTGGTGAACGGCGTGTGGGACAACCTCGAGCTGGAAACGCACGTCAGTGACCCCAAGGCCTTGAAGGACATGACCGAGCGCCTGAGCTGCATGCCGGGCATCGCGCATTTCCTGCAGGTCGACGAGTACCCGCTGGGCGACTTCGACGACATCGTTGCCAAGTGCAAGCAGCACTATGGTGATTCGCTGGCCGGGAAGATCTTTTCGGTGCGCTGCAAGCGTGCCGGCAAGCACGAATTCAGCTCGATGGACGTCGAGAAATACGTCGGCAGCCAGCTGCGTCGTCAGTGCGGCGCCGCCGGGATTTCGCTTAAACAGCCTGAAATCGAAGTTCGCATCGAAATTCGCGACAAACGGTTGTTCGTGATTCACAGCCAGCACAACAGCATCGGCGGCTACCCGCTCGGCGCGCTGGAACAGACCCTGGTGCTGATGTCCGGCGGTTTCGATTCCACCGTCGCGGCTTACCAGATCATGCGCCGCGGGCTGATGGCCCACTTCTGCTTCTTCAATCTCGGCGGGCGTGCCCACGAATTGGGCGTAATGGAAGTCGCGCATTTCATCTGGAAGAAGTACGGCAGCTCCCAGCGCGTGTTATTTGTCAGTGTGCCGTTCGAGGAAGTGCTGGGAGAAATTCTCGGCAAAGTCGATAACAGTCATATGGGCGTAGTATTGAAGCGTATGATGTTGCGCGCTGCGTCCCGGATCGCGGATCGACTGGACATCGAGGCACTGGTCACCGGCGAAGCGATTTCCCAGGTTTCCAGCCAGACGCTGCCGAACCTGTCGGTGATCGACTGCGTGACCGACAAGCTGGTGTTGCGTCCGCTGATCGCCAGTCACAAGCAGGACATCATCGACCTGGCCAACGAAATCGGCACCGCCGATTTCGCCAAGCACATGCCGGAGTACTGCGGGGTCATTTCGGTGAACCCCAAGACCCACGCCAAGCGTCCGCGCGTGGAGCATGAAGAGAAAGAATTCGATATGGCAGTGCTCGAGCGTGCGCTCGAGAACGCCAAGCTGGTGCCGATCGATCGGGTGATCGACGAATTGGGCCAGGATGTGCAGGTTGAAGAAGTCAGTGAGGCGCTGGCCGGTCAGATCATCATCGACATCCGTCACCCGGATGCCGCCGAAGACGACCCGCTGGAGCTTGCTGGTATCGAGGTACAAGCGATGCCGTTTTATGCTCTGAACGCTCGTTTCAAGGAACTGGACCCTACTCGCCAGTACCTGCTGTATTGCGACAAAGGCGTGATGAGTCGCCTGCATGCCCACCATTTGCTCAGTGAGGGGCATGCCAATGTGCGCGTTTATCGACCGAGCTAAGAGCCCGGGGCTGTTTGCCTGTGGCCTGCGTCACCGGCCCCCCGACGCCGCCGTCAAGCTGTAACGGCAAGGCCTGACTCTACTGTAAATCGCTGCCAAGACTTGTCAGCACACCGAATCCTCTGATCGAGATACACAAGTGATCGAAAATCTACGCAACATCGCCATCATTGCTCACGTTGACCATGGTAAGACCACCCTGGTAGACAAGCTCTTGCGTCAATCCGGCACCCTGGAGCGCAACGAGCTCAACGACGAGCGCGTGATGGACTCCAACGACCAGGAGAAAGAGCGCGGTATTACCATTCTGGCGAAAAACACCGCCATCAACTGGAACGGCTACCACATCAACATCGTGGACACCCCGGGCCACGCCGACTTCGGCGGTGAAGTTGAACGCGTAATGTCGATGGTTGACTCCGTTCTGCTGCTGGTTGACGCTCAAGACGGCCCTATGCCGCAAACCCGTTTCGTGACCAAGAAGGCCTTCGAAGCCGGCCTGCGTCCGATCGTGTGCATCAACAAGGTTGACCGTCCAGGCGCACGTCCGGACTGGGTTCTGGACCAGATCTTCGACCTGTTCGACAACCTGGGTGCTACCGAAGAACAGCTGGACTTCCAAGTCGTCTACGCTTCGGCCCTGAACGGTATTGCCGGTCTGGACCACACCGACATGGCTGAAGACATGACCCCGCTGTACCAGGCGATTGTTGACCACGTTCCAGCTCCAAAAGTTGACCGTGACGGTCCATTCCAGATGCAAATCTCGGCACTGGACTACAACAGCTTCCTGGGTGTTATCGGCGTTGGCCGTATCGCTCGTGGTCGCGTCAAGCCGAACACTCCGGTCGTGGCTATCGGCGCCGACGGCAAGAAGCGTAACGGTCGTATCCTGAAGCTGATGGGTCACCACGGTCTGCACCGTATCGACGTTGAAGAAGCTGCGGCAGGCGACATCGTGTGCATCAGCGGTATGGACTCGCTGTTCATCTCCGACACCCTGTGCCACCCGGACACTGTCGAGGCGATGAAGCCTCTGACCGTTGACGAGCCAACCGTTTCCATGACCTTCCAGGTAAACGACTCGCCTTTCTGCGGTAAAGAAGGCAAGTTCGTGACTTCCCGTAACATCAAGGAACGTCTGGACAAAGAGCTGCTGTACAACGTTGCACTGCGCGTTGAAGAAGGCGACTCGGCTGACAAGTTCAAGGTTTCCGGCCGTGGTGAGCTGCACCTCTCGGTACTGATCGAAACCATGCGTCGCGAAGGCTTCGAAATGGGCGTTGGTCGTCCGGAAGTGATCATCCGTCAGGTTGACGGCGTGAAGCAGGAACCGTTCGAAAACGTCACCATCGACACCCCTGAAGAATCCCAGGGCAAGGTCATGGAAGAGATGGGCCTGCGTAAAGGCGACCTGACCAACATGGTGCCGGATGGCAAAGGCCGTGTTCGTCTGGAATACAACATCCCTGCTCGCGGTCTGATCGGTTTCCGTAACCAGTTCCTGACCCTGACCAACGGTGCTGGCATCCTGACCTCGATCTTCGATCGCTACGACACCATGAAGTCCGGCGACATGTCCGGCCGTCAGAACGGTGTTCTGGTATCGGTAGAAACCGGCAAGGCGCTGACCTACTCCCTGGAAACCCTGCAGGCGCGTGGCAAGCTGTTCGTTGAACACGGTCAAGAGATCTACAACGGTCAGATCGTTGGTCTGAACAGCCGTGACAACGACATGGGCGTCAACCCAACCAAAGGCAAGAAGCTCGACAACATGCGTGCTTCGGGTAAAGACGAAACCATCGCCCTGGTTCCACCTGTTCGCTTCACCCTGGAACAGGCTCTGGAATTCATCCAGGACGACGAGCTGTGCGAAGTGACACCTAAGTCGATCCGCCTGCGTAAGAAGATCCTGGACGAAGGCGAGCGTACCCGCGCTGCCAAGAAAGCCAAGAACTGAGTTAACTCAGGCTGAATGAAAACGCCCCCGGTCGAAAGGCCGGGGGCGTTTTTGTTTGTCTGCCTGTAGCAGCTGTCGAGCCTGCGAGGCTGCGTTCGGCTGCGCAGCAGTCGTAGTCCGGTAAATATGGTGTATCTGATGCACTGCGGTGTTTGAATTCACGACTGCTGCGCAGCCGAACGCAGCCTCGGCAGCTGCTACGAAATAGTGGCTTTGATCAGAACTTGTCGAGGGTCCGCGGATTGCTCTCGCGCACGACTTCTTTCGGCTTGTACGCGCAATACCCAGGCCGCGGACCGATTTTCGGGTGGTTGCGGCAAGTATCCGGGCGCTTTTCATAAATAGTGCACAAACGGCTCTTACGATCCAGATACAGGCAATCGTTGTTGCTCATGCGTTGGAGCGTGAAGATCTCGGACTTCTGGTTGTAGCGCTCGACAATCCCTTCCTTCTGCAAGCGCTTGGCGATGTTCTTGGGTGGATCGCCCAGTTCGAATTCGTCGACGATACCGATGCGGATCAGGTCTTTGATCTTGACCTCGACCGGCAGCGTGCAGCAGCTGGACGCGCACGAGCCGCACATCGGGGCGGAGTACTTGGCCCAGGTATCGAGACGGTCGATCTCCGCGGCGGCGATCAGGTTCGGCTTCATCATGTGGAATTACCAGCGTGCATCAGGGCGCGCGATCATACCGGGACTGGTGATTTTTTGAACGACCATTTGCCGGTTTTTTTATGGCTACACTGAATTTTTCGAGGGAACGGCATGGCATCTGCATCTTTTCAACGTGTATCGGCAAGGGGATAGGCTCGATTCAGGCGATTAAAAAAAACGCCGAACGAGTGCATTTATCTCATGTCAGACCGACTAGGCTCAGTCAATTTCATGCTCGTCCGAGGTCCTATCGATGACTCAAGAACCACTAGTTCGCGAAGCTGAAGTGGCCGCATTTCGCGACGCCGTATTGACCAAACTTACCTATGCAGTGGGCAAGGATCCGGATCACGCCTTTGACCATGACTGGTTCGAAGCCATTGCCCTGGCGGCGCGTGATCACATGGTCGAGCACTGGATGGACCACACGCGGCAGATCTACCGCAAAGGCCAGAAGCGCGTTTACTACCTCTCGCTGGAATTCCTCATCGGCCGCCTGCTCTACGACAGCCTGAGCAACCTTGGCCTGCTCGACGTGGCTCGTGAAGCGCTGACCGAGCTGGGCGTCGACCTTGAACGCATACGCCTGCTGGAGCCGGACGCCGCACTGGGTAACGGCGGCCTCGGTCGCCTGGCAGCGTGTTTCATGGAAAGCATGTCGACGCTCGGCATCGCCGGCCATGGCTACGGTATTCGTTATGAACACGGGTTGTTCCGCCAGGCGGTTGTCGATGGCTGGCAGCAGGAGCAAACCGAAAACTGGCTGGATTTCGGCAACCCCTGGGAATTCGAGCGGCCGGAAGTGGCTTACCCGATCGGCTTTGGCGGCAGCGTTGAAACCGTGACCGATGAGACCGGCAGCTCCAAACAAGTCTGGTCGCCGGCGGAAACCGTTCGAGCGATTGCTTACGACACGCCAGTCGTCGGCTGGCGTGGCGCTAGCGTCAACACCTTGCGCCTCTGGCGTGCACGCGCCATGGAGGATTTGCACCTGGAGCGCTTCAACGCCGGCGACCACTTGGGTGCGGTGGCCGAAGTGGCCCGCGCGGAAAGCATCTCCCGCGTGCTCTATCCCGCCGACAGCACCGAGGCCGGTCAGGAACTGCGGCTGCGTCAGGAGTACTTCTTCGTCGCGGCGTCCTTGCAGGATCTGCTGCGCCGTCACCGCAATATGCACACCTCGGTGCTGACCCTGGGCGATCACGCAGCGATCCAGCTCAACGACACGCACCCCTCGATCGCCGTGGCCGAATTGATGCGGCAACTGGTCGATGTGTACGACGTGGCGTGGGACGCGGCCTGGCAGATCACCGTCGATACGCTTTCCTACACCAACCACACACTCTTGCCCGAAGCGCTGGAAACCTGGCCAGTCGGTTTGATGGAGCGGATGCTGCCACGGCACATGCAGATCATCTATTTGATCAACGCCCATCACATCGATTCGCTGCGCGCCAAAGGCATGCATGACTTTGACGTATTGCGCGCGGTGTCGCTGATCGAGGAAGACAACGGTCGCCGGGTGCGCATGGGCAACTTGGCGTTTCTGGGTTCCCACAGTGTCAATGGCGTGTCCGCCCTGCACACCCAGCTGATGCGCAGCACGGTGTTTTCCGAGCTGCACAAGCTGTATCCGGAGCGAATCAACAACAAGACCAACGGCATTACGTTCCGCCGCTGGCTCTATCAGGCCAACCCGGAACTGACCTCGATGATGGTCGATGCGCTGGGCCCGGATCTGTTGGATAACCCGGAACAGAAACTGATCGGCCTGGAGCCGTTTGCCGAGAAAGCGGCATTCCGCAACAAGTTCGCCGAGCAGCGCTTGCACAGTAAAAAAGCCTTGGCCTATCTGATTCATGAACGATTGGGGATCGCGGTCAATCCGGCGGCAATGTTCGACGTGCAGGTCAAACGGATTCACGAGTACAAGCGCCAGTTGCTCAACCTGATGCACACCGTGGCGCTGTATCAGGCGATCCGCGCCGAGCCGGAAGTCGATTGGGTGCCGCGGGTGAAGATCTTTGCCGGCAAAGCTGCCGCGAGTTATCACCAGGCCAAGCTGATCATCAAACTGACCAACGACATCGCTCGGGTGGTCAACAATGACCCGACGGTGCGCGGCTTGCTGAAAGTGGTGTTCTTGCCCAACTACAACGTCAGCCTGGCGGAGAGCATCATTCCGGCGGCCGACCTGTCGGAGCAGATATCCACGGCTGGCTTTGAGGCTTCCGGTACCAGCAACATGAAGTTTGGCCTCAATGGCGCGCTGACCATCGGCACCCTGGACGGTGCCAACGTGGAAATGAGCGAGCGCATTGGCGTCGAGCACATGTTCATTTTCGGACTGACCGCGCAGCAGGTTGAGGCGCGCAAGCAGAATCACGAGTTCTATGCCGCACCGGACATCGCCGCCTCCCGTCGATTGGGGGATGTACTGCAAGCGATTCGTGGCGGTGTGTTCTCGCCCGATGAGCCGTCGCGTTACACCGGGTTGATCGATTCGTTGATCGAATATGACCGCTTCCTGGTCTGCGCCGACTTCGATTCCTACTGGAATGCCCAGGTGCGGGTTGAAGAGCATTGGCACGACTCGAAGGAGTGGTGGCGCTCGGCGGTGCTCAACAGCGCGCGCATGGGCTGGTTCTCGTCCGACCGGACCATCCGCGAGTACGCCACGGATATCTGGAAAGCGCTGGAGTAACTTTTAGCAATAATTGCGAGCAAGGCCCAGCGGTTGTAGGGCCGGATCGATATACTAGGCAGCAGTTTTACCGGGCCATGAGTGGCTCGGATCTGTCCGTCTGTGCGTTTGGTATCTGCCCTGTCAGGTTGGAACACCGTCCGTAGCAGCTGGCGTAGCCTGCGTTCGAGCGCGCAGCGGTCGTAAATGCCATACCTCGTTTCTGAAGAGAGACTGAGGTGTCTGGATTGCGACTGCTTCGCAGCCGAACGCAGGTTTCGCCAGCTGCTACGAAGAGCAGTGTTTTCAATGGTAGATATGCTCGGTTTCAACGGACTGTGGGAACCGCTTAGGGATATCGACCATGCAATGGATGTTCATGCTGATAGGGCTGGTGCTGGGCTGGGTGCTCGATGAGTCATTCAGTGATGCGCTGATTGGCGCGTTGATCGGCCTGGGTGCGGGGCAGGCGATTGTGCTCAGGCGCCTGAATTCACAAACGGACGAACAGCGTCGCCAACTGGAGCAGGCGCAGGTTGCCCTCGACGTGGTCGAGCAGCGGCTGGCGTTATTGGAAACCCGTGGCGTCCAGGCAGCTCCGGTCCCTGAGTCGACAACGGCCAGCGAGCCGACTATTTCTCCTGATATCGTCTTTGACCAAGCGCCCGAGCCTGGCCCGGCGCCGTTGTCTGCCGCGCAGGAACTGGTTTGGGAATTGCCGCCCGAATTCGAACCGGTACACGCGAGCATCACACCTGAGCCTGCTGATCTCTGGGCCCCGCAACCCAGCGAACCACCACAACCGGCCGAACCCCGTGGTCCGAATCTGATCGAGCGCGGTATTACCGCCGCACGCAATTGGCTGTTCGGTGGCAACACCGTACTGCGGGTCGGCGTGGTGCTGTTGTTCTTCGGTTTGGCGTTTTTGCTGCGCTACGCCACCGAAGGCATGGTGGTGCCAATTGAATTGCGTTACGCCGGGGTCGCTGCGGCCGCGTTGGCGTTGCTGGGCCTGGGTTGGTGGTTGCGACTGCGCAACACCAACTACGCGTTGATCCTGCAGGGGACCGGCATTGCCGTGCTGTACCTGACGGTGTTCGCCGCCATGCGCCTGCACCCGTTGCTCGACCCGACGGCGGCGTTGGGCTTGCTGGTGGCGGTGACGATCTTCTCGGCGATTCTGGCGATCACCCAGGACTCGCTCGCGCTGGCCTGCGCGGCGGCATTGGGCGGGTTCGCCGCGCCGATCCTGACCTCCACCGGTGCCGGCAACCATGTCGCGCTGTTCAGCTACTTCGCCTTGCTCAACACCGGCATCCTCGCCATTGCCTGGTTCAAGGCCTGGCGCCCGCTGAACCTGATTGGCTTCGCCGGCACCTTCGGCATCGGTTTCGCCTGGGGCGTGCGTTCCTATACGCCGGAACTGCTGTGGAGCACCGAGCCGTTCCTGATCCTGTTCTTCCTCATGTACCTGGCGATCGGCTTGTTGTTCACCCGCCGCAAACTGCTCGAGATGACTGACGCGCCGGAGGATGACAGCCGTGACGCGCTGTTGCGCTGGTCGGCGCGCAAGGGCGACTACGTCGACGGCACGATGCTCTTCGGTCCACCACTGGTGGGCTTTGGCATGCAGTTCGCGCTGATTCATCATTTTGAGTTCGCTGCCGCGTTCAGCGCGCTAGCGTTGGGCATCGTGTACATGGGCCTGGCGCGTTTTCTCAGCGGCGGTCGAGCCCTGCTGCTGGCGGAAACCTGCCTGGCGCTGGGGGTGATTTTCGCCAGCCTGGCGATCCCGCTGGGTCTCGATGCGCGCTGGACGGCGGCCGCCTGGTCGGTGGAGGGCGCGGGAATCTTCTGGCTTGGCTTGCGTCAGCATCGGCCGTTGGCGCGGGCTTTTGCCTTGCTGTTGCAGCTGGGTTCGGCGCTGGCGTTCCTCAGCAAACTGAGCCTGGGCGACAGCAGTCTGCTCGATGGTTCAGCGCTTGGTGCGCTGATGCTCGGCGTGGCGTTGCTGTTCAGTTTCTACCACTTGCGCAACGCTTCCCCTGAGCAAACCTCGGCCTGGGAACGCAAGGGCTTGCCGGTGTTGGCCTGTGCAGGACTGACGTTCCTTTATCTGTTGGCGCCGTTGTCCTTCTTCACCCACGGTACTGCGATCAGTTGGGCGCTGGCCGGTTTGGTGACGTTGTTTGTCGGCTTGCGCCTGCAATCGCGGACCTTCCTGTTTACGGCGTTTGGGGTGCAACTGCTGGGCGGTGTGTTGTTCCTGCTGCGGCTGCAAGGCGCCAGCGGTGAGGAGGCGGCGGTGTTCAGTGCTGGCTGGAGCGGTTTGCTCACCGCATCGTTGATTGGCCTGGCGTTGATCGGCGGAATGCTGTTCGCCGCTCGCGACGACATGGTGCGCAGTGACGCACGATTGCTGCGTGGGTTGTCGGTGGTGTTGCTGGCCGGGTTGGTGCTGATCAATCTGGCGGTGCTGTTCGTGTTGCCGTGGCAAACGGCGAGCGCGGTGTGGGCGGCCAGCGGTCTGTTGATCATCTGGCTGAGCCTGTACTTGCAGCAGCGGGTGAGTTTTGTCTTTGGCTTGTTGTTGCAGGTGATCGGCGGCGCGGCGTTCCTGATCGCTGGCCCCGAACTGCTCGGGCCGCTCGCCAGCGAAGGTCTGCGGCCACTGGGCCACAGCGGTTTCTGGACGCCGATGGTGCTCGGGCTGGCGGCGATGGTCGGTGCCTGGCGCTTGCAGCTTGGCAATCATGCCAGTGCGTTCGATGCCTTGAGTTTGCAGCGCTTGTCCGAGTTGCTGCTGGTGTGGGGCGCCGCCTGGTGGGCGCTGGCGCTGATCAGCGAAGTGCTGCGGTTTGCACCGCTGAACCTGCAAGCCACGCTGTTGCTGGGCCTCGCAGCGCTGAGCGTCGCAGTGTGGACGTTGTTGTCCCGACGACTGCAATGGCCGGCACTGGGCGTGCTCTGCACGTTGCTGATTCCAGCGGCGGCGCTGGTATTGGTCGCGGCCTGGTATTCGCGTTATCACCCTGCAGCGAATTTCGGCTGGCTGGCGTGGGCGATGGTGTTCGGGATGCATTTCATCTCGCTGCGGCGCCTGGCGCCGATGCTCCCCGCGCGAGTATTGAGCGCTGCTCACGTGGTGGGTTGCTGGCTGTTGATCGGCGTGTTGGCGCTGGAGCTGCGTTACGGCTTGCTGGTGTTGTCCGAGCAATACAACGCTTGGCGCTGGCTGGGTTGGGCGATCTTGCCGAGCCTGTATCTGGTGCTGATGGCCGCACCGCGCGCCTGGCCGTGGCCGGTATCGACGTATGCCCGCGAGTACCGCGTGTACGCCGCGCTACCGCTGGCGCTGT
The DNA here is from genome assembly GCF_039908645.1 of Pseudomonas helvetica. Taxonomy (NCBI): domain Bacteria; kingdom Pseudomonadati; phylum Pseudomonadota; class Gammaproteobacteria; order Pseudomonadales; family Pseudomonadaceae; genus Pseudomonas; species Pseudomonas helvetica. The sequence continues at coordinate 365,606 of NZ_CP150917.1, forward strand.
TGATGCTCGGCTGGTTCTGGCTGGCGAACATTGCCAGCGACGGCACCGCCGAACCGTTGCCTTATCTGCCGTTGCTCAACCCGTTGGACATCGGCCTGCTGTTTGCCTTGTTCGGCGTTTATATGTGGTCGCGCAGTGCAGTCAGCCAATTGGCGATTCGTGCCGATTACGCTGAGGGTGCCACGCAAGTCGTGGCCGGAGTCTCGCTGTTTGCCTTCTTCACCGCGCTGGTGATGCGCAGCGCTCACCATTGGGCTGGCGTGCCGTTTGAGTTGGATGCGTTGCTGGAGTCGATGCTGGTGCAGGCGGGCTTGTCGATCGTCTGGACCCTGATTGCCCTGAGCCTGATGATCGGCGGGCATTTGCGCCATCGTCGGGAAGTCTGGCTGGTCGGCGCAGGGTTGATTGCGCTGGTGGTCGCCAAACTGGTCTTTGTCGAACTGAGTAACCGTGGCGGTCTGGCGCGGATCGTGTCGTTTATCGGTGTGGGCGTGTTGCTGCTGGTGGTGGGCTATTTCGCACCGCTGCCGCCCAAACGCGCCGAACCAACGCCCGGGCCTGAGAAACCGGCCAATGAATCTGAAGGAGTGTCATCTTGAATCGGAAGTGGTCGCTGGGCGTTGTTGGACTCTGTGTGGCGTTGTCGGCCGCGGCTCAGGAAGCACCGGCAGACTTCACCACGCAGGTGCCGTTGAGCCTGAGCGGCGAGGGGCCGTGGTATCGCCTCGAATTGCCGCTGGCGGTGCAATTGAATGCGCGCCAGACCGATCTCAGCGACGTGCGGGTATTCAACGCAGCCGGTGAAGTGCAGGCCTATTCGCTGGCGCGGGAACAGGCGCAGAGTCGCGAAAGTCTGGTGGTGAATAACGTCAAGTGGTTCCCGATTTACGACTCGGCCTCTGCCAGCGAGGCGGTGCCAAGTGTGCGCGTGCAGTCGAATGCCAGCGGCACGCTGGTGGAGGTCCAGCCATCGAATCCGCTCAAGGCTGGCAAAGAAGTACTGCGCGGCTGGTTACTGGACGCCAGCGCGATCAAGGCGCCGTTGCAGCAGTTGATCCTCGACTGGAGCAGCGAGCGCGACGGCTTCCAGCGTTTCAGCATCGAAGCCAGTGATGATTTGCAGCATTGGCAGCCTTGGGGCGAAGGTCAGGTAGCGCGGCTGTCGTTTGCCGACGAACGCGTCGAACAGCATGACGTCGATTTGCCGGGGCAGAGCGCGCGTTATCTGCGCTTGCTGTGGAAAACCCCGCAAGCGGCGCCCGCGCTGACCTCGGCGCAACTGCAAAGCACCAGTTCCAGCTACCTGCCGCAGCCGTTGGTCTGGTCCGAGCCGTTGGCCGGCAGCAGCACCAGGGCCGGTGAATACACCTGGCAATTGCCGATGGGTTTGAGCGTGGAGCGCTTGCAGGTCGAGTTGAGCCAGGCCAACAGCCTGGCGCCGGTGACCCTGTCGGGACGTCGCGAAAGCAGTTTGCCGTGGCAGCCCTTGAGCAGTGGTTTGCTCTATCGGCTGACGCAAAATGGTCAGGATGTGGTGCAGAACCAATTGCAGCTGCCTGGCCATGTGGTGCAGCAGTTGAAACTGACCGTCGATGAGCGTGGCGGCGGCTTGGGCGCACAGGCTCCGACAGTGCGCTATGCCGTGCGCTCGACCCAAGTGGTGTTCCTCGCTCGCGGGGTGGGGCCGTACACACTGGCGCTGGGTAGCGCGACGGTTAAAGCGGCGAGTTTGCCGCTGTCGACGCTGATTCCCGATTACAGTCCCAAGCGTCTGGCAACGTTAGGCCAGGCCAAGGTCGATGGTGCGGCGGTGGTGACTTCGCCGGCGACAGCAGTGGTGCCGATTGTCCCGGGCATGAACTGGAAGAAGATCGGCTTGTGGGCGGTGCTCTTGCTAGGAGTGGCAGGCTTGGCAGGGATGGCGTTCAGTTTGCTGCGCAAGCCACCCGTCAAATCCTGAGGCTGGCGCAGTTTTCTCTTTTGTGGCGAGGGAGCTTGCTCCCGCCGGCCGGTCCGCGTTCGGGCGTAGCAGTCGTAAACCTACGGATGCGATCTATTTGAAGCACCGTGCCGCATGGTTTTGGGGCCGCTTCGCGCCCCAGCGGGAGCAAGCTCCCTCGCCACAGTTATGTGCATTTGCAGCTACGCTCAACCTCGCGCATGAACTCTATTCAGTGAATCTCGTCTGATAAGAGGAATTGCGCACCGACTCGCGTTAAACTGCGCGGGTTTTTAGCCCCCATTCCTTCGGAGCCTTCCATGTCCCGCGTTACCTTGAGTCGCTATCTGATTGAGCAGACCCGTAGCAACAACACTCCTGCCGATCTGCGCTTTCTGATCGAAGTAGTGGCGCGTGCTTGCAAGGAAATCAGCCACGCCGTTTCCAAAGGCGCCCTGGGCGGCGTTCTGGGCAGCATGGGCACTGAAAACGTGCAAGGCGAAGTCCAGAAGAAACTCGACGTGATCTCCAACGAGATCCTGCTCGAAGCCAACGAATGGGGCGGTCACCTGGCCGGCATGGCGTCCGAAGAAATGGACAACGCCTACCAGATCCCGGGCAAATACCCGAAGGGCGCGTACCTGCTGGTATTCGACCCACTGGACGGTTCGTCGAACATCGATATCAACGCGCCGGTCGGTACTATCTTCTCCGTGCTGCGTTGCCCGAACGAATACCTGAGCCAGAACGAACCCTTGAACGAAAAGGCGTTCCTGCAGCCAGGCACCCAACAGGTAGCCGCCGGTTATGCCATCTACGGCCCGCAAACCATGCTGGTGCTGACCCTCGGTGATGGCGTGAAAGGCTTTACCCTGGACCGTGAAATGGGCAGTTTCGTACTGACCCATGAAGACATCAAGATCCCGTCCTCCACTCAGGAATTCGCGATCAACATGTCCAACCAGCGTCACTGGGAAGCGCCGGTACAACGCTACGTCGGCGAACTGCTGGCTGGCGAAGAAGGCCCGCTGAAAAAGAACTACAACATGCGCTGGGTCGCCGCGATGGTGGCCGACGTGCACCGCATCCTGACCCGTGGTGGCCTGTTCATGTACCCACGTGACAGCCGCGAGCCCTCCAAACCGGGCAAACTGCGCTTGATGTACGAAGCCAACCCGATGTCGTTCCTGGTTGAACAGGCCGGCGGCGCGTCCACTAACGGTCACCAGCGTATTCTCGACATCCAGCCTGAAGGCCTGCACCAGCGTGTAGCGGTGTTCCTGGGCTCGAAAGAAGAAGTCGAACGCGCCACGGCTTACCACAAGGAATAAACCATGACCGCGCCCTGGCAGCCGTTACTCGAATGGTGGTTCGGTTCAGCCGAAGCACCTAATGACGTAGCGGCTGACAAGGGCAAGTTATGGTTCGGTAAGCGTGACAGCCAGGACCTCGAAGCGCGCACGCGTTTCGGGGATCTGGTGGAACAGGCACTGGCCGGCGGATTGACCGAGTGGACGCAATGTCCCGAAGGTTGGCTGGCCCTGGTGTTATTGCTTGATCAGTTACCGCGGATGATCTTTCGCGAAACCCCCAAATCCTTTGCCGGCGACTTGAGAGCCCAGGCGCTGGTGGCGCAAGGTATTGCCGCGGATTTCGATCGGCAACTGCGGCCTATCCAGCGAGTGTTCATCTATCTGGTATTCGAGCATTGCGAGCATCTGGCGGTGCAAAACGAAGCCGTCTCACGTTTTGCCGACTTGCTGGCTGAGCAACCCGAGGCGGATCGTGCGGTGTTTGCCGATAACCTCGATTACGCCGAACGGCATCAGAAAATCATTGCCCGGTTTGGACGTTTTCCCCATCGCAATGCGATTCTTGGGCGGGAAAGTACGCCTGAAGAGATGGTATTTTTGAGTGGGCCCGGCGCACGGTTTTAACTACGGCATTGATCTCATGTGTTCACTTGCAGAAGTCGTTTCATCAACAGTGTCGGCAGATTTTTTCGTGTGTCGGCAATGATGTGGATGTAGACAGTCTTTTCCCTGACTTCATAAATGACCCGGTTCATCCCTGACAGGACTTGCCGATACTGGCTGATATTGAGTCTCTTGATTTCTTCCGGGATTGAGCCTGCATAAGGCTGTGTCGCCAAATGACGGATGGCTGCCTTCAAAGTGGCATAGGTGTTTTGCCATGTGTGGGCAGAGAACTGTTGGGTAAGGTAGCTGCGGAGCTCTTTGAGGTCTGTTTCTGCGGACTGAAGAATGACGACATTGAAGCTCATTGATGCTCGGCCTCGTCAAGCTCTGCGAAGACGTCCTCCGCACCCCGGAATTTTCCTTCCTCAATTTCACGATTGCCCATTGCCAGTAGCTTGAGAAGGGCCATTGTGTCTTCTTGCTCTTCGAAGCTTTTCACATCCATGACCACCAGTTTTGCTTCACCGTTTTGGGTGATAACCAAGGGTTCACGGCTTTCGGTGATCGTCTTGACGATTTCGGCAGTATGGCTTTTCAGGTAGCTGATGGGTTTGATTTGAGAGGAAAGCTTCATAAGATTGATCTCCTTCTGGTGAGCAGGACTGAGTTTAGTCTGAATTCAGTCCTGCGTCAGATTCACCAGACGGGCGCACTCAAAGTGCGCCGTTTGGTTTTAGATCCTGAAACTACCCACCAACTGCTTCAACCGCGCCGCTTGCTGCTCAAGATCGGCACAGGCGCGCAAGGTCGATTGCAGGTTTTCCACGCCTTCCTGGTTCAGGGTGTTGATCTCGGTGATGTCGACGTTGATCGATTCGACCACGGCGGTTTGCTCTTCGGTGGCGGTGGCCACCGACTGGTTCATGCCGTCGATTTCGCCGATGCGCTGGGTCACGCTGCCCAGGCGCTCACCGGCCTGGTTGGCGATGCCGACGCTGCTTTCGCTCTGGCGCTGACTGTCGGTCATGATGGCGACCGCCTCACGGGCGCCGACTTGCAGCTCTTCAATCATCTTCTGCACTTGCTGCGCCGAGTCCTGGGTGCGATGCGCGAGGTTGCGCACTTCGTCGGCAACCACGGCGAAACCACGTCCGGCCTCACCCGCGCGCGCCGCTTCGATCGCGGCGTTGAGAGCCAGCAGGTTGGTTTGCTGGGAGATGCTGGTGATGACTTCGAGAATCTGCCCGATATTCACCGTGTTGCTGTTCAGCGTTTCGATGTTGCCGCACGAGTCGCTGATTTTGGCCGACAGTTGCTGCATCGCCGCGATGGTCTTATCCACCACTTGCTGACCGTCTTCAGCCAGGCTGCGGGCGTCGCTGGAATGTTGCGAGGCGAGGGCGGCGTTCTGGGCGATTTCCTGGGCGGCGGCGCCCAGCTGGTTGATCGCCGCGGCCACACTGCTGGTGCGCGAGGCCTGCTGGTCGGAATTGAACATCGACGAGTTGGACGCGCTGACTACACGCAGGGCGACTTCGTTGACCTGGCCGGTGGCCGATGACACTTCGCGGATCGAAGTGTGAATACGCTCGACGAAGCGGTTGAACGAAGTGCCCAGCGCCCCGAATTCGTCCTGGCCATGAATGGTCAGGCGCTTGGTCAGGTCGCCTTCACCCTCGGCGATGTCATGCATGGCGCGACCCATGGTCAGCAACGGCTGCATCAGGACGCGGATCAGCATGCCGAGCAGCGTGATGATGATCACCACGGCAATCACCATGGCGATGATCGCCGAGGTGCGGAACTCACTGAGCATCGAGAATGCGGTGTCCTGGTCGAGCACCAGGGCCACGTACCAGTCAGCCGACGGCACGCCGTTGACGTGGGTGAACGAGATGAACTGCGTCTTGCCGTCCACCTCGACTTCCTTCATGCCGGGGCTGACCTTCGGCGCACCCGCGGGATAAGCCTCGGTGAGGCTTTTGAGCACCAGTTTGCTGTCCGGGTGAATGAGGATCTTGCCCTCGCTGCTGACGATGAATGCGTGGCCGTGGCCGCCGAAGTTCAGCGAGTTGATGATGGTGCTGATGCTGCTCAGGTCGATGTCTGCACCGGCGACGCCGATCATCTGGTTCTGATGCTGCACCGGGGTAGCGACGGTGATCACCAGCTTGCCTGAGGACGCAGCGATGTAGGGTTCGGTGACGATGGTCTGCTGTGCACTGTTGGCGGCTTTGTACCAGCCACGGGCACGAGGGTCGTAGTCCGCCGCGCGATTACCGGCCGGCACCGAGAACATCACGCCGTCGGCACCGCCGAAGTAGCTCAACTGAAAGTTGCTGGTGTACGCCGGCAGGCCGACCGCGCGTTTCAGGTTGTCCAGCGCCGGACCGTCGACGGCCACTTGCTGGGCCAGCGATTGCAGCAACTGGATGCGGCTTTCCAGCCAGGTCTGGATGTTGCTGGTGGTCAGGCTGCCGAGTTCCTGCATCGAGGACTCGGTGCTGTTGCGCAGGGTTTGGCGCTGACGGTAGTCGTTGAACAGAATGAAACAGGCGAACGCTACCGCGACCACAAGGGCAGCGGCGAGCAGGATCTTGTGGCTGAACTTCATGTTTCTGGTCATTAAAGGCGCTACCGCGGGAGGACTGATCAACGAGGAGCGTCAAATTGCCACAGGGCAGGCTTGGCGCTGCTTCTATGTCGACAGGGAAGCGCCAAAGATTAGGCGGGTTTGACGAAAACCGACGAAATACCGATCAGCGCAAAAAAATGCCTGATTTTGGTGCGAAATGTCGATTTTACCCTTCAAGAAATACCCGGTACCGGTGGGAACCAGAAGGGGGTTTTCTCTTCTAAGCTTCTGGTTGGCAGCCATGCCTCCCCCTCTTTACCAGGAGTTACACCATGTCGCTGCGATCTATCGCCTTGTTGTCGTTTTGCGTGCTGTTGGCTGCGTGCAGCAAGATCAACCAGGAAAACTATTCGAAACTCTCGACGGGCATGCCCAAGGCCGAGGTCGAAGCCTTGTTGGGTAAACCTGCCGATTGTTCAGGCGCGTTGGGCATGTCCAGCTGTACCTGGGGCGACAAGAACAGCTTTATCAGCGTGCAGTACGCCGGTGACAAAGTGCTGATGTTTTCCGGGCAAGGCCTGAAGTAAACCGGGGCCAAACGCCCTCGGGAGAAAAATAATGATGCGGTTAGTAATAGTTCTTTTGGCCGGTCTGTTGTTGGCCGGCTGCGCCACTTCTGGCGATGATGCGCTCGCGCCGAAAACGGTCAATAGCGTCAACCTCAAGCGTTACCAGGGTAAATGGTACGAGTTGGCGCGCATGCCGATGTACTTCCAGCGTAACTGCGCGCAATCCGAAGCCCATTACACCCTCAAGACCGATGGCGACATGGAAGTGTTGAACCGTTGCCTGACCCCAGAGTGGAAATGGGAAGAGGCCAAGGGCACGGCAACGCCGCAGATTCCCGGCAAGAACGACAAGCTGTGGGTGAATTTCGATAACTGGTTTACCCGGTTGTTGCCAGGCATGAGCAAGGGTAATTACTGGGTGCTGTATGTCAGCGATGACTACCAGACCGCGATAGTCGGTAGCCCCAATCGGCGCAACCTGTGGCTGCTGTCACGCAAGCCGGAAGTCAACGCCGATACCCGCGAGGAACTGCTGAGCAGGGCGCGTCAGCAGGGTTACGACACCACACGCCTGATCTGGCGGGTGTCGGACACCAAAATGGCCCAGACCTCTAAATAAGCGGCGTGCGGTTGGACTCCGTGGCGAGGGAGCTTGCTCCCGCTCGGCTGCGCAGCAGTCGTCACTCAGCTGATGAGATCTTTCTGAAAGAGCTCATTTGCTGATTTGGGGTCGCTTCGCAACCCAGCGCGAGCAAGCTCCCTCGCCACAGAAGCGGTGATCAGCCCAACAGCTCGCGCAGTACTTGGGTGAACGCCCGGTTACTGTCTTCTTCGCCAGCGTGATGCCCGTCGCGTACCACCCACTTGCCATTCACCAGCACGTCACGCACCTGGCGGTCGCCACCAGCAAACAGCCAACGGTTCAGAATCCCGTCGCCACTGGCGGTTGCCAGGTAAGGGTCGTTGCCGTCGAGCACCAGCCAGTCAGCGCGTTTGCCGACTTCCAATGCGCCAATCGGCTGGCCCAGCGCCTGTGCGCCACCGTCGAGTGCGGCGTCGTACAGGGTGCGCCCGACCATCGGCTGATCGGCGCCATACAAGCGGTTACGTCGCTGATCGCGCAGGCGCTGGCCGTATTCCAGCCAGCGCAGTTCTTCCACCACACTCAGCGACACATGGCTGTCCGAGCCAATGCCCATGCGCCCGCCTTGGGCGAGGAAGTCCACGGCCGGGAAAATCCCGTCGCCCAGGTTAGCTTCCGTGGTCAGGCACAGGCCGGCGATGGCGCGACTCTTGGCCATCAGGCTGACTTCTTCCGGGTTGGCGTGGGTCGCGTGGACCAGGCACCAGCGCTGATCGACGTCGGTATTTTCATACAGCCATTGCAGCGGACGGCGACCACTCCAGGTCAGGCAGTCGTCGACTTCCTTTTGTTGCTCGGCGATGTGGATGTGCACCGGGCAGTGCTTGTCGCTGGCTGCCAGCACTTCGCTGATTTGCTGCGGGGTCACGGCACGCAACGAGTGGAAGCACAGGCCCAGTTGTTGCGCCGGTTGCTGCGCCAGCAGCGGCTGCAAGCGGGCTTGTAGCTTCAGGTAGTTTTCAGTGCTGTTGATGAAGCGTCGCTGGCCTTCATTGGGCGCCAGGCCACCGAAACCGGAGTGGCTGTAGAGTACAGGCAGCAAGGTCAGGCCGATGCCGGAGGCGCTGGCGGCCTGACTGATTTGCAACGACAGTTCGGCCGGGTCCGCGTACGGATGGCCGTTGTGGTCGTGGTGCACGTAATGAAATTCGGCGACCGAGGTGTAACCGGCCTTGAGCATTTCGATGTAGAGCTGACGGGCGATGATCCCGAGTTGTTCCGGACTGATTTTTCCGACGAGGCGATACATCAGATCGCGCCAGGTCCAGAAACTGTCGTTCGGATTACCCGCTACTTCGGCCAGTCCGGCCATCGCCCGCTGGAAGGCGTGGGAGTGCAGATTCGGCATGCCCGGCAGCAGCGGACCGCTCAGCCGTTCGGCGCCTTCAGCGCTGGCATCGGCCTGGATGTGGGTCAGCAGGCCATCGGCACTGACCTCAAGACGTACATTGTTGGCCCATCCACTAGGCAAAAGCGCGCGTTCGGCAAAGAAGGCGGACATGGTTCAGTACCCCATCGTGTGTTATTTGTATATACATATACAGACGTTTGCCTGCTCGGTAAACTCCGGCAAGCTAGCGACTTTCATCAACGAACAAGGATTTCCTGTGCCGACTCCGCCTGTAGTTTCACCGCTGAGTGCCAATCTGGGCGACAGTCCGGCGCCCTTGTACGCTCGCGTCAAACAGATGATCACCCAGCAAATCGACAGTGGAAACTGGCCGCCGCATTACCGCGTGCCGTCGGAAAGCGAGCTGGTCAGTCAGTTGGGTTTCAGCCGCATGACCATCAATCGCGCCCTGCGCGAGATGACGGCTGACGGCCTGTTGGTGCGCATGCAAGGCGTCGGGACCTTTGTCGCCGAACCCAAGAGCCAGTCCGCGTTGTTCGAAGTGCATAACATTGCCGACGAAATCGCCTCCCGTGGCCATCGCCACACGTGCAAGGTGATTACTCTGGAAGAAGAGGCCGCCGGTTCCGAGCGCGCCCTGGCACTGGACATGCGTGAAGGCCAAAAGGTCTTCCACTCGCTGATCGTGCATTTCGAGAACGATATTCCCGTGCAAATCGAGGACCGTTTCGTCAATGCCCTGGTCGCGCCGGAATACCTCAAGCAAGACTTCACCCTGCAAACGCCTTATGCCTATCTGAATCAGGTCGCGCCATTGACCGAAGGCGAGCACGTGGTCGAGGCGATTCTTGCCGAGCCTTCCGAATGCAAATTGCTGCAGATCGAAAAAGGCGAGCCATGCCTGCTGATCCGTCGTCGGACCTGGTCCGGACGTCAGCCAGTGACGGCCGCTCGTCTGATTCATCCCGGTTCCCGCCATCGTCTGGAAGGGCGGTTCCACAAATAAAGAGCCATCAATAAAGAGACATAAATGGGCCAGTTGAACGTTTTGCGCGCGGCCAATTATCCGCGCATGCCGTGGAAAAACGGCGGCGGCAGCACCGAAGAAATCACCCGCGATGCAGGCACCGGCCTGGATGGCTTTGGCTGGCGCCTGTCGATTGCCGATATCGGTGAGTCGGGCGGGTTCTCGACCTTTGCAGGCTACGAGCGGGTCATCACCGTGCTGCAGGGTGAAGGCATGACCTTGACGGTCGACGGCCAGAACACGCGGCCCCTGTTACCACTGGACCCGTTTGCGTTCAGCGGCGAAAGCCATGTTTCCTGCACCCTGCTTGGCGGTGCGATCCGCGACTTCAACCTGATTTATGCGCCGAATCGCTACCAGGCGCGGTTGCAGTGGCTGGCGGGCGAGCAACGGTTTTTCAGTTCTGCCGGAACGCTGCTGGTTTTCAGCGTGGCTGATGCGCTTGAAGTTCGAATCAATGGCAGTGCGGCCCAAGTGCTGGGTCGTCATGATTGTCTGCAACTGGGCGGTAACACTGGGCTGCTGGATGTTTCCGTCAATGGCCAGTGCTGCGTGATTGAACTGACAGCACTCTGAGCTCCCTATTCCGGGAGCTTTTCTGTGGTGAGGGGGCTTGCCCCCGCTGGGTGGCGAAGCCGCCCCAATGGCTGCATGCCTACCCTGTCCCCTGTATTGAATCTCCGATTCTGCGACTGCTACGCCCGAGCGCGGACCGGTCGACGGGGCAAGCTCCCTCGCCACAAAAACCAACCTCCAGCGTTTCCCTGTGCGCACCAGTTTTGTTACCGAACGCCCCAGCGTGACGCAAAACCGCGCTCAGGTAACAACTGTCACTCCTCGAAAAAAACCTTCCCCCAAAAATATCGACAGCCGCAAAACCCTTGTCCCAAGGGCTTTTCAGCCAGGTTCAGCACTTTGTTGAAGCGCCATCCAGAAAGTTGGCCGCTTGATTGCATATGCTTGTATGTACAAGTAAAGACGTATGCGTATGAGTCACGAAGACTCGACCATCGTCCACTGATTCGCCGGTGTGCACCATCTGCACATTGGCTTGCTCGCCCACTGCCTGGGCTGGTTTGGATTGATTGCTGAGGAGCTTTTTTCGTGACTGACAATACCCAGAAACCGACCCCCGTTACTTTTACTAAGCACCGTGACGTTGAAATCCGTGCTGCTCGCGGCAACAAGCTGACCGCCAAAAGCTGGCTGACCGAAGCGCCGCTGCGCATGTTGATGAACAACCTCGACCCGGAAGTTGCCGAGAACCCTAAAGAACTGGTGGTTTACGGCGGTATCGGTCGCGCGGCGCGTAACTGGGAATGCTACGACAAGATCGTCGAGAGCCTGACCAACCTGAATGACGACGAAACCCTGCTGGTGCAATCCGGCAAGCCAGTCGGCGTCTTCAAGACTCACAGCAACGCCCCACGCGTGCTGATCGCCAACTCCAACCTGGTGCCACACTGGGCGAGCTGGGAGCACTTCAACGAACTCGACGCCAAAGGCCTGGCCATGTACGGCCAGATGACTGCCGGCAGCTGGATCTACATCGGCAGCCAGGGCATCGTTCAAGGCACCTACGAAACCTTCGTTGAAGCCGGTCGCCAGCACTACAACGACAACCTCACCGGTCGCTGGGTCCTGACCGCCGGTCTGGGCGGCATGGGTGGCGCTCAACCACTGGCCGCGACCCTGGCCGGCGCGTGCTCGCTGAACATCGAATGCCAACAAGTGAGCATCGATTTCCGCCTGAAAAGCCGTTATGTCGACGAGCAGGCCAAAGACCTCGACGACGCGCTGGCGCGCATCGCCAAATACACCAAAGAAGGCAAAGCGATTTCCATCGCCCTGCTGGGTAACGCGGCAGAAATCCTGCCGGAATTGGTCCGTCGCGGCGTGCGTCCGGACATGGTCACCGACCAGACCAGCGCCCACGATCCGCTCAACGGTTACCTGCCAGCCGGTTGGACCTGGGAAGAGTACCGCGCTCGCGCCAAGACCGAGCCGGCTGCTGTGATCAAAGCCGCCAAGCAATCGATGGCCGTGCACGTCAAAGCGATGCTCGACTTCCAGAAGCAAGGCATCCCGACGTTCGACTACGGCAACAACATCCGTCAGATGGCGCAAGAAGAAGGCGTCGAGAACGCATTCGACTTCCCGGGTTTCGTACCGGCCTACATCCGTCCGCTGTTCTGCCGCGGTATCGGTCCGTTCCGTTGGGCTGCACTGTCGGGCAACGCTGAAGACATCTACAAAACCGACGCCAAGGTCAAAGAACTGATCCCGGACGACGCCCACCTGCACAACTGGCTGGACATGGCGCGCGAGCGCATCAGCTTCCAGGGTCTGCCGGCACGTATCTGCTGGGTGGGTCTGGGTCTGCGCGCCAAGCTGGGCCTGGCGTTCAACGAAATGGTCCGCAGCGGCGAGCTGTCGGCACCGATCGTGATCGGCCGCGACCACCTGGACTCCGGTTCGGTGGCAAGTCCTAACCGCGAAACCGAATCCATGCAGGACGGTTCCGATGCCGTGTCCGACTGGCCACTGCTCAACGCTCTGCTGAACACCGCGAGCGGCGCGACCTGGGTTTCCCTGCACCACGGCGGCGGCGTCGGCATGGGCTTCTCCCAGCACTCGGGCATGGTGATTGTCTGCGACGGTACTGACGAAGCGGCCGAGCGAATCGCTCGCGTGCTGCACAACGACCCGGCCACCGGCGTTATGCGTCACGCCGATGCCGGTTACCAGATCGCTATCGACTGTGCCAAGGAGCAGGGCCTGAACCTGCCGATGATCACCGGTAAATAAAAAACGGGCCTCGGCCTGATGCGAACCTGTAGGAGTAAAGCTTGCTCGCGATGAACGATGACGCGGTGTGTCAGGTACATCGCCATCGCGAGCAAGCTCAGCTCCTACAGGGACAGATTGAATTCCACGAACAATCCAAAGAGGTTGACCCATGGCTAATGATGATCGTGCACGCAGTAAGCCGTTGATCGAGAAACGTTCGATCGACTACATCCCGGAAGCGGAAAGACACGGTCGTCTATTGAGTCAGTTCACCCTGTGGTTGGGTGCCAACCTGCAAATCACCGCGATTGTGACGGGTGCATTGGCGGTGGTACTGGGCGGGGATGTGTTCTGGTCGTTGGTCGGTTTGCTGATCGGCCAATTGCTCGGCGGTGGCGTCATGGCGCTGCACGCCGCACAAGGTCCGCAACTCGGCTTGCCGCAAATGATCTCCAGTCGCGTGCAGTTTGGCGTGTATGGGGCGGTGATTCCGCTGGTGCTGGTGTGCCTGATGTACATCGGCTTCTCGGCCAGCGGATCCTTGCTGGCAGGGCAGGCAGTTGCGCAGTTGCTGCACGTCGAAGACTGGGTCGGTATCACGCTGTTCGCGGGCTCGATCATGGTCTTCACCATCTTCGGCTATCGGGTGATCCACGGCATCGGCCGGGTCGCCAGTGTGCTGGGCGTGGTGGCGTTCATCTACCTGTTCTACAAACTGCTGGCCGGTAACGACATCGGCGCATTGCTGGGCAACAAGCACTTCTCGGTGGCGAGTTTCCTGTTGGCGGTGTCGCTGTCGGCGTCCTGGCAGATCGCGTTCGGCCCTTATGTGGCGGACTACTCGCGTTACTTGCCGCGCAGCACGCAGGCTAAGAAAACCTTCTGGGCTGTTGGCCTGGGTTCGGTAATCGGTGCGCAGGCGTCGATGGTCTTCGGTGTGTTCGCCGCAGCCCTGGCCGGTTCGCAGTTCGCTCACCACGAGGTGTCGTTCATCGTCAGCCTGGGCGGTACCGGGATTGTCGCGGCGCTGCTGTACTTCGCCGTGGCTTTCGGCAAAGTCACCGTGACCACCTTGAACGCCTACGGCAGCTTCATGTCGATCGCGACGATCATCAGTGGCTTCCGTGGCAGCCGCCACATTGGAAGCGGTGTGCGCCTGCTGTACATCTTCATCATGGTGTCGCTTGCCGCGGCTCTGGCATTGCTTGGCAAGGACTCGTTCCTCAAGGAATTCTCCGCGTTCATCCTGTTCCTGCTGGCGTTCTTCACGCCGTGGAGCGCGATCAACCTGGTGGACTTCTACTGCATCACCAAAGAGCGTTATGACATTCCGGCACTGTCCAACCCCGAGGGTCGCTACGGTCGCTGGAACATCATGGGCATCAGCATTTACGTGTTCGGCGTGTTGATTCAAATGCCGTTCATTTCCACTCACTTCTACACCGGCCCTCTGGTCGCGAGCCTCGGTGATACCGACATCTCGTGGATCATCGGCCTGGTGGTCCCGGCGGCGATGTATTACTTCGCAGCCAAGAAGTGGCATAGCGCAGTACCTGATCGGCTGATACTGCCGGTAGAGCAGGACGAGGCTGTAAAAGTGAAAACAAGCGGGGCGGATAGCGTTGCAGCAATCTGACTGGACGAAACTGGCGAAGATCTTCGTGAAGGCACATCCTGAGATCTGGCAGTTGCGGGTCACCACCGACACTGCCAGGAAAATCAACGCGGAACTGTAGGCAGATACCTCCCGGCTAACCGAGAGGCTGGCCGGGACGTTCGCCACATCCACTTGATTGAGAGTCTCTTATGTTTCCCGAAAGCTTCACCTTTTCCATCGCCGACCGGGTCAACGTCTGGGTTGATTCGCTGGTCGTCAACTACGGGGATGTGTTCCGCCACATCTCCGACACCTTGCTCTGGGCCATCGTCAACCTCGAAGGCCTGCTGCGCGCGGCGCCGTGGTGGTTGATGCTGGTGATCGTTGCCGGCATTGCCTGGCACGCGACCCGCAAGCTGGTGACGACGGCGGTGATCGTTGGTTTGCTGTTCCTGGTGGGCGCTGTCGGCCTCTGGGACAAGCTCATGCAAACGTTGGCACTGATGCTGGTGGCGACGGTTATTTCGGTGTTGATCGGCATTCCGTTGGGCATTTTGTCGGCACGCAGCAATCGCCTGCGTTCAGTGTTGATGCCGCTGCTCGACATCATGCAGACCATGCCCAGCTTCGTGTACCTGATCCCGGTGCTGATGCTGTTCGGTCTGGGCAAGGTCCCGGCGATTTTCGCCACGGTGATCTACGCCGTACCGCCGCTGATTCGCCTGACCGATCTGGGCATTCGCCAGGTCGATCGCGAAGTCATGGAAGCAATCAATGCCTTTGGTGCCAACCGCTGGCAGCAACTATTTGGCGTGCAACTGCCGCTGGCGCTGCCGAGCATCATGGCCGGGATCAACCAGACCACCATGATGGCCCTGTCGATGGTGGTGATCGCCTCGATGATCGGTGCGCGTGGCCTGGGTGAAGACGTGCTGGTGGGGATCCAGACCCTTAATGTCGGACGCGGTCTTGAAGCCGGTCTGGCGATCGTGATTCTGGCGGTGGTCATTGACCGCATTACCCAGGCCTACGGTCGTCCACGGCATGAGGTGAGCCAATGAGCAATGCCGCCAAGATCGAAGTCAAAAACGTTTTCAAGATTTTCGGTGACCGTTCGGCAGACGCGCTGGACATGATCCGACAGAACAAGAGCAAGGATCAGGTACTGGCCGAGACCGGCTGTGTGATTGGCGTGAATGATCTGTCACTGAGCATCGCTACCGGCGAGATATTCGTGATCATGGGCCTGTCGGGTTCCGGCAAGTCGACACTGGTGCGGCACATCAACCGCCTGATCGACCCGACCAGCGGCGTGATCCTGGTGGATGGCGTGGACATCCTGCAATACGACATGGAAGCCCTGCGCGAATTTCGTCGGCACAAGATCAGCATGGTGTTCCAGAGCTTCGGCCTGTTGCCCCACAAGAACGTACTGGACAACGTCGCCTACGGTTTGAAAGTGCGTGGTGAAAGCAAGCAAGTGTGCGCCGAGCGCGCGCAGCACTGGATCAACACCGTGGGCCTTCAAGGCTACGAAAACAAATACCCGCATCAGCTGTCTGGCGGTATGCGTCAGCGTGTGGGCCTGGCTCGCGCCTTGGCGGCGGACACCGACATCATCCTGATGGATGAAGCCTTCAGTGCCCTTGACCCGCTGATCCGCGCCGAGATGCAGGACCAGTTGCTCGAACTGCAACAGACCTTGCACAAGACCATCGTTTTCATCACCCATGACCTCGATGAAGCCGTGCGCATCGGTAACCGGATTGCGATTCTCAAGGATGGGCAGTTGATCCAGGTCGGCACGCCGAAAGAGATCCTTCACTCGCCGGCCGATGAATACGTCGACCGGTTTGTCCAGCGGCGTGCGGCGGTGGTTTAGGAGAGATGCCATGTTTCAGGCTGAATTGATTTTGAAAGACCCGATACTGCTGTAAACCGCGTTACCCAAGTTGTACTGATTTCTACAAAAGCCAGCGTGCCAAGGCGCCACCCCCTCAAGAAGCGGGCGGCGACGGACAACGGAATCATCCGGAGCGTCTGGTTAGTTAACTGCTCTTATATAAAGAGCATAAAAAACTCTCAAAAGGAGAATAAATGTGACTGCTCTGAATCTTATCCCTGGCCAACTGAGTCTTGCCCAACTGCGCGCTGTTTATCAGCAACCGGTCAACGTCCGTCTCGACGACAGTGCCTCTGCCCAGATCGAAGCCAGTGTTGCCTGCGTGGAACAGATCCTCGTGGAAAACCGCACGGCCTACGGTATCAACACCGGTTTCGGCCTGCTGGCTTCGACCCGCATTGCCAGCGAAGACCTGGAAAACCTCCAGCGCTCGCTGGTGTTGTCTCACGCTGCCGGTGTGGGCGAGCCAATCAGCGACGCTCTGGTGCGTCTGATCATGGTGCTCAAGGTCAACAGCCTGAGCCGTGGTTTCTCCGGCATTCGCCGGGTGGTGATCGACGCGCTGATCGCCTTGATCAACGCTGAGGTTTACCCGCACATTCCGTTGAAAGGTTCGGTCGGTGCTTCCGGTGACCTGGCGCCTCTGGCCCACATGTCGCTGGTGCTGCTGGGCGAAGGCAAGGCCCGTTACAAAGGTGAATGGCTGCCAGCAACTGAAGCGCTGAAAGTCGCAGGCCTGCAACCGCTGACCCTGGCGGCCAAAGAAGGCCTGGCGCTGCTTAACGGCACTCAGGTGTCCACCGCTTACGCACTGCGTGGCCTGTTCGAAGGCGAAGACCTGTTCGCTGGCGCCCTGGCCCTTGGCGGTCTGACCGTTGAAGCCGTACTGGGCTCGCGCTCGCCGTTCGATGCGCGGATTCACGCTGCTCGTGGTCAAAAAGGCCAGATCGACGCCGCCGCCGCTTACCGCGACCTGCTGGGCGAGCGTAGTGAAGTCTCCGATTCGCACCAGAACTGCGAAAAGGTTCAGGACCCGTACTCGCTGCGCTGCCAGCCACAAGTCATGGGCGCTTGCCTGACTCAGTTCCGTCAGGCCGCTGAGGTGTTGGCGATCGAAGCCAACGCCGTGTCGGATAACCCGTTGGTTTTCGCGGCTGAAGGTGACGTGATCTCCGGCGGTAACTTCCACGCCGAGCCGGTTGCCATGGCAGCTGACAACATGGCCCTGGCCATCGCTGAAATCGGTTCCCTGAGCGAGCGTCGCATCTCGCTGATGATGGACAAGCACATGTCGCAACTGCCGCCGTTCCTGGTGGCCAACGGTGGCGTGAACTCCGGCTTCATGATCGCTCAGGTGACTGCGGCGGCTCTGGCCAGCGAAAACAAGGCACTGGCGCATCCGCATTCGGTCGACAGCCTGCCGACGTCCGCCAACCAGGAAGACCACGTTTCCATGGCCCCGGCCGCTGGCAAGCGTCTGTGGGAAATGGCTGAAAACACTCGCGGCGTTCTGGCTGTCGAGTGGCTGGCTGCCTGCCAGGGTCTGGACCTGCGCGACGGTCTGAAGACTTCGTCGAAACTGGAAAAAGCTCGCAGCACCCTGCGCGCCAAAGTACCGTTCTACGAGAAGGACCGTTTCTTTGCACCGGACATCAACGCCGCGAGCGAGCTGCTGGCTTCGCGTTGCCTGAATGAGCTGGTGATGGCGAAGTTGTTGCCTAGCCTGTAAGTCTGATGATCGTTCCCACACTGATCGTTCCCACGCTCCCGCGTGGGAACGATCAGTGTCATGGGGGAACAATCATTTCCGCCGATAAAAATAACTAAGGACGAGAAATGCAAAAGCCAGCAAACGGCTTGAAACGCGGGCTATCGGCCCGACATATTCGCTTTATGGCACTGGGGTCGGCGATCGGCACCGGGCTGTTTTACGGTTCTGCCTCGGCCATCCAGATGGCCGGTCCTGCGGTGCTGCTTGCGTACCTGATTGGTGGCGCAGCGGTGTTCATGGTCATGCGCGCCCTTGGCGAAATGGCTGTGCACAACCCGGTCGCAGGTTCTTTCGGTCAATACGCCAGTACTTACCTGGGACCGATGGCAGGCTTCATCCTCGGTTGGACGTACGCATTCGAAATGGTCATCGTCGGCATGGCCGACGTCACTGCGTTCGGTATTTACATGGGCTTCTGGTTCCCGGAAGTCTCTCGCTGGATTTGGGTATTGGGCGTCGTTTCTATCGTCGGCGGCTTGAACCTGTGCAACGTCAAAGTCTTCGGCGAAATGGAGTTCTGGCTGTCGCTGCTCAAGGTCGCCGCCATCGTTGCGATGATCCTCGGGGGCTTCGGCATCATGCTGTTCGGTATCAGCACGGCCCCAGGCCAGGTGACCGACATCAGCAACCTCTGGACCCAAGGTGGCTTCATGCCTAATGGCATGGGCGGTCTGATCGCTTCGTTCGCGGTGGTGATGTTTGCGTTTGGCGGTATTGAAATCATCGGCGTCACCGCCGGTGAGGCCAAAGACCCGCAGCACGTGCTGCCTCGTGCAATCAACGCCGTACCGTTGCGGATTCTGCTGTTCTACGTGCTGACGATGCTGGTGCTGATGTCGATCTTTCCTTGGCAGCAGATCGGTAGCCAGGGCAGCCCGTTCGTGCAGATCTTCGATAAGCTGGGGATCAGCTCGGCGGCCACCATCCTTAATATTGTGGTGATTACGGCGGCGATTTCGGCGATCAACAGTGACATCTTCGGCGCTGGCCGCATGATGTTCGGTCTGGCCCAGCAAGGGCACGCACCGAAGGGCTTCGCCCACCTGTCGCGCAATGGCGTGCCATGGATGACCGTGGTGGTGATGAGCGTTGCGCTGCTGCTGGGCGTGTTGCTGAACTACCTGATCCCGGAAAACGTGTTTCTGCTGATCGCGTCCATTGCGACCTTTGCTACCGTCTGGGTCTGGCTGATGATTCTGTTCACTCAGGTGGCGATGCGTCGCTCCATGACCGCCGAGCAAGTGGCGCAGCTGAAATTCCCGGTACCGTTCTGGCCGTATGCGCCGATGGCGGCGATTGCCTTCATGCTGTTTGTCTTCGGCGTGCTGGGTT
The DNA here is from genome assembly GCF_039908645.1 of Pseudomonas helvetica. Taxonomy (NCBI): domain Bacteria; kingdom Pseudomonadati; phylum Pseudomonadota; class Gammaproteobacteria; order Pseudomonadales; family Pseudomonadaceae; genus Pseudomonas; species Pseudomonas helvetica. The sequence continues at coordinate 385,022 of NZ_CP150917.1, forward strand.
ATTTCCCGGATACCCAAGCGGCGCTGATCGTCGGCGTGGTCTGGATCGTGTTGCTGGTACTGGCCTATCTGATGTGGGTCAAGCCGGCTGCAGGGCAGGCGGCCCTGGTCGCGCGTGATCCTTCTTTTTCTAATCGATAACTAACGGAGGCCTCGGATGAAAACTCTCTGGCAACACTGCCACGTTGCAAGCATGGCGCAGGGCACTTACTCGATCATCGAGGATGCCGCCATCGTGACGTCAGGAGCGCACATTGAGTGGATCGGCCCACGTAGCGAGCTGCCGTCCGGCGAGTACCTCGAGGTCCATGACCTCGCGGGGGCCTGGGTCACCCCGGGCCTGATCGACTGCCACACCCACACGGTGTTCGGCGGCAATCGCAGCGGCGAGTTCGAGCAACGCCTGCAAGGCGTGAGCTACGCAGAAATCGCCGCGGCCGGTGGCGGCATTGCCAGCACTGTGCGTGCCACGCGTGCGGCGACCGAGGACGAGCTGTTCGCCAGTGCGAAGAAGCGTCTGAAAAGCCTGATGCGTGACGGTGTGACCAGCATCGAGATGAAATCCGGTTATGGCCTCGACCTCGCCAGTGAGCGGAAGATCCTGCGGGTGATCCGTCGTCTCGGCGCCGAACTGCCGATCAGTGTGCGCAGCACCTGCCTGGCCGCTCACGCCTTGCCGCCAGAGTACGCCGACCGCGCCGACGACTATATCGAGCATATCTGCAGCGAAATGCTGCCGGCGCTGGCCGCAGAAGGCCTGGTCGATGCGGTGGATGCGTTCTGTGAATACCTGGCGTTCTCGCCAGCGCAGGTCGAGCGAGTGTTCGTCGCCGCGCAGAAGCTCGGTTTGCCGGTGAAGCTGCATGCCGAGCAACTGTCGTCCTTGCACGGCTCCAGCCTGGCAGCGCGTTATCACGCGCTGTCGGCCGACCATCTGGAGTTCATGACCGAAGAGGACGCCATCGCCATGGCGGCCTCCGGGACCGTTGCCGTGTTGCTGCCAGGAGCCTTCTACTTCCTGCGGGAAACCCAATTGCCGCCGATGGATGCCTTGCGCAAGCATGGGGTGAAAATCGCCATCGCCAGCGACCTTAACCCTGGCACTTCGCCGGCGTTGTCGGTTCGGTTGATGTTGAACATGGCCTGCACCTGCTTCCGCATGACCCCGGAAGAGGCCCTGGCCGGCGCGACCATTCACGCCGCGACGGCATTGGGCATGGAGCGTACCCACGGTTCGCTTGAAGTCGGCAAAGTCGCCGACTTCGTGGCCTGGCAAATCGATCGTCCAGCCGACCTGTCGTACTGGTTGGGCGGTGACCTGGAAAAACGCGTCGTGCGTCACGGCGTTGAAGTCGAGTTATAGGAGAACGGTTGTGGATAAGGTTCTGAACTTCAAACAAGGCCGGGTGCCGCTGCTGATCAGCATGCCTCACGCTGGCGTGCGTCTGACGCCTGCGGTTGAAGCCGGTTTGATTCCCGAAGCAAAAAGCCTGCCGGACACCGACTGGCATATTCCCACGCTCTACGAGTTCGCCGCCGAGCTGGGTGCCAGCACCCTGGCCGCCGAGTATTCGCGGTTCGTCATCGACCTCAACCGGCCGTCCGATGACAAGCCGATGTATGTAGGTGCGACGACGGGCCTGTACCCGGCGACATTGTTCGACGGCGTGCCGTTGTTCCGCGAAGGGCTGGAGCCGTCGGCTGAGGAACGTGCGAGCTACCTGGAAAAGGTCTGGACGCCGTACCACAGCACCCTGCAGCAAGAGCTGGCGCGGCTGAAGGCCGAGTTCGGTTATGCGTTGTTGTTCGATGCGCATTCGATCCGTTCGGTGATCCCGCACCTGTTCGACGGCAAGCTGCCGGACTTCAACCTCGGCACGTTCAACGGCGCCAGTTGCGATCCGCAGCTGGCCAGCCAGCTCGAAGCGATCTGCGCCCGGCACACGGATTACAGCCATGTGCTTAACGGGCGCTTCAAGGGCGGCCACATCACCCGTCATTACGGCAACCCGGCCGAAAACATCCATGCGGTGCAGCTGGAGTTGGGGCAGTGCACTTACATGGAAGAGGTCGAACCGTTCCGCTATCGGCCTGACCTGGCGGCACCGACGCAGGTGGTGCTCAAGGAGTTGCTGCAAGGGTTGTTGGTCTGGGGGCAGAAACACTACGCCTGACACTATCTTGTGGCGAGGGAGCTTGCTCCCGCTCAACTGCGCAGCAGTTGCAAAGCCTGCCAGTCGGATCTTGCAGATACTGAGAGGTGGCTGTTTTCAGGGCCGCTTCGCGGCCCAGCGGGAGCAAGCCCCCTCGCCACAACGATCGGTTGCGGTCGCCACCGTGCAAGACACGGTCGCCTCAGGGCGTTTTTGTCGCTCAGACGCTGAGTAACGTTGTGGGCACGGTGCACGAAGACACCGGGCCCACAATAACCAGCTGCCGAGCGAGCCTTCCCGATGAAACGACTGTTCAACCGCTGTCTGTTAATCCTTACCGGCACCGCACTCCTGAGCGCCAACACCTTTGCCAGCGAACCGGCGTCCTGCCAATCCGTGCGCATGGGCGTGGTCAACTGGACCGACGTGATCGCCACCAGTGGCATGGCCGAAGTCTTGCTCAACGGGCTTGGCTACGAAAGCAAGCAAACCAGCGCCGTGCAGCAAATCATCTTCGCCGGCATCCGCGACAAACGCCTGGATATCTTCCTCGGCTACTGGAAGCCCGCGATGGACAAGAACATCGCGCCGTTCATCGCCGCCAATCAGCTCAAAGTCATGGACAAGCCCAGCCTGTCTGACGCCCAGGCGACCCTTGCAGTGCCTGATTATGTCGCGGCAGCTGGCCTGAAAACCTTCGGCGATATCGCCAGATTCAAAGACCAGCTGGGTGGCAAGATCTACGGCATCGAGCCGGGCAGCGGCGCCAACACCACGATCAAAACCATGATCGAGACCAATCACTTTGGCCTCAAGGACTTCAAGCTGATCGAATCCGGCGAGGCCGGCATGCTGGCCGCCGTGCAGCGGGCAATCAATCGCAAGGAGTTCGTGGTGTTCGTCGGCTGGACCCCGCATCCAATGAACATCAACATGAAGATCAACTACCTGACCGGCAGCGAGGATGTGTACGGCCCTAACGAAGGTGCAGCGACGGTTTCGACCGTGACCGCGCCGGATTATGCCCAGCGTTGCCCGAACGTGAACCGCCTGTTGGAAAACCTGACGTTCACCGCCGCTCAGGAAAGCCAGTTGATGGTGCCGATCATGGAGCGCAAGACCGCACAGGAAGTTGCCCGCCAATGGCTGCGTGACCATCCCGAGGATCTTCAGCGTTGGTTGGCGGGAGTCAGCAGTTTCGATGGCAAGGACGGTGTGAAGGCGGTACAAGCCAGCCTGAAGCTCTGAGCCGTCGAGAACCTTATGGCTGATTATCCGATCTCTGCGCAGCTCTCGGCCTTTGTCGAGAAAACCCTCAGCTTCAACAGCCCTGACAGCAGCCTGGACGGGCTGCGTCAGGCTTACAGTCAAATGTGCCGGGCATTTACCCCAGCTCGCCCGGACGGTCTGGAGGTCACCGACTTCACGTTGGAAGGTGTTCGTGTCCGGTCCTACCAGCCAGCGGTGGCACCGCCGGATTCGGGATGGCCGTGCATCCTTTATCTGCACGGCGGTGGCTGGGTGGTGGGGGATCTGGACTCGCACGACTTCATCTGCACCGAGTTGTCGGCGGTTTTGGGCGTGCTGGTGATAGCCGTCGATTACCGACTGGCACCGGAACATCCCTTTCCGGCGGCGTTCGATGACTGCCTGAGCGTCTGGCGAGCGCTGTGCGCGGGAGCGAGCCGGTTTGCTCTGGACGCGGCGCGGATGCTGGTGGCCGGTGACAGCGCCGGCGGCAATCTTGCCGCCGCGTTGTGCCTGGCATTGCGTGACCGGGGCGAGCGCTTGCCCTGCGCACAAGTCTTGATTTACCCAGGACTGGGCGGTGACGCCAGTCTTCCATCGCGCAGCGAATGTGCTGATGCGCCGCTACTCAGCAGCAGCGACCTGGACTGCTATCACGCGTTGTACCTGCGCGGTACGCGGCAGCCGCCGGCCTACGCCATGCCATTGCTCGCTGATGATTTCAGCGGTTTGCCAGCGGCAATGATCGCCGTCGCACAGTTCGACCCGCTACGCGACGACGGCGTCAGTTATGCCCGGCGACTTGAAGCCGCCGGGGGCGAGGTCAACCTGTATTCAGGCAAAGGGCTGATTCACGGGTGTTTGCGGGGCCGGGGCGAGGTCGCGGAAGTGGATCTGCTCTATGAAAACCTGTTGGCATATTTGCATCGGTTTCTTGTAAGCGAAGTCTGATTTTTTGTGGGCATGCTCATTCAGGTAATTCGGGTTTATGATGCCGGACGGCAGAATAATTGAAGTCCCCCCAGGGATGAACTCGACCCCTTACGGAGCGCGCAATGCAGACTTTGTACCCGCAGATCAAACCCTACGCCCGGCACGATCTGGCCGTCGATGCAATACACACGCTGTACGTCGACGAAAGTGGTTCACCGGAAGGTTTGCCGGTGGTGTTCATTCACGGCGGCCCGGGGGCCGGTTGTGATGCGCAGAGTCGGCGCTACTTCGATCCGAACCTGTACCGCATCGTTACCTTCGATCAGCGCGGCTGCGGTCGTTCCACGCCCCACGCCAACCTCGAAAACAACATCACCTGGGATCTGGTCGCCGACCTTGAGCGGATTCGCCAGCACCTGGGGATCGACAAATGGGTGCTGTTCGGCGGCTCCTGGGGTTCGACCCTGGCCCTGGCCTACGCACAAACCCACCCGGAGCGTGTGCACGGTCTGATCCTGCGCGGGATCTTTCTCTGCCGCCCTCAGGAAATCGAATGGTTCTATCAGGCTGGCGCCAGCCGTCTGTTCCCGGATTACTGGCAGGACTACATCGCGCCGATCCCGCTGGACGAGCGCGACGACCTGCTCAGCGCATTCCACAAGCGCCTGATCGGCAACGACCAGATTGCCCAGATGCACGCGGCCAAGGCCTGGTCGACCTGGGAAGGCCGCACGGCTACCTTGCGTCCGAACCCGATGGTGGTCGACCGCTTCTCCGAGCCGCAGCGCGCGCTGTCGATTGCCCGGATCGAATGCCACTACTTCACCAACAACGCGTTCCTGGAGCCGAACCAACTGATTCGCGACATGGGCAAGATCGCCCATTTGCCTGGCGTCATCGTCCACGGCCGTTACGATGTGATCTGCCCGCTGGATAATGCCTGGGAACTGCATCAGGCCTGGCCGAACAGCGAACTGCAGGTGATCCGCGATGCCGGACACGCGGCGTCCGAGCCGGGTATCACCGATGCATTGGTGCGTGCGGCCAGCCAGATGGCCCGGCGTTTGCTTGATCTGCCGCCTGAAGAAGCATGAAGGGCCTGTTGCAACGCGTGCGAAATGCACGCGTCGAAGTGGCGGGGGAGGTTGTTGGCGCAGTAGATCAGGGTTTGCTGGTGCTGGTGGCGGTCGAGCCGCAAGACACACGGGCCAGTGCCGACAAACTTCTGCATAAGCTGCTTAACTATCGGGTATTCAGTGACGCCGAGGGCAAGATGAATCTGTCCCTGGCCGATGTCGGCGGTGGTTTGCTGTTGGTCTCGCAGTTCACCCTGGCCGCCGATACCAAAAATGGTTTGCGTCCGAGCTTTTCTACCGCGGCCCCACCGGCACTCGGAGAAGAGCTTTTTGGCTATATATTGACCAAAGCGCAGCAGTTACATGGCAAAGTGGCATCAGGTAGATTTGGCGCAGACATGCAGGTGCATCTGGTCAATGATGGCCCGGTAACCTTCCTGTTACAGACCTGAAGACGCTTGAAACATCTTTTCAGGCGTGTTTCGGTCGAAAACAGGGGTTTTTCGCGATAAATACTTTGTTACCCCTGATGCGTTGTAACGCGGCCTACTAGATAATCCCGCGCTACGGGGATCAGCGTTCGTTGGCCCATTTTTGACTTAGGTAGAGACTTGTCCGCAACCGTTTGGGGAATCATTTAGCCCCATCGGAGTCGGAACAATGCTCGCCAACCTGGCATGAGTGGTCTGTACGGTTGGTTTTGTGAGCATTATTTCGGATGTCAGGTAGCCAGAAACAAGGCGCTGCGACGAGTCATAGCCCGCTATGGCGAGAAGCAGCAACGCAGTATCTGGTTACCTGACGCCGAAGTAAGCTCACAAAACCGACCACACAGACCGCCTAGTCTGGCCGTTGGTTTTTTGATCTGTTTTCGGCGAGGGTTGCTCGTGATTGTTAGTCCCTGTAATGCACCAAAATTGTCTGCCAAACGGTTACGAAACGCACTGGTGACGGGCTCTGCTTTGCTTTGCCTGCTCAGCGCTGGCCAGCTTTGGGCATTCAATCTGGATGATGTGTCGGCCAAGGCAAAAGAGCTGGCCGGGCAGAAATACGAAGCTCCGCGCAGCAATCTGCCGAACGAATTCCGTGAGATGAAATTCGCGGATTATCAGAAAATTCGTTTCCTGACCGAAAAAGCCGAATGGGCCGACCAGAAAACCCCGTTCAAGCTGTCGTTCTATCACCAGGGTATGCACTTCGACACGCCGGTGAAGATCAACGAAATCACCGCCAACAACGTTGAAGAGATCAAGTACGACCCAAGTCGTTTCGATTTCGGCGACGTGAAGTTCGATCCTAAATCCACCGAAAAGCTGGGTTATGCCGGCTTCCGCGTGCTGTACCCGATCAACAAGGCCGACAAGCAAGACGAAATCATGACCATGCTCGGCGCGAGTTACTTCCGCGTCGTCGGCAAAGGCCACACCTATGGCCTGTCCGCCCGTGGCCTGGCGATCGACACTGCGTTGCCGTCCGGTGAAGAGTTTCCGCGCTTTACCGAGTTCTGGATCGAGCAACCCAAGCCGACCGACAAGCACCTGGTGATCTACGCTCTGCTGGACTCGCCGCGTGCCACCGGCGCCTACCGCCTGACCCTGCGTCCAGGCAGCGACACCATTGTCGACGTCAAGGCGCAGATGTTCCTGCGTGACAAGGTCAGCAAACTGGGCATCGCGCCACTGACCAGCATGTTCCTGTTCGGCGCCAACCAGCCGTCGAAAGTGCTCAACTACCGTCGCGAACTGCACGACTCCAGCGGCCTGTCGATCCATGCCGGTAATGGCGAGTGGATCTGGCGCCCGTTGAACAACCCGAAACACCTGGCTGTCAGCAACTTTTCGGTTGAGAACCCGCGTGGTTTCGGCCTGCTGCAACGTGGTCGTGACTTCAGCCACTACGAAGACCTCGATGACCGCTACGACAAGCGTCCAAGCGCCTGGATCGAGCCACAGGGCGACTGGGGCAAAGGCACCGTCGACCTCGTAGAGATCCCGACTGCCGACGAAACCAACGACAACATCGTTGCCTTCTGGAGCCCGGAAAAACTGCCTGAGCCTGGTCAGCCGCTGGACTTCGCCTACCGTCTGCACTGGACCATCGACGAAGCAGCCCTGCATTCGGCAGACAGCGCCTGGGTTCAACAGACCCTGCGTTCCACCGGTGACGTGAAACAGTCCAACCTGATTCGTCAGCCAGATGGCAGCGTTGCCTACCTGGTGGACTTCACCGGCCCGTCCCTCAAGGCACTGCCGGAAGATGCACCGGTTCACAGTCAGGTCAGCGTTGGCGACAACGCCGAAGTGGTCGAGAACAGCGTGCGCTACAACCCTGAAACCCAGGGCTGGCGTTTGACCCTGCGCATGAAGATCAAGGACCCAGGCAAATCCACCGAAATGCGTGCTGCGCTGGTCAAGGACATCGCCTCCCCTGAGCCGGCCAAGGCCTCGGTGCCATACGCCAATTCTTCCATTGCCAAGGCCGACAAGATCGCCGCCAAGCAACTCGAGAAGAAAGAAAAGGAATCCAAGGACGCGAAAGACAAAGACGCCAAGCAGCCTGCCGCTGCCGAAGCAGCCCCTGCCACACCTCCTGCCCCGGATGCAGCCAAGACTGAACAAGTGCTGACCGAGACCTGGAGCTACCAGTTGCCAGCCGATGAGTAATTCCCAAGTACAGCCAGAAACTCTCAACGAGTATCTGGCGCACCTGCCAATGACCGATGAGCAGCGCGCAGAACTTGCGGGTTGCACATCTTTCAGCGAACTGCATGAGCGCCTGTCGTCGAAGACCTTCGACGCACCGGGCGAAGCGAACCAGGCTTCGGTCGGTCGCCGGCTGACCCTCAACTCCGCCGAGGAGCTGGAGGAGGCCGAGATGTTGGCGCTCGACGCCAGCGGTCGGGTGTGCCTGAAGGCAACCCCGCCGATTCGTCGGACCAAGGTCGTGCCCGAGCCATGGCGTACCAATATCCTGGTGCGTGGCTGGCGTCGCCTGACCGGTCGCACCAATCCTCCGGCACCGCCGAAGGATGAGCGCGTGCTGCCGGCGGCTCGCTGGCGCACCGTCGGTTCGATCCGCCGCTACATTCTGCTGGTGTTGATGTTGGGCCAGACCATCGTCGCGGGCTGGTACATGAAAGGCATCATGCCGTACCAGGGCTGGTCGTTCGTCGACCTCAACGAAGTTCTGCACCAACCGCTGCTCCAGACCGCCACGCAAGTGCTGCCCTATGCCTTGCAAACCAGCATCCTGATTCTGTTCGGGATTCTGTTCTGCTGGGTGTCGGCCGGTTTCTGGACCGCACTGATGGGCTTCCTCGAGTTGCTCACCGGGCACGACAAATACCGCATTTCCGGCGCCAGCGCCGGCAACGAGCCGATTCCCAAGGACGCTCGCACTGCATTGGTGATGCCGATTTGCAACGAAGACGTACCGCGAGTGTTCGCCGGTTTACGCGCGACCTTCGAGTCGGTCGCAGCCACCGGTGACCTGGATCGCTTCGACTTCTTTGTCCTCAGTGACAGTAACGACACCGATATCTGCGTTGCCGAGCAGCAAGCCTGGCTGGACGTCTGCCGCGAAGCCAAGGGCTTTGGCAAGATCTTCTATCGCCGTCGTCGCCGTCGGGTGAAACGCAAGAGCGGCAACCTCGACGACTTCTGCCGTCGTTGGGGCAGTGATTACAAGTACATGGTCGTACTCGACGCCGACAGCGTGATGAGTGGCGAATGCCTGACCAGTCTGGTGCGCTTGATGGAAGCTACGCCGGATGCCGGGATCATTCAGACCGCGCCACGTGCCTCGGGCATGGACACGCTGTATGCGCGCATGCAGCAGTTCGCCACACGGGTCTACGGTCCGCTGTTTACCGCCGGCCTGCACTTCTGGCAGTTGGGCGAATCCCACTACTGGGGCCACAACGCGATCATCCGCATGAAGCCGTTCATCGAGCACTGCGCCCTGGCGCCGTTGCCCGGTAAAGGCGCATTTGCGGGGGCGATCCTTTCCCACGACTTCGTTGAAGCGGCGCTGATGCGCCGAGCCGGCTGGGGCGTGTGGATTGCCTACGACCTGCCTGGCAGCTACGAAGAACTGCCGCCGAACCTGCTCGACGAGCTCAAGCGTGACCGTCGCTGGTGCCACGGCAACCTGATGAACTTCCGGCTGTTCCTGGTCAAGGGCATGCACCCGGTGCACCGCGCGGTGTTCCTGACCGGCGTGATGTCTTACCTGTCGGCACCGCTGTGGTTCTTCTTCCTGGTGTTGTCGACGGCGCTGCTGGCGGTCAACACGCTGATGGAGCCGCAGTACTTCATGGAGCCACGACAGTTGTATCCGCTGTGGCCACAATGGCACCCGGACAAGGCCGTTGCGCTGTTCTCGACGACCATCGTGCTGCTGTTCCTGCCGAAGTTGCTGAGCATCATCCTGATCTGGGCCAAGGGCGCGAAAGAGTTCGGTGGCAAGTTCAAGGTGACCCTGTCGATGCTGCTGGAGATGCTGTTCTCCATGCTGCTGGCGCCGGTGCGGATGATCTTCCACACCCGTTTCGTACTCGCCGCGTTCCTCGGTTGGGCAGCGACCTGGAACTCGCCACAACGTGACGACGACTCGACACCGTGGAGCGAAGCGGTACGCCGCCATGGTCCGCAAACCTTGCTGGGCTTTTTCTGGGCTTTGCTGGTGGTCTGGCTGAACCCGAGCTTCCTCTGGTGGCTGGTACCGATCGTCGGTTCGTTGATGCTGTCGATCCCGGTGTCGGTGATCTCCAGCCGCGTGAAGCTGGGCCTCAAGTCCCGCGACGAAAGCCTGTTCCTGATCCCTGAGGAATACGCACCGCCGCAGGCCTTGCTGGCAACCGATCAGTACACCCACGAAAACCGTTGGCACGCACTGAACGACGGCTTCATCCGCGCCGTGGTCGATCCGCAGCAGAATGCCCTGGCGTGCGCGCTGGCGACTTCGCGTCACGGTCAGGCCGAGCCGATTGAGTGGCTGCGTATCGAACGGGTTCGTCATGCGCTGAAAGCCGGCCCTGCCGGGTTGAACAACCATGAGCGTCTGCAACTGCTGAGCGACCCTGTAGCACTGGGTCGCCTGCATGAGCAGGTCTGGAGCGACAGTCACGCCGAGTGGCTGGATGCCTGGCGAGCGTCGGTGAAAGCCGATCCTCACGCACCGTTGTTGCCGCTCAAACCACTGAGCACACAGGCACAACCGGCCTGATGAAAAAGCCCCGCTACCGAGCGGGGCTTTTTTTTTGCGTGAGTGATCAGCAAACAACAAATCCCCTTCTGCCCCCTTGTGCAAACGGACGAGTGCGTTAGCATCGCTCCCCTCTTTGGTGCGCCCGGACAACTTTCTGTCCGTAACTGTCGGTTTTAAAAAGAAAATCGGCTTTTTGCGCGCCTGACAACACTATGGGTTAGGGGAGTTGATGATGAAGAAGTATCTCTCGAGGCTGCTGCTCGGCGTCACGGCACTGGTTGCCGTCAACGCGGCGCACGCCGGCGCCATCGACGACGCAGTCAAGCGTGGCACGCTGAAAGTCGGCATGGACCCGACCTACATGCCGTTTGAAATGACCAACAAGCGTGGCGAGATCATCGGCTTCGAAGTCGACATCCTCAAAGCCATGGCCAAGGCCATGGGCGTCAAGCTGGAGATGGTCTCCACCGGCTACGACGGGATCATCCCGGCCCTGATGACCGACAAGTTCGACATGATCGGCAGTGGCATGACCCTGACCCAGGAACGCAACCTGCGCCTGAATTTCAGCGAACCGTTCATCGTGGTCGGCCAGACATTGCTGATCCGCAAGGAGCTGGAAGGCACCATCACCTCCTACAAAGACCTGAACACCGCGGACTACCGCATCACCTCCAAGCTTGGCACCACCGGGGAAATGGTCGCGAAGAAGCTGATCTCGAAAGCCAAGTACCACGGTTACGACAACGAGCAGGAAGCCGTGCTCGACGTGGTCAACGGCAAGGCTGACGCCTTCATCTACGATGCGCCTTACAACGTCGTGGCAGTGAACAAGGTCGGCAACGGCAAACTGGTGTTCCTCGACAAGCCGTTCACCTACGAGCCGCTGGCCTTCGGTCTGAAGAAGGGTGACTACGACAGCATCAACTTCATCAACAACTTCCTGCACCAGATCCACGAAGACGGCACCTACGATCGCATCCATGACAAGTGGTTCAAAGACTCCGCCTGGCTCAAGGACATGGAATAACGCCTGACCTTTGTGGCGAGGGAGCTTGCTCCCGCCGGCCGGTCCGCGCTCGGGCGCAGCAGCCGTAAACCGCTTTACACGTTTTACCCGAAGATGCGCGGTGGCTGATTTCAGGGCTGCTTCGCACCCCAACGGGAGCAAGCTCCCTCGCCACAGGGGGGAGCGCGCGCCCTGATCGATATGGATTTGCTGACAAATGAAACAGAAAAAAGCCCAATGGCCCTGGCACGTGTTGACCGTGCTGGTGCTGATCGGCATGGCTGGTGCGTTGTATTACGCCACCTCGCTGATGTCTTACGAATGGCGCTGGAACCGCGTGCCGCAGTATTTCGCCTATCAGGCTGAAGAAACCCAGCGTGCCGCTGATATTTCCACTGTCAGCGAGCTGGTGCGCACTGGCAATAAGGCCGAAGTGACCCTGCGCAATGACGCCGGGGTCGAACAGCTGCTGAGCGTTGATGACAACAGCCTGCAAGTGGCCCGTGGCGACGACGTGGCGGAAGGCGATGTGGTCGGCGTGACCCGGCATTGGGCGGCAGGACCGCTGTTGTGGGGCCTGTGGACAACGTTGTGGTTGTCGCTGGTGTCGGGCGTGCTCGGGCTGTTGATCGGCCTGGCGACCGGTCTCTGTCGGCTGTCGAATAACCCGACCCTGCGTGATCTGTCGACCGTCTACATCGAGCTGGTGCGCGGTACGCCGCTGCTGGTGCAGATATTCATCTTCTACTTCTTCATTGGTACGGTGCTGAATCTGTCCCGCGAATTTGCCGGGATCGCCGCACTCTCGCTGTTCACCGGTGCCTATGTGGCCGAGATCATTCGTTCTGGCGTGCAATCGATTGCCCGTGGGCAGAACGAAGCCGCCCGTTCGCTGGGTTTGAGCGCTGGCCAGTCGATGCGCCACGTGGTGTTGCCGCAAGCGTTCAAACGCGTGCTGCCACCGTTGGCCGGGCAATTCATCAGTCTGGTCAAGGACACCTCGCTGGTGTCGGTGATCGCCATCACCGAGTTGCTCAAGAGTGGCCGTGAAGTCATCACCACCTCGTTCTCGCCGTTCGAAATCCTGTTCTGCGTGGCGGGTCTGTACCTGTTGATCAACCTGCCGCTGTCGAAAATCGCCAGCCGGCTTGAGCGGAGGCTCGCGCAAAGTGATTGAAGTCCGCGATCTGGTAAAAGTCTTCGACACCCGCGGCCAAGTGGTCCGTGCGGTGGACAACGTCACCACTCGAGTGGCCAAGGGCGAAGTGTTGGTGGTGATTGGGCCGTCGGGTTCCGGCAAGTCGACCTTTCTGCGCTGCCTGAATGGCTTGGAAGCATTCGACTCGGGCTCGGTGAGCATCGACGGTCTGCAACTGGCGGACCCGAAAACCGATGTCAACGCTTACCGCCGTGAAGTCGGGATGGTGTTCCAGCACTTCAACCTGTTCCCGCACATGACCGTGCTGGAAAACCTCTGCCTGGCGCAGAAAGTCGTGCGCAAGCGCGGCAAGCAGGAGCGCGAGGCCAAGGCTCTGGCACTGCTGGAAAAAGTTGGCATCGCGCAGAAGGCCCACGAGTTTCCGTCACGCCTCTCCGGCGGTCAGCAACAGCGCGTAGCGATTGCCCGGGCGCTGGCCATGGAGCCTAAGGTGATGTTGTTCGATGAGCCAACGTCGGCGCTGGACCCGGAAATGGTCGGCGAAGTGCTGGACGTGATGAAGACTCTGGCCGTGGAAGGCATGACCATGGTCTGCGTGACCCACGAAATGGGCTTTGCGCGGGAAGTCGCGGATCGGGTGCTGTTCTTCGATCACGGCAAATTGCTCGAAGACGCCTCGCCGGCCGAGTTCTTCGATGCGCCGAAGGACCCGCGAGCACAGGCGTTTTTGCGGCAGGTTTTATAACTTCAGCGCCTGTCAGACCGCTATCGCGGGCAAGCCTTGCTCCTACAGATTTATGTTGTGCCCGAATCTTGCGGCAAACATGGGTTCGTAGGAGCAAGGCTTGCCCGCGATGGCATCGCCTCGGTCCCAAGCGAACCGAGGTATCTGCATCACCTCAAACCCTGAACTTGCCCACCAGCATCTGCAAATGGGTGCCCAACCGCGCCAGCTCGACGCTGGAGGCCGCGGTCTCTTCGCTGGCGGCCGAGGTCTGGTCGGAAACGTCGCGCACGTTCAGCACGCTGCGGTTGATTTCCTCGGCCACGGCGCTCTGTTGTTCGGCGGCTGCGGCGATCTGCTGGTTCATCGCCTGAATTGCCGAGACAGTGCGAGTGATGTTGGACAGCGAACCGCCAGCGCGGCGGGTCAGTTCAACACTGCTGTCGGTCAGGCTGCGGCTGTTGTCCATGATGCTGGCGACCTGTTGAGTACCGCTTTGCAGGCCGACAATCAGCTCTTCGATCTCTTCGGTGGACTTCTGGGTGCGTTGCGCCAGGCTGCGCACTTCGTCGGCAACCACGGCAAAACCACGTCCGGCCTCACCGGCCCGTGCAGCCTCGATGGCCGCGTTGAGGGCCAGCAGGTTGGTTTGTTGGGCCACGGACTTGATCACATCCAGCACGCTGCCGATCTTGTCGCTCTCACGCTTGAGATGCCCCATGGCTTCAGTGGAGTTGCCGACTTCGGTGGCCAGGCGTTCGATCTGGGCGATGGCTTCGCCGACCACCTTGTCGCCTTCGCGGGCCTGCTGGTCAGCGGCGACGGCGGCTTCCGATGCTTCCTCGGCGTTGCGTGCGACTTCCTGTACGGTGGCGGCCATTTCGTTCATGGCGGTGGCCACCTGGTCGGTTTCAATTTTCTGGTTGTTGACCCCGGCGCTGGTCTGCTCGGTCACGGCTGAAAGTTCTTCGGCGGCGCTGGCGATCTGTGTCACGCCTTCGCTGATGCCGCCGATCAGTTCGCGCAGGCCGACGGTCATGCTCTGCATCGCGCGTTGCAACTGGCCGAGTTCATCGCGTCGCTGGGAAACGAGGTTGTGAGTCAAGTCGCCGGCAGCCACCTGTTCAGCAACTTTAAGAGTCTGGTTCAACGGGATGATGATCTGCCGGGTGATTGCCCAGGCAGCGAGCAGACCGAATGCCAGTGCCAGCGCGGTCACCAGCAGCAAGGTGTTTTTGGCTGCGGTGGCATCGCTATCACGCACGACGGTTTGGGCGGTGGTGAGTTTCTTGCTCAGCTCGAACAGCAGGTCGCCTTGCTGGGCCATGTCCTTGAGGGCGGTGGCGCTGGCCACCTGGGAATCGCGGTATTGGCTGACGGCTGCGCGGTAGGCGATCAACATGTCGGTGGCTTGTTGCAGGTTGGCGGTGTGCTGTTCCGGGAGTTTTTCCGGCAGGGTCTTGAGGTACTTCAAGGCGTTGTCGATGGCGTCCAGCGCCGGTTGCTCAGCCTCGACCTTGCCGCTGTAGGTGTAGCCGCGCACCTGGAAGCGTGCCTGCTGGATCAACTTGCTCAGCTCGATGACGCTGTTGAACCGGGCGACACTGTCTCCTTGCAGCAGGGCGGCTTCGACTTCCGCCACGTGGGCCACGGCATTGTCGGCGCTGGCACCGAGTTTGGCGCGGGCCGCTTCGCGGTTGGCGGTAGCCTGGGTCATGTCGGTAAAGGCGTGCTTGTACTTGCTGACGGCTTCAATCTGCTGATTGAGCATCGCCACGTCGGCCGGCTGCTCGATCATCTTGAGGGCGCCTTGCAGGCCTGAGTCGAGCTTGTCCAGCAACTCGCTGACAGCGGCGGGGCCTTGTTCACCGCGACGCATTTCATAGTCCAGGCGAGCAATACGCAGGTCTTTGGTCAGCTCATTGAGGCTGGAAATATACCCGAGCTTGTCGCCGCGACTGATGATGCCGCTCATGCCCGTCCAGCCATCCACAGTGATCAGCAGGGTCAGGAGCAACACCAGGCCAAAGCCGATGCCAAGCTTGCGATTGACGCTCACATTTCCCAGGTGTTCGGCTAACCATCGGTACATGCTGCGGACTCCCTACGACCACGTTAATTGGATTTATAGAGAGACTATCGGCCGGAAGATGGAGATCTGTAGGCCGCCGCAATGTCTGGGTCGGCAGTCACTTGTGGCGAGGGAGCTTGCTCCCGTTCGGCTGCAAAGCAGTCGTAAAGTCGGTGGATGCGTTCTTGCTCGAAAAAAGCGATGGCCGCTTCGCGCCCAAGCGGGAGCAAGCTCCCTCGCCACAGGGCTGTGTTAGAAAAGGCGCGAAAGCAGGGCGGTGACGGCGGTTTCGACCCGCAGGATGCGGTCGCCGAGCTGTACCGGTTGCAGGCCGGCCTTGCTCAGCAGGTCGACTTCGTAGGGGATCCAGCCGCCTTCCGGGCCGATCGCCAGGGTTACCGGTTCGTCCAGCCCTCGAGGGCAGGGCGGGTACTGGCCGGGGTGGCCGACCAGCCCAAGGGTGCCGTCGGCAATGGCCGGCAGACGGTCTTCGACGAAGGGCTTGAAGCGTTTCTCGATAACGATCTCGGGCAACACGCTGTCGCGAGCCTGTTCGAGACCGAGGATCAGTTGCTCACGGATGGCCTCGGGTTCGAGGAACGGCGTCTGCCAGAAGCTCTTCTCGACCCGATAGCTGTTCACCAGCACGATTCGCGGCACACCCATTGCGGCGACCGTCTGGAACACTCTGCGCAGCATCTTCGGCCGTGGCAGGGCCAGCAGCAGGGTCAGCGGCAGCTTGGCCGGTGGTGGCTGGTCGAGGGTGACGCGCAGTTCGGCTTCGGTGGCTTCCAGGCGCAGCACTTCGGCCGAGCCCATCAATCCGCCAATCCGCCCGACCCGCAGGCTGTCGCCGACTTCACAGCGGTGGACTTCCTGCATGTGAGTGAGTCGGCGATCGCGCAGGATCACCCGGTCGGCCGCAATGAAGTCGGCCTCTTCTAGGAGCAGCAGGTTCACGGTTGAGTCGCTGGCGGCTGGTCGTTGTGATCGTCCGCCGGCTGGTCATCCGCCGGTTTTTCGCGTTTGCTGACCAGGCTGCCAAACACTATGCCGATCTCGAACAACAGCCACATCGGCACGGCCAGCAGGGTCTGCGAGAAGATGTCCGGCGGGGTCAGGATCATGCCGACCACGAAGCAGCCGATGACCACGTACGGGCGGATCTTCTTCAGGTATTTGACGTCGACCACGCCGATCCACACGAGCAGCACCACGGCCACCGGGATCTCGAACGCCACGCCGAAGGCGAAGAACAGCGTCATGACGAAATCCAGGTAACTGGTGATGTCGGTCATCATTTCCACGCCCGCCGGAGTGGCCGAGGCGAAGAATTTGAAGATCAGCGGGAACACCAGAAAGTAGGCGAACGCCATGCCGGTGTAGAACAACAGGATGCTGGAGACCAGCAGCGGCACCGCGATGCGCTTTTCATGCTTGTACAGGCCCGGCGCGATGAAGCCCCAGATCTGATGCAGGATCACCGGGATCGCCAGGAACAGCGAGACCATCATGGTCAGCTTCAACGGCGTCAGGAATGGCGAGGACACGTCGGTGGCAATCATCGTCGCGCCGGCTGGCAAATACTGGCGTAGCGGTATCGAGACGAAGGTGTAGATCTGCTGGGTGAAGGCAAACAACCCGGCAAAGATCAGGAAAATCGCCGCGACGCAACGCAGCAGGCGAGTACGCAACTCGGTGAGGTGCGAAACCAGCGGCATGTGCTGGTCGTTCTCTGGAATATCGCTCATGGGGCTCGCGGCGGCAGTGTTGGGTCGTGGGGAGCCGGCGCAGTAGTTGCCGCCGCAGGAGTAACAGGGGCTGTCGGTGGTGCGGCAACGACCGCTGGAGGCGGCTCGACCCGTGTTGCGACAGCTGCAGTTTCGGCAGCAGGCGCAGGCGCCTGGACCGTCTGCTCGGCTACCGTCTCGACTGGCGTCGGCTGCTGGGCTGGATTGAGGATTTTGCGCGCCTCTTGTTCCAGCGACAGAATGTGCTCGTTGTGCAGTTGCCGGCGAATCTCGTCGGCCCCGATTTCACGTTCAACTTCCTGTTTGATCGCGTTAAAGCTGCGCTTCAGGCGTCCGATCCACAGGCCGGCGGTGCGCGCAGCGCCCGGCAGACGCTCGGGGCCCAGCACCAGCAGGGCAACGAGGCCGACAAGCAGCAGTTCAGAGAAG
Source organism: Pseudomonas helvetica (assembly GCF_039908645.1). Lineage (NCBI taxonomy): Bacteria > Pseudomonadati > Pseudomonadota > Gammaproteobacteria > Pseudomonadales > Pseudomonadaceae > Pseudomonas > Pseudomonas helvetica. The sequence goes on from NZ_CP150917.1 coordinate 402,782, forward strand.
CTGATACCGAACATTAGTCTGCGCTCACGAGTCTTTGCGGGTCGGCTCTTCGACTTTATGGGCCTGCACGTCGATGGTGTGCGGCTCGTTCAGTGTCGAGGCCTGTGGCTGCACCGGCGCTGTTGGCTGTGCAGTGGTCGGCGGCACGACGGGTTCGGCAGGCTTCTCTTCATCGTTCATGGCTTTGCGAAAGCCCTTGATCGATTCACCGACGTCGGTGCCGAGGTTTTTCAGTTTCTTGGTGCCGAACACCAGTACCACAACCACCAGGATGACGATCCAGTGTTTCCAGTCAAAAATGCCCATGTTGCTGCTCCTCTCTAATCGTTATTCAGGCGGACGGGCGCGAGGCTTTCTCGACGTGACCGGACAGGCCGAAGCGGCGGTCCAGCTCATCGAGGACAGCCTGCGGATGCTGCCCCAGTTGGGCGAGCATGACCATACTATGGAACCACAGGTCAGCGGTTTCGTAGATTACATCACTGCAATCTCCGCTGATGGCAGCGTCTTTGGCGGCAATGATCGTCTCGACCGATTCTTCGCCGACTTTTTCCAGAATCTTGTTCAAGCCCTTGTGGTAAAGGCTGGCGACATAGGAGCTGTCGGCGGCAGCGCCTTTACGCTCTTCCAGCACTTGGGCCAGACGGGTCAGGGTGTCAGTCATGTTTGTGGTCCGAATAGATGGCGTGCGGGTCCTTGAGCACCGGGTCGACGGTTTTCCAGTCGCCGTTTTCATAGACGCGGTAGAAGCAGCTTTGGCGGCCGGTATGACAGGCGATGTCGCCGATCTGCTCGACCATCAGAATGATCACGTCGGCGTCACAGTCCAGGCGCATCTCATGCAGGGTTTGCACATGCCCGGACTCTTCGCCCTTGCGCCACAGCTTGCCACGCGAACGTGACCAGTAGATGGCGCGGTTCTCGGCGGCGGTCAGTTCCAGCGCTTCGCGGTTCATCCAGGCCATCATCAGCACGCGCCCGGTTTTATGGTCCTGGGCGATCGCCGGCACCAGGCCGTCGCTGTCCCATTTGATCTCGTCCAGCCAATCTTTCATCTTCGACTCCGACAGCGGGCTCGACACTTCAGTAGTGGAACCCTGGCGTTGGAACAGTGTGCCAGCGTGCAGCGCGGCTGGCTATCGTCGAACGATCAGATACAAGCCCACGGCCACCATGATCGCGCCGGGCCAATGGCCCAGTCCGTCCAGAGGGCCGCCGGCCAGCAGGATCGCGCCACCCGCCAGATGCGCGGTGCCGAGCAGGCGCAGGAACCAGTCGTCCGAGCGTCGATGCCAGGCCGCTGGCGAGTTGACGACGTGCGGCTGCGACATGCGTTCGAGCAGGTCACGGGTCATGTTGGCCAGGTGCGGCAGTTGCTCGACCTGGTTGTGCAGGTTGCCGAGCAAGGTTTTCGGGCTGACGCGCTCGCGCATCCAGCGTTCGAGGAACGGCTGGGCGGTGTTCCACAGGTCCAGTTCCGGGTACAGCTGACGGCCCAGGCCTTCAATGTTGAGCAGGGTTTTCTGCAAAAGAACCAGTTGTGGCTGCACTTCCATGTTGAAGCGCCGTGCCGTCTGGAACAGGCGCATCAGCACCTGGCCGAAGGAAATATCCTTTAGCGGTTTTTCGAAGATCGGCTCGCAGACCGTACGGATTGCCGCTTCGAATTCGTTGAGTTTGGTTTCCGCCGGCACCCAGCCCGAATCGATGTGCAGTTGGGCGACCCGGCGATAGTCGCGCTTGAAGAAGGCGAACAGGTTGCGTGCCAGATAGTCCTGGTCTTCAGGCGTCAGGCTGCCGACGATCCCGCAGTCGATCGCAATGTACTGCGGGCTCCACGGCTGCACGGTGCTGACGAAGATGTTGCCGGGGTGCATGTCGGCGTGGAAGAAGCTGTCGCGGAACACCTGGGTGAAGAAGATCTCCACGCCACGTTCGGCGAGCATTTTCATGTCGGTGCGCTGGTCGGCGAGGGTCGCCAGGTCCGTGACCTGAATCCCGTAGATGCGCTCCATCACCAACACTTTTGGTCGGCACCAGTCCCAGTAGACCTGTGGCACGTACAGCAACGGCGAGCCGTCGAAGTTGCGCCTCAGCTGGCTGGCATTCGCCGCTTCGCGCAGCAGGTCGAGTTCGTCGAAGATGGTCTTTTCATAGTCGCTGACCACTTCCACCGGGTGTAGCAGGCGGGCGTCGGCGGAGAGTTTTTCCGCTGCGCGGGCGAGGATGAACAGCCAGGCCAGGTCTTGCGCGATCACCGGTTTGAGGCCCGGGCGTATGACCTTGACCACCACTTCTTCGCCGCTCTTCAACTGCGCCGCATGAACTTGCGCCACCGAAGCCGAAGCCAGTGGCTCGATGTCGAATCGGCTGAACACATCGCTGATTTTCTGGCCCAGCTGTTCTTCGATCAGCTTGACCGCTACCTGCGAGTCAAACGGCGGCACGCGGTCCTGCAACAGCATCAGCTCATCGGCGATGTCTTCGGGCAGCAGGTCGCGGCGGGTCGAAAGAATCTGTCCGAACTTGATGAAAATCGGTCCCAGGTCCTGCAAGGCCAGCCGCAGGCGCGCGCCCCGACTCAAGTCCAGGGTTTTACGCGGAAACCAGCGCCATGGCAGCGCATAACGCAGCCCCAGCAGGAACCACGGCAGTGGCAGGGCGAACAGCAGGTCATCGAGGCGGTAGCGGATCACGACGCGCTGGATGCGCAATAAACGGCGGACGGCAAGCAGCTTCATGCGTTATCGCTTGAATCAAGGGATCGGGAAAGACGCTCGAAGCGCGCCTCAAGACGTTCCAGATCAAGTTTGATCTGGTCCAGTTCACTAAACCGCGCTTCGGCTTCGCGCTGGCCGACGAGGGCACGCGATTCTTCGGCGAGGTAGTCGGCAAGATTCTGGTTCAGGCTGGCGAAACCTTGCTGATACCAGCGTGCGCGGCTGCGCAAGTGACCGCCCAGCAGTTGCGTGGCGACCGGGCCAAGCCAGCGCGAGAGTTCGTATTCCCAGTCCAGCTCCAGGTCCTGAAGGACGGACGCCAGCGCCAGCAGCACGCCGCTGTCGCCGTCGAGTTCAACGTCAGGGCCATGCAGGACCGCCGTCTTGTCCTTGCTCAAGGCCAGCTTGAGCAGGCTTGCCGCCGGTGCGCGCAAGGTGCAGTCGGCGTCCGCGGCCCAGTGTGCTGCCAGCATCAGGCCTTCGTCGCTGGGCACAATGAACATCTGCAACGCCGGGCTGCGGCAATCGACGGCAATCACCTTGCCGCTCAAATGCGCCAGACGCGGCAGCGCCGTGCTGTCGAGCCGCAACACCCGGTTGAGGCCGAGTTCGACACTGGCGAGCAGGCCGGCGAGCAACATCAGGGTTTGATGCCGCGGTGCAGGGCGACGATGCCTGCGGTCATGTTGTGGTAGGTCACGCGGTCGAAACCGGCTTCAACCATCATCGACTTCAGGGTTTCCTGGTTCGGGTGCATGCGGATCGATTCGGCCAGGTAGCGATAGCTTTCCGAGTCATTGGTGATCAGCTTGCCCATCAACGGCATGAAGGCGAACGAGTAGGCGTCGTAGGCTTTGGACATCAGTGCGTTGGTCGGTTTGGAGAATTCCAGCACCAGCAAGCGCCCGCCCGGTTTGAGCACTCGCAGCATGGAGCGCAGGGCGTCTTCCTTGTGGGTGACGTTGCGCAGGCCGAACGCGATGGTCACACAGTCGAAGTGGTTGTCCGGGAACGGCAGCTTTTCAGCGTCGGCCTGAACGAACTCGACGTTGCCGGCCACGCCCAGATCCAGCAGGCGGTCACGACCGACCTTGAGCATGGATTCGTTGATGTCGGCGAGCACGACCTGGCCGGTCGGACCGACGAGGTGCGAGAACTTTCTGGTCAGGTCGCCGGTGCCACCGGCGATGTCCAGCACGCGGTTGCCGGTGCGAACGCCCGACAGTTCGATCGCGAAACGCTTCCACAAACGATGCATGCCGCCCGACAGGAGGTCATTCATCAGGTCGTATTTGGCGGCTACCGAGTGGAAAACCTCAGCGACTTTTTCCGCTTTCTGGCTTTCCGGAACGTTTTTGAAGCCGAAGTGAGTGGTGGGTTCGGCATCGCTGCCTTTGCGCTGATCAGTCATATCGCTGTCACCAAAAGAGAATGCGCGACATTCTAATCCCCAAGGCATGCTTTGTCTTGGCAAGGCTGAAGGTAAGATAAGCAACTGCCCGGACGTTTTGACGCAGCAGGGGTCAGAATGCGTGAGGCAAGTCCCGATAAAACAGGAGTCATTCAGTGGCCCATATTAGTGTTGAGCGTGCCCATGGCCTGGGTAAGGAAGCAGCCCGCGAGAAGGCTGACAAACTGGCGGAAAAACTGGCGGCGCAATATGGCCTGGAACCTCAGTGGTCGGGCGACACCCTGAACCTCAAGCGTTCCGGGGTAAAAGGCGCCGTGTATGTGGGCGACACCTCGATCAGGGTCGATGTCGAACTCGGCCTGTTGATGTCAGCCATGAGCGGCACCATCAAGTCGGAAATCGAAAGAGCCCTCGATAAAGCACTGGTCTGATCGCCCTTGTTTTTGTAGGAGCAAGGCTTGCCCGCGAGTTGGTATACCAGGCACGCCACGTTATCGTTCATCGCGAGCAAGCTTTGCTCCTACAGGTTTGAGGCACCACTCAATTGTTGCGGTTGTTAGGGTGCCGTTTCTAATTTTTCTCACTACGTTGTGCCTGAGCCCGACGCTTGACGGGCAGTTCCTCAAACCTTCTGCGCGTGAGGTGCACCATGGCCAAAGTTACTTTGAAGAAAAAAACTGACGTTCAGCCGACTGCGTTGAACGAAGTGAAATCCTATGCCCGCAAGATCTGGCTGGCAGGCCTGGGTGCCTACACCAAGGTCGGTCAGGAAGGCAGCGAGTACTTTCAGGAGTTGATCAAGGCTGGTCAAACTGTTGAAAAGAAAGGCAAAAAAGTCGTTGCCGAGAAGCTTGAAGCGGCCAACGCCGAGATTGATGAAGCCAAGAGTGAAGTCAGTACCTTCAAAGGCAAAGTCGAAGTTCAGCTCGACAAAGTCGAGAAGGCTTTCGACACGCGTGTCGCAAGTGCCTTGAATCGTATCGGCATTCCGTCTAAACATGACGTTGAGACACTCTCTGCTAAGCTCGATGAGCTGACGGCATTGCTCGAACGCGTCGCGCGTAAACATTAAGGAGAACGGGATGGCTGGTAAAAAGAACACCGAGAAAGAAGGCAGCTCGTGGATTGGGAAAGTCGAAGACTACTCCCGCAAAATCTGGCTTGCTGGTTTAGGCGTGTACTCGAAGATCGACACTGACGGCAGCAAACTCTTCGAGTCATTGGTTAAAGATGGCGAGAAAGCCGAGAAGCTCACCAAGAGCGCTGTCGGCAAAACTGTCGACGCTGCCAAAGACTCCGCTCAATCGGCCAAGTCGCGTATCAGTGGTGTCAAAGATCGCGCGCTGGGCAAGTGGGATGAACTGGAAGGGGCTTTCGACAAGCGTCTGAACAGCGCGATTTCGCGTCTTGGCGTGCCAAGCCGCAATGAAGTCAAAGCGCTGCACAGTAAGGTCGATACCCTGACCAAGCAAATCGAAAAACTCACCGGTGCCAAGGTTGCGCCTGTTGCCGCTAAAACGGCAGCAGCCAAACCGGCCGCTAAAACTGCCGCCAAACCCCTGGTCAAAGCTGCCGCAAAAACGGCTGCCAAACCAGCGGCTAAAGCGCCAGCCAAGCCGGCAGCTAAAACCGCGGCAGCCAAACCTGCAGCGGCCAAGCCAGCAGCCAAACCAGCAGCCAAACCGGCAGTTGCCAAAGCCGCCGCCAAGCCTGCTGCTGCGAAGAAGCCAGTAGCCAAAAAGCCTGCAGCCCCGAAAGCGGCCGCAGCGAAACCGGCAGTGGCTGCCGCCAAACCGGCAGCACCGGTCAGCCCGGCGAACTCCGCCGCGGCGCCAACCCCTGCTGTGACCCCGACTGTAGCGCCAACCCCATCGGCGCCAACCAGTCAGTCCTGATTAACCCAGGGCACGCAAAAACGCCCGGCCTGCGAAGGTCGGGCGTTTTTGTTTGTGCCGCAAAAACTGAGTGGTTCGCCAACCGGTGTAGCAGCTGCCGAAGGCTGCGTTCGGCGACGAAGTCGTCGTAAATCGGTCACCCGGTTTTATCAGGTAGGTTGTGCTATCCGGATTGCGACTGCTGCGCACTCGAACGCAGGCTTCGCCAGCCGCTACAGGGGCGGTGTTGCTTCAGTCATGCTCTTCCAGATACTGCAACGCCAACTGCTCGGTTGCGAGTTTCGCCGACGGCGGCAGGTGCGGCGCCACCAGCATCATGATCTGGTAGACCACCACGCGTACTTCGCCTTCGCGATCGAGAATCCGCTGATAGTCCAGGGAAAACAGCAAGGTCATGGTGATCTGTTCCACCAGTTGCCCGAGTGCCTGGGTATCGCTGACCAATTGCCCCTGAGCCTTCAGCTGCGCCAGTAACGAGGCCAGTGTGCGCTTGAGGGCATTGAGCAGATTACGAATGCCCTTGGCCAGTTTCGGCAAGCGCCCGGCCAGGTTCGACAGGTCCTGGAACAGGAAGCGGTAGTGTGCCAGGCGTTCGACGATCAGGTGCAGGAACAGCCAGTAATCCTCCGGGGCCAGTTGCACGTCCGACGGCGGATCGAGCAAGGGCGTCAATTCGCTCTGGAAGCGCTCGAACAACCCGAGAATCAGCGGCTCCTTGCCGTGAAAGTGGTAGTAGAGGTTGCCGGGGCTGATCCCCAGCTCATTGGCAACTTCCATGGTAGAGACATTTGGCTCGCCCTTTTGGTTGAACAGCAGCAGGGCACATTCAAGAATCCGGTCGCGGGTTTTCATCCAGTCTTCTTAGTGATTCGTCAGGCCACGGCCGACACTTCAGGCCGTGGCGCGGGGAGAGTTCAGCGTACGCGCACGTAGGTGCCTGGCGCCGCTTCCATCGGTGGATAGTTCTGGTTGCCAAGGGCCATCAGCGTTTCGCGCTGAGTGCCGGAACGTTCCTGAATCCAGCTCAGCCACTGGTTCCACCAACTGCCGTCGACGTGTTTGGCGTCGTAGTACCAGGCCCGTGGATCGCTGCTCAGTTTCGGGCTCTCGACGTAGTTGGCCTTGGGGTTGCTCGGTGGGTTGAGAATGCTCTGCACGTGGCCGCTGTTGGACAGCACGAAGCGCCGCTCACCGCCCAGCAGCAGTGTCGAGCGGTACACCGCATCCCAAGGTGTGATGTGGTCGTTGATCCCGGCGACGCTGAAGCTGTCGACGTTGACCTTCTGCAAGTCGATCGGCGTGCCGCAGACCTCCAGTCCGCCAGGATGGGTCAGCGGGTTGTGCTTGAAGAAGTCCAGCAGGTCGCCATGAAAAGCGGCCGGCAGGCGAGTGTTGTCGTTGTTCCAGTAGAGAATGTCGAAGGCTGGCGGCTCTTTGCCCAGCAGGTAGTTGTTGACCCAGTAGTTCCAGATCAGGTCGTTGGGGCGCATCCAGGCGAATACCTTGGCCATGTCGCGACCTTCGAGCACGCCTTTCTGGTAGGAGCGACGCTTGGCCGCTTCGAGGGTTTGTTCATCGGCAAACAGGGTTGCCGGGCTTTCCAGTTCACTGTCGAGCAGGCTCACCAGATAGGTCGCGCTCGAGACCCGACGCAACTGCCGCTTGGCTTGCAGATGTCCTTGCAGGGCCGCGATGGTCAGGCCGCCGGCGCAGGCGCCCATCAGGTTGACCTCGCGGCTGCCGCTGATCGCCCGGCAGACGTTCAGCGCTTCTTCCACGGCCTCGACGTAACTCGACAGACCCCATTCGCGATGACGGACATCCGGGTTGCGCCAGCTGACCATGAACACCTGCAGGCCGTTCTTCAACGCGAACTGGACGAAGCTGTTGTGCGGGCTCAAGTCGAAAATGTAGTACTTGTTGATCTGCGGCGGTACCACCAGCAGCGGCCTTGCGTACTGCTTTTCGCTCATCGGCTTGTACTGCATCAGCTCCAGCAGTTCGTTGCGAAACACCACGGCACCGGTGGTGGTGGCTACCGTTTTGCCGACTTCGAAGGCGTGCTTGGTCACCTGGCTGGGCAGGCAATTGTTGTGCATTAGATCGTCGAACAGATGGCTGAGGCCACGCACCAGACTTTGGCCGCCGGTGTTGAACAGCTCCTTGATCGCCAGCGGGTTGAGCAAAGTGTTGGACGGCGAGACGGCGTCGTTGAGCAGGGTAAAGGCAAAGTGCGCACGTGCACGGTCATCGGCGGGCATACCGCTTTCATCGATCCATTTTTTGATCTGCTTCTGCCAGCTCAGGTAAGCCTGAAGGCCGCGTCGGTAAAACGGATTGAGGGCCCAGCTCGGGTCGGCAAAGCGGCTGTCCGAAGGGTTGGGCTGATGCAGGGTCTCGCCCAGTAGTACCCGGCCCAGCTGGCCACCCAACGCCAGTGCGTGTTTGGCACTCTGTACCGGGTGACGCAAGCCGTGAGCGGCGACACTGCGCAGAGTCGAGAACAGATCCCGGCCGCGCAGACCGGTGATCGCACTCTGGGCATTGATGAATGCGGCGGGTGGAGGAAAGGCGCCCGGCGCTTTTTTGTCTCGCATGAGTCAACACTCCTTCGTCAAGCCATCAACAAGTACATCAATTGCGAATAGACACCATAGTCGCTTCGGACCTCCCTTGCGGCTTTCGACACGCCTGTCGACATACGCAGTACGTTATGTGCCGCCGAACGACCCCGGGTGCGGATGCATCACCGCCCGTTGGCGTTCTTCCTGGAGAAATTTCATGATGATCGGAGCGACGGCTTCAGCCCGAGTGATCAGGAATAAATGGCCGTCGTCGATTATGTGTAGCTGGGCATTGGGAATACGCCAGGCGAGTACCCGCATATTGATCAGCGGAATGAGCGGGTCATCGTCACCGGCCAGCACCAGGGTCGGCTGATTGATTTTGTGCAGCCAGTGAATACTGGTCCAGCCCAGGCCCGCGAACAGCTGCCAGTAGTAGCCAAGCTTGCCCGCCGAACGGACTTTGCTGGCGTGCTCCGCTGCGAGGTTCGGATCACGACGGAACGAACCACCATAAATCAGCGGCGCAATGCGAATCACGTGGGATGGCTGGATGTAGCGTCTGGGGCTGGCCATCATCCACAGCACTTTCGGTTTGCCCGGCACCATCACCATGCCCGCCGCCGTCGCCGCCAACACCAGTTTCTTGCAGCGCTCGGGGTAGTCGAAAGCGAACTGTTGGGCGAGTGCCCCGCCCCAGGAAACACCGACCACGTTGACTTGCCCGTAATCGAGGTAGTCGAGCATCCGAGCGGTCAGCTTGGCCAGTCCGGGAAAGCGGTAAGGGTGGGTAGGCGTCGATGAACCGCCGACACCGGGGACATCGAAGGCGATCACTTCCAGGTCCGGGTCGAGCGCCTGGACGAACGGAAACACCAGCTCAAGGTTGGCGCCGATGCCGTTGAAAATCAGCAGGGGCGTCAAGTGAGGCTTGCCGGGGCGTACCGCGGTGCGGATGGTTTGACCATCCAGGTCGACAGTACGAAATATGAACGGTTGCGGCATGCTTCAAGCCCTGTGGGTGGATCGTTATCCCTGTAGGAGCACGGCTTGCCGGCGATGGCGTCCTTGAGGTCGCCATCGCGAGCAGGCTCGGCTTCTGCAGGTTTGTGGTCAGTTAACGTTCATGCACATAAGTCCCCGGTGATGCCTCACCTGCCGCATAGGTCTTGTTGCCGAGCACGGTCGGGGCTTTTTTCAGCTTGCCCGAACGCTCGGCCTGCCAGGCCTGCCAGTGCAGCCACCAGGAGTCAGTGTGCTTGGTTGAGTTTTCCAGCCAGTCGTTGGCATGGACCGGCATGTCGGAGCTGGTCATGTAACGGGATTTCGGGTTGCCCGGCGGGTTCAGGATGCTCTGGATATGGCCGCTGCTGGACAACACGAATTCGACTTTGCCACCGAACAGCTGCGCCGATTTGTAGCACGACTTCCACGGTGTGATGTGGTCGTTGGTGCCCGCCAGGGAGTAGACGTCTGCCGTGACCTGCTTGAGGTCGATCGGCGTACCGCACACTTCCAGTGCATCAGGACGGATCAGTGGGTTGTTTTTGAACAGTTCGATCAGGTCGCCGTGGAACGCCGCCGGCAGGCGGGTGGTGTCGTTGTTCCAGAACAGAATGTCGAAGACCGGCGGCTCGTTGCCCAGCAGGTAGTTGTTGACCCAGTAGTTCCAGATCAGGTCGTTGGGGCGCATCCAGGCGAAGACCTTGGCCATGTCGCGACCTTCAAGCACACCGGCCTGATAGGAATGACGCTTGGCGGCTTCCAGGGTTTGTTCGTCGACGAACAGCGCGACCTGGGAATCAAGGGTGGTGTCGAGGACGCTGACCAGCAGCGTCAGGGCGTTGACCTTCTTCTCGCCAATCGCCGCGTAGTGGCCCAGCAGCGCGGTGCAGGTGATGCCGCCGGAGCAGGCGCCGAGCATGTTCACGTCTTTGCTGCCGGTGATCGCGGTAACCACATCGACCGCTTCCTTGAGTGCTTCGATGTAGGTCGACAGGCCCCATTCGCGTTGGGCCTTGGTCGGGTTGCGCCAGCTGACGATGAAGGTCTGCACATTGTTGCGCAGGCAGAAGCGCGCCAGGCTTTTGTCCGGGCTCAGGTCGAAAACGTAGAACTTGTTGATCTGTGGTGGCACCACCAGCAGTGGGCGTTCGTGCACTTGTTCAGTGATTGGCCGGTACTGGATCAGCTCCAGTACATCGTTGCGGAAAACCACCGCGCCTTCGGTGGTGCCCAGGCTCTTGCCGACTTCGAAGGCGCCCATGTTGACCTGGCTCGGCATGCCGCCGTTGTGCACCAGATCCTTGGCCAGGTGCGAGAGGCCATCGAGCAGGCTTTTGCCGCCGGTTTCGAAGAAACGTTTGACGGCAGCAGGGTTGGCCGCGCTGTTGGTCGGGGCCATGGCCTCGGTCATCAGGTTGATCACGAAGTGTGCGCGGCTGATGTCCTGGGTGGACAGATTGCTTTCGCCAATCCAGTCGTGGAGTTCCTTGCGCCACGCCAGGTAGGTTTGCAGATAACGTCTGTAGAGCGGGTTCTGACTCCACGCCGGATCGTTGAAACGACGGTCATCGCTTTCCGGTTGCAGCTCGGATCTGCCGAGCATCACGTTCTTTAGCTCAATGCCAAAATGCGCGACATGCTTGACGCTGTGAATGGGTTGTTTGATGGCCTGGGTCAGCACCATGCGGGCAGAGGTAAGCAGATCCTTTCGACGCAAGCCGATGACCGGATTAAGCCCCAGGGTATTTTCCGAGGCTTGAAGTTTCAGGTCATCGTTATTCTTGTTACTCATCTACGACGCTCCATTGTCCTGAGGCGAGTACCTGAGTCCTGCTGTGTAGTCACACAGCAAATGCCGGGTACACGCTCGGGTGACCGTTAGTTGTACATCGCTGACTTTTTCATTCAGGAGGCGCGCTGCACAGAACTTGCCAGATCCATTGGTTACCCGAGTTTAATTTTTTTCGCAAGCAGGCCGATCCTCGGCACCGCAGCCCAGCATTCAAACAGATGAAATTAGAAAATGCCCTCTAAAGAGCGCGGGCCTTGAGCTAGAGCATCAGCTTGACGACAGACTCGTTTGGATCGCGGGTCTTTCCGGCGGCTTTGAGCTCGGCAAGATAATCGTCCCAGAGTGCGTCATATCGTCGCGCCAACTGATAGAGATATTCCCAGGTGAACAGACCGCTGTCGTGCCCGTCATCGAAGGTCAATTTCAGTGCGTACTGACCGGCCGGTTCTACCTTGGTCAAGCCTACGCCGATCTTGCCAAATTGAAGGATGGGTTTGCCGTGGCCCTGGACCTCGGCGGAAGGAGAGTGCACGCGCAAGAATTCTGCGCTCAGGTGATAGACCTCATCGGGCGCGTATTGCAGCTCCAGGGTTTTCGAGGCTTTGTGCAGTTTGATGGCGGTGGGGAGTTTGGTCATGACCTGTCGTCCGTCTGTAGGGAGCGTTGGCCTGATCCCTGTAGGAGCACGGCTTGCCGGCGATGGCGATTTCAACGGCGCCATCGCCGGCAAGCCGTGCTCCTACGGGAGGCACATGACCTACAGGATATAACGGGACAGGTCTTCGTTCTGCGCCAATTCGCCGAGGTGGCTGTTGACGTAGTCAGCGTCGATGCGGATCGGCTCTTCGCTGTGGGTGCTGGCCAGATCGCTGGCGCTGAACGACACCTCTTCGAGCAGACGCTCAAGCAGGGTGTGCAGGCGACGGGCACCGATGTTCTCGGTCTTCTCGTTGACCTGCCAGGCGATCTCCGCCACGCGTTTGATGCCGTCCGGCTGGAACTCGATCGTCACGCCTTCGGTTTTCAGCAGGGCGCAATACTGCTCGGTGAGCGAGGCATGCGGCTCGCTGAGGATGCGCTCGAAGTCTTCCGGTGTGAGGGCCTTGAGTTCGACGCGGATCGGCAGGCGGCCTTGCAGCTCGGGCACCAGATCGCTTGGCTTGCTCAGGTGGAACGCACCGGAAGCGATGAACAGGATGTGGTCGGTCTTGACCATGCCCAGTTTGGTGTTGACCGTGCAGCCTTCGATCAGCGGCAGCAGGTCGCGCTGTACGCCTTCGCGGGATACGTCGACGCCGCCGGTATTGCCGCGCTTGGCGACCTTGTCGATTTCGTCGATGAACACGATGCCATGCTGTTCGACCGCTTCCAGCGCCTTGGCCTTGAGTTCTTCATCATTGACCAGGCGGCTGGCTTCTTCGTCGCGCACCAGTCTCAGCGCTTCCTTGACCTTGAGCTTGCGGCTCTTGCGCGCGCCCTTGCCCATGTTGGCGAACAGGCTTTGCAACTGGTTGGTCATTTCTTCCATGCCCGGTGGCGCGGAGATATCGACGCCGGACACTTCGGCGACTTCGATTTCAATCTCCTTGTCATCCAGCTGACCTTCGCGCAGGCGCTTGCGGAACAGTTGGCGGGTGTTGGAATCCTGGGCCGGCGCGGAGTCTTCGTTGCTGAAGCCCATGCGTGCCGGTGGCAGCAATGCATCGAGGATGCGCTCTTCGGCGGCATCTTCGGCGCGATGGCGAACCTTGGTCATTTCCTGTTCGCGCAGCAACTTGATCGCTGCATCGGCGAGGTCACGAATGATCGACTCGACGTCACGGCCGACATAGCCGACCTCGGTGAACTTGGTCGCTTCAACCTTGATGAATGGCGCATTGGCGAGTTTGGCCAGGCGACGGGCGATTTCGGTTTTACCGACACCGGTCGGGCCGATCATCAAAATGTTCTTGGGTGTTACTTCAACGCGCAGCTCTTCAGGCAGTTGCATCCGGCGCCAGCGGTTACGCAGGGCGATGGCGACGGCGCGCTTGGCATCGTCCTGGCCGATGATATGGCGACTGAGTTCATGGACGATTTCGCGGGGAGTCATTGGCATGGTAATGGGTGGTCCTCAAGCAAAAATGAATGCCGTGGCGTGATGGCCGAAACAGGCTTATTCGCTGAGATCCTGCTCCTCAATGGTGAAGTTGTGGTTGGTGAAAACACAGATGTCGCCGGCGATGCCCAGAGCGGTTTCGACGATTTCACGGGCCGACAGATCGGTTTTCTTCAGCAGGGCGCTGGCCGCGGCCTGAGCGTAACCGCCGCCGGAACCCATGGCGATCAGGCCTTCTTCGGGTTCGACCACATCGCCGTTACCGGTGATGATCAGAGAGGCGTCTTTGTTGGCGACTGCAAGCATCGCTTCGAGGCGGCTGAGGGAGCGGTCGGTGCGCCATTCTTTGGCGAGTTCGACGGCGGCGCGAACCAGGTGGCCCTGGTGCTTTTCAAGCTGGCCTTCGAAACGTTCGAAAAGGGTAAAGGCGTCAGCGGTGGCGCCAGCAAACCCGGCGATGACCTGACCGTGGTACAGGCGGCGAACTTTCTTCGCGTTGCCTTTCATCACGGTATTGCCGAGAGAAACCTGGCCGTCGCCGCCCATGACGACTTTGCCGTGGCGGCGAACTGAAACGATGGTGGTCAAGGGAAGAGTCTCCACGCAGCGGGGCGAAAATGCCTTATCCCAACTCATATGGGGGTGGTGAGGCGTTTTTCAACTGCGGGGCGCAGGAGGGGATGAGCGGTGTACATCAAGCGTGTGGCGAGGGGGCTTGCCCCCGTTGGGGCGCGAAGCGGCCCGGTAATCAGCCACCACGCCGTTTCAGGTCGAGCCGGGATAGCGATTTACGGTCGCTTCGCAACCGAACGGGGGCAAGCCCCCTCGCCACAAAAGCAGATTGCTCCCGCAAATGGGGGAGCAATCATCAGAAGTCAGCGGCTTTGGCGTTGTTGTAACAACAGGTTGCTGAAACCGCTGCCAGCCAGTTGTTTCTGGGCGGTGGTCAGCTGTTCGCGGTTGCTGAACGGGCCGACCAGCACGCGGTACCAGGTCTCGTCCTTCACCGTGCCGGACTCCACCGAAACTGCCTGGCCGAGCAGAATGATCTGCGCACGAACCTTGTCGGCGTCGGCTTCCTTGCGGAACGAGCCAGCCTGCAGGAAGAACTTGGTCACCGGCGCCGCTTTCGCCACGGGTGGCGCTGGCGGCGGGGTAACGCCGCTCAGGGCTGCCTGCGCACGCGCGGTGTCGATCTTCGCCGCTTCTGCCGGGGTTACCGGTGCAACGGGTGCAGTCTGCGGCGTCGGCAGGGTTTTCTCCGGCACGGCATCCGGCGGCACGATGACCTCCGATTCCGGCAGCAAGGTGTAGAAGTCATATTTCGGCTTCACCGGCTGCGTCGGGCTCGGCGGGGTCTTGTTGGCCTCGGCGATCTTGCTGGCTTTCTGTTGTTCGACCTTCTCGCGCTTGACGCTTTCGCTGCCTTTACCCGGCTCCAGCTTCATCAGGAACACGATGAAGGCGCCCACGGTCAGGCCGATGGCCATCCACAGCCATCCCGGAATCGGCTTTTTTGCAGGAGCTTGGTAACGGCTGGCGCCACGCTTTGGTGCTGGTTTTTTCTTGGCAGCCAACTTACATACGCTCCAGAGTTTCCAGACCCAAGAGTTCCAGGCCTTGCTTGAGGGTGCGACCGGTCAATGCGGCGAGGCGCAAGCGGCTTTGCATTTGTGCCGGAGTTTCGGCGCTGAGGATCGGGCAGTTCTCGTAGAAGCTGGAGAACAGGCCGGCAACATCGTACAGGTAGGTGCAGAGGATGTGCGGCGTACCTTTTTCGGCGACGTTGTTCAGCACTTCACCGAACTGTGCCAGCTTGGCGGCCAGTTCGTGTTCGTGAGTGGCCTCGAGGACGATCTGCCCTTCGACTTCGCTGAAGTCCTTGCCGAGTTTGCGGAACACGCCGGCCACGCGAGTGTAGGCGTACAGCAGGTACGGCGCGGTGTTGCCTTCGAAGTTCAGCATCAGGTCGAAGTTGAAGCTGTAGTCGCTGGTGCGGTGCTTGGACAGGTCGGCGTATTTCACCGCGCCAATGCCCACGACTTTGGCGATGTTGCGCAGGTCGGCTTCGGCAAGCTCGGGGTTCTTTTCCTTCACCAGCGTGTAGGCGCGTTCCTTGGCTTCGTTCAGCAGGTCGATCAGCTTCACGGTGCCGCCATCACGGGTCTTGAACGGACGGCCATCGGCGCCGTTCATGGTGCCGAAGCCCATGTGCTCCATTTCCATCGGATGGGTCACGAAACCGGCCAGGCGAGCCACTTCGAATACTTGCTGGAAGTGCAGGGCCTGACGTTGGTCGACGAAGTACAGCACTCGATCGGCTTTCAGCACGCCGTTACGGTAGCGCACGGCCGCCAGGTCAGTGGTGGCGTAGAGGTAGCCGCCATCGGCCTTGACGATGATTACCGGCAGCGGGTCGCCATCGGCATTCTTGAATTCGTCGAGGAACACGCACTGGGCGCCGTTGCTCTCGACCAGCATGCCTTTGGCCTTGAGGTCGTTGACCACGTTGATCAGGTCGTCGTTGTAGGCACTTTCGCCCATCACATCGGCCATGGTCAGTTTGACGTTCAGCTGTTCGTAGATTTTCTGGCAGTGGGACAGGGAAATGTCTTTGAACTTGGTCCACAGCGCCAGGCAGTCCGGGTCACCGGCTTGCAGCTTGACCACCAGGCCACGGGCGCGGTCGGCGAATTCTGCGGATTCGTCGAAGCGCTGCTTGGCGGCGCGGTAGAAGTTTTCCAGGTCCGACAGCTCGTCGCTGGTGATCGGGTTTTCTTGCAGGTACGCCATCAGCATGCCGAACTGGGTGCCCCAGTCGCCGACGTGGTTCTGGCGGATCACTGTATCGCCGAGGAACTCCAGTACGCGCGCCACGCCGTCGCCGATGATGGTCGAACGCAAGTGACCGACGTGCATCTCTTTGGCCAGGTTCGGTGCCGACAAGTCGACCACAGTGCGCTGCACGGGACCTGCCTTGCGCACGCCGATGTGGGCGTCGGCCAGGGCGACGTCCAGGCGCGAGGCCAGGGCCTGGGTATTCTGGAAGAAGTTGAGGAAGCCCGGGCCGGCGATTTCGGTTTTGCTGACGTTTTCGTCAACCGGCAGCGCAGCGATGATTTTTTCCGCCAGATCGCGCGGTTTCATGCCGGCCGGTTTAGCCAGCATCATGGCGATGTTGCTGGCGAAGTCGCCGTGAGTCTTGTCACGGGAGTTCTCCACCTGAATCGCCGGCGTCAGGCCTTCAGGCAACACACCGTCGGTAACGAGTTGGGTGAGGGCTTGCTGGATCAACTGGCGAATGGTGTCTTTCATGGTCTTCTCTTTCAACCGCAGAGCGGCGGCGCATCAATGCGCAGGTGGAAAAACTGGGCATTATCCGTTGCGAAGTCGGGCTTGCCAACCATTGTAGGTTCATTGCGGACTTACGGTGATTGATTACCTTGTGGCGAGGGAGCTTGCTCCCGCTGGGGCGCGGAGCGGCCCTGAAATCGGGTGCTGCATTCTGTCTGCTGGGAGGGGGGACTTGTTTGCGGCTGTTGCACAGCCGAGCGGGAGCAAGCTCCCTCGCCACATAGTTGACTCAATACAAATCGACCGGATCAACATCCAAAGACCAGCGCACCGCCCGCCCGCTCGGCATCTGTTCCAGCGCCAGCAACCAGGCGCTCAGCAGTCGATGCAGTGGTGCCCGAGCCGAGGCTTGCAACAATAATTGCGCACGATAGCGTCCAGCCCGACGCTCCATCGGCGCCGGCACCGGCCCGAGCAATTCGATGCCGGTCAGGGTGTGTTCATCCAACAATCGCTCTGCTTCGCTGCAGGCTTCATCGAGGAAACTTTCGGCCTGCCCCGGTTTGTGCGCTTCGGCCCGCAACAGCGCCAGGTGCGCGAACGGCGGTAGCCCGGCGGAACGACGTTCGCTCAAGGCCTGCTCGGCAAAGGCGAAATAACCTTGCTCGGTCAGTTGCACCAACAACGGGTGGTCAGCCAGGTGAGTCTGGATGATCACTTTGCCCGGCTCTTCGGCGCGACCGGCACGTCCCGCCACCTGCACGATCAACTGAGCCATGCGTTCGCTGGCGCGGAAATCACCGGAGAACAGTCCGCCGTCGGCATCGAGAATCGACACCAGCGTCACCCGTGGAAAGTGATGCCCTTTGGCGAGCATCTGCGTGCCCACCAGAATGCACGGCTGACCTTTCTGAATGGTCGCGAACAGCTGATTCATCGCATCTTTACGCGAGGTGCTGTCGCGGTCGACCCGCAATACCGGGTAGTCCGGGAACAGAATGCCCAAACGCTCTTCGGCGCGTTCGGTGCCGGCACCCACGGGGCGCAAATCGACCTTGCCGCATTTCGGGCAGTGCCGAGGGACGCGTTCAACGTAGCCGCAATGGTGGCAACGCAGCTCGCCGGAACGCTGGTGGACGGTCATTCGCGCATCGCAGCGCTGGCACTCGGACATCCAGCCGCAATCGTGACAGAGCAGGGTGGGCGCAAAGCCGCGACGGTTGAGAAATACCAGGACTTGCTGGCCGGCAGCGAGGGTCTGGCCGATCGCCTGCTGCATCGGCCCGGAAATACCGCTGTCCAGCGGGCGACTTTTGACGTCCAGGCGCAGGAAACGGGGTTGTTTCGCCCCGCCGGCGCGCTCGTTCAGGCGCAGCAGTCCGTAACGACCGGTGTAGGCGTTGTGCAGGCTTTCCAGTGACGGCGTCGCCGAGCCAAGGACAATCGGGATGTTTTCCTGTCGTGCTCGGACCAATGCCAGATCGCGGGCGTGATAGCGCAAACCTTCCTGCTGTTTATAAGAGCCGTCGTGCTCTTCATCGATGATGATCAGCCCGGGGTTTTTCATCGGTGTGAACAGCGCCGAGCGGGTGCCGATAATAATGTCGGCCTCGCCATCCCGGGCCGCGAGCCAGGATTCCAGCCGTTCGCGGTCATTGACGGCCGAATGCACGAGGGCAATACGCGCATTGAAGCGCTGTTCGAAGCGCGCCAGGGTTTGCGGCCCGAGGTTGATTTCGGGGATCAGCACCAGCGCCTGCTTGCCGGCCTCAAGGGTTTCGCGGATCAGCTGCAAATAGACTTCGGTCTTGCCGCTGCCAGTGACCCCGGCCAGCAGGAACGCATGAAAACTGTCGAAACCTGCGCGGATCGCTTCATACGCGGCGCGCTGCTCCGGGTTCAGCGGCAGCTCCGGTTGCGCCAGCCAGTGTTCGTGACGTTCGCCGGGTGCGTGTTTGCGGATATCCACCTGCACCAGTTCTTTGGCCAGCAGCAGGTCGAGGCTGTCCTTGCTCAACATCAACTTGCTCAGCAACTGATGGGCAACGCCATGCGGATGCTGGGCCAGCGTTGCCAAGGCTTCGCGCTGACGTGGCGCGCGGGCGATACGCGGATCATCCAGTTTCGCGCCCGGGGTGATCGACCAGAAGCGCTCCTGACGCGCCTCGGCCAGTTCGCCCTGGCGTAACAGCACCGGCAGCGCCCAACTCAAGGTGTCGCCGAGGCTGTGCTGGTAATACTGGGACGTCCACAGGCACAACTTGAACAGTGCTGCCGGTAGCGGTGGAGTGGCATCGAGCAGCGCCAGTGCCGGTTTGAGTTTGTCGGCCGGGACTTCGCTGTGGCTGGTGACTTCCACCAGGATCCCGATCATCTCGCGGCGGCCGAACGGCACCCGCAACCGCATGCCCGGGTGCAAATGCGCGCGCAGGACTCCCGCCGGGGCACGGTAGTCGAACAGGCGGCGCAGGGGCGAAGGCAGGGCGAGGCGCAAAATGGCGTCGGGCACGCGGGGGGATCTCATTGAGCAGGCGGTAAAGAAGGGCCGGAGCCTAGCAGACGACTGGATTAGTGTCCTCTATTAGGAAAGTGTTCACTTGCCAGAATCGAACAGTCTTTTCTGATGGAGGGCACTTTGGACAGCTTGCGTGATTGTAAAGGTCTGGTAGAATCCGCGGCCTAATTACGTGCGGTATTCAACAATAGTGTTGAGTGGCGGCACGCTAGCCCGAGGAAGACACCATGAAAGCCGATATCCATCCAACATACGAAATCACCGCAGTTACCTGCAGCTGTGGCAACAAGTTCGAAACTCGTTCGAACCTGGCCAAGCCTCTGGCGATCGACGTATGCAACGAGTGCCACCCGTTCTACACCGGTAAGCAGAAGACTCTGGATACTGGCGGCCGTGTACAGAAGTTCGCCGATCGTTTCGGTGCT